>CAZXCH010000021.1:0-11137 GCA_964639165.1 uncultured Candidatus Saccharibacteria bacterium | reverse complement strand
GCGAAGAAAGATGGTTCGATGACAACCATCACCAGCATTGAACGCTCTCCGTTGATGATGACGGAAAGGGTCGATATCTTCCTCGACAAGAAAGGCCATCGTCGATTCGAAGGTATCGTAAATAGCGCGGATGAGCATCTCGCGGGATGGGCAACTGAGCTTACGCCTTACGCTTCGGACGGATATTTCTTCCGCAGAGAATGCCTTGCACATCTTCCCGTTGCGCTCGAATCGAGGCGCAGAGAGTTCATCTTCCGGAATTGAAGCATGCGCGCCGCGGATCCTGACGTCGTATTCGGCATTAATGCTGAGCGACGTCTTTTTTTTACCGGTCTATGAGATCTTTTCCAGCAACGCCTTATAATCTTTTGTGGTGACGTGCCAATCCCCCGGCTTGAGCGGGTTATCAAGATCGAGCAATACCAAGAATATCGAGTACGCCAAACTTGCGATGCTCGCGGTAAAGAGGAATGCGAGCGCGATGTCTTTGATTGCGATAAACATGGAAAGGCCAATCAGCAGGAATGCGGCGAAGCGAAGCGTGTTTCGGAGGAGCGGCGGCATGTGTTCGGCGCTGTGCTGAAGGCGCGCTGAGCGATGGTTCAGTACGACGGACAGCAGCGCGAATGAGGTCGGCATCAGTTGCGGCGCTTCGTCAAAAATACCGTAGATGCTGTTATTGAGGTCCGTGATCACATCCTCCACTTCCTGGCTCTTTTCGCCTTTTTCGCTGTATTGCCAACCCTCTTTGATGATAAGCGCGAGATACCGTTTGATATTTTTATGGATATCGTTCTTTATCTTCTCCGGAAAATTGCTGGACCAGAGATAGAGCTTTTCCAGTCCGTCCACCTCGCCGCGCACCGCGTCGGTGAGCGCATTCCACTCATCCCATTCTTTTTGAATAGCAAACGCAGCGATCACGCCGAAAATGGTACCAACGACGGCATAGAGATATGGCGTCTCATCGCTGTTCGCGAGAAGAAGGCGCGTGTTGTAGAGCGTGCTCGTGCGGATAAAATAGAATATGGTTCCGAAGATGATCAGGAACGGAATAAGTTTTTTAATGAGTGCCATATGGAGTAATATTATCATGTATTACTCCGAACATCATGATATCTATCCCACGGAGACAATGGAGCCGGCGTCCCCCGCCAAACAACGAACCCGTCTATCTGACGCCGGAGGGCATCAAACGTCTTCAAGCGCGGCTTGAGCGGCTCAAGCAATCACTTCCTGCCGCCATTGAAGAAGCTGCGCGCACCGCGGCGTACGGCGATCGCTCCGATAACGCTGAGTATAAAGAGGCAAAAGGGATTCTGCGCCGAACGCACGGACAGATTTTCAATATTGAAGACCAGTTGCGACGTGCCGCGGTGATTCCCTCCGGCGCTGATGTCGCGGGAACGATACGGCTTGGATCAACCGTGAAACTTTCCACCGGGCATGCCATAAGAACGTTTCGTATTGTTGGACCGTCAGAGACCGATCCCCCACATGGAAGGATCTCCCATAAATCACCATTGGGCATGGCGCTTCTGGGGCACGTTATGGGTGATGTGATCATCTTTGAAACGCCCAGCGGGACTCAGGAATATAAAATCGTTGAAATAGTATAAGAAAAACCGCGCGATCCGAGAATTGGACCGTGCGGCGGTTTTGGGTTTAGGTGACGAGCTTTTGTCGGAATGCAGCGAATTTCCGTTGTCCGGCAGCGAGGTATTCATCGATCTCGATCCAGAAACGATCATTGGACGCGGCGCTGTGCCTTGCCTTGATGATCTCTCGGCAATGAGCGCATTGACCGTTCTCAAATGCATGTTCGATGATCCAGTTGAGGAATACTTTGTCTTTGCTGAACAAAGCATAGAATTCGAATTCTCCAAGTGAATTCGCAAATTCACAATCGCTCGCACTCCCTGGTGTTTCCGAAGGTTCTGCCACAGCGGCAGGATGCAATGACATTACTACCTCCACTCCATTTTATATCGTAATGTGCCATCTATTACCCTACCTTCTCGCATTTTTCATGTCAATAACTATCGGCGACATTTGGAAATATTCCGATCCTGCGGTAGAATCAAGCGACTATGGAAAAATCATATACAAAACTTAAAAAGCTGAGCGAGAAGAACGGGGATATCGAGTTTCAGGCGGAGGTGCCGGTGGAGCTGTTGGAGGAATATTCGCTGGTTGCGCTCGCGGAACTGGCGGAGGATTTTACCCTTCCCGGCTTTCGCAAGGGCAAAGTGCCGCACGACAAGGTACGTGAGCACATCGGCGAGATGGAGCTTTTAGAGAGTGCCGCAAACGAGGCGCTTCGCGACGCGATGACTCAGATCGTGGAGGACGAAAAGCTCAATGTCGTCGGGCGGCCGCAGGTGGTCATTACAAAGATCGCGCCGAAGAATCCGTTGGAGTTCAAGATCCGCTATGCATTGTTTCCCAATATTTCACTCCCCGATTATAAGAAAATCGGAAAAACTATCTTTGACCGCAAGGATCCTACCGATGTGACGGAAAAGGAGATTGACGAGGCAATTCTGCGTATTCAAAAAATGATCGCGCCGGTGGCAAAGGATGCAGCCATTCCCCCGCTCACCGACGAGACGGTCAAGCAATTCGGCAATTTCAGTACCGTGGCGGATTTCCGCGTGGAGCTCAGGAAGCAACTTGAGCAGGAAAAAATCCTGCATATGAAGGACGGTCGCCGCGAGGAGATGGTCAAGGAGATCGTCAAACACGCGAAGATCAAAGTGCCGCAGTTGCTTGTCGACCAGGAACTGTTCGAGTTTTTGGCCGACCGCGATGAGCAATTGAAGACCGCCGGCCTAACACTCGAGGAATATTTGAAGCAGATGGGAAAGACGACGGAGCAATTGGAAAAGGATGAGCGTACGCTCATCGAGGACGATCTTCGCATGAGCCTCGTCGTTCAAGAGGTTCGCAAGCAAGAAAACATCACTGCGGACGATCGCGATGTCCATACATTAATGGCGCAACTCCAGGTTCGTTATCCGGAACGAAAAGAGCCGGAGCTTCATCGGACCGCGGAGGCGATGATCATTCAGAATAAATTGTTCGCGGTGCTTGAAGGTGCGGAGGCAAAGGAATTGAAAGAGATCGCCGACGGCGATGTAGTAACCAAGGAATAACCATGGAGATCAAAGATAAAGTAATCATTGTGACGGGCGCATCGGACGGCATCGGCGAAGCGCTTGCGCGGAAGCTTTCGCACGCCGGAGCAAAGGTGGTGCTCGCGGCACGTTCGGACGAGAAGCTGGCGGCGCTCGCCCACGAGCTTCCCGGTTCGGTTGCGGTACATACCGACATGACCCAGCAGGCGGACATTCAAAATCTCATCGATCGGACGATGGAGATCGACGGCCGGATCGATATGCTCATCAATAACGCCGGGCAGGGCATGTATGGTCCGGCGGAGACGATCGACATCGACAAATATAATCAAATTATGAACCTGAATGTGAATGGGCCGTTATATGCCATGCAGCTTGCGATCCCAAAAATGCGCGAACACGGCGGCGGCATGATCATCAATATCAGCTCTCGCGTCTCTAAGAATTATTATCCAAATCTTTCGGCATATGCATCAACAAAGTACGCGTTGAACGCGATTTCGCTCACCGCGCGCGAGGAGCTCGCGAAAGATCATATCATCGTAAGTGTGTTTCATCCCAAGATGACCGCGACGAGCTTTGGCAAGAATTCAATCAACGCCGATCCGGCGACGCGCGAAAAGTATGCCGAGAGTGCCCGCTCGAACGGCATGGAAGTGGACACTGCCGAGCAGGTGGCGGAAAAGATAATGGAACAGATCAAGTCCGAAGAAGCCGAGGCATCAATGCCGAGCCAGTGGTAACGACAAAAGAACTTCGGCCAATGCGGTCGGGGTTCTTTTTAATCCATTTATACGGTACGATTGAGTTGCAATGCTTATTGATGATGTAAACGTTCGGATCTCGGCGGGACACGGCGGCGCTGGTAAGGTGGCTTTTAATAAAAACATGATGAGCCTTGGACCTGCCGGTGGAAGCGGCGGGAAAGGCGGCAGTGTCGTGGCGGTTGGCGTCTCGGACCTTTCCGCGCTCGGCCAGTTTCGATTTAAAAAAGAGTTTGCGGCCGAGGATGGCCGCGATGGCCGCGACCAGTTTCGTGATGGCTATGATTCTGATGATCTTGTTTTGAAGGTTCCCGTAGGGACGATCGCGCACAACCTGACGACCGGCATTGATATTGAGATCGATAAGGTCGGTGAGCGTGCGCTTCTCGCGAAGGGCGGCAATGGTGGAAAAGGAAATTTCCTTTTCCGTTCATCGCGCAATACGACGCCGAAACAATTTCAGCCCGGGCTTCCCGGTGAGTCGTTCGAGTTTCGTTTAGAGCTCAAATTTATCGCCGACGTCGGATTCGTCGGTTTGCCGAATGTCGGCAAATCGAGTTTGTTGAATGAGCTTACCAATGCCAAGAGCAAGGTGGCGAACTATGCCTTCACCACACTTGAGCCGAACCTCGGCACTTATTATGAGCTTATCCTGGCCGATATTCCGGGCTTGATCGAAGGATCATCCGAGGGTAAAGGACTTGGCACGCGGTTCCTGCGCCACATTGAGCGCACGCGCACGCTGTTCCATTTTATCTCCGCCGAATCTCTCACCCCCGTCGCCGATTACAAGACGATCCGTGCGGAGCTCGGCGCATACAGCAAGGCATTGCTCAAAAAACCGGAGCATCTATTTTTGACAAAGTCGGACGTGGTGGATGAGAAACAATTGAAGGCCATACTGACCAAGCTTAAAAAAATAGACCCGAAGGTCATCGCGATCTCCATCATTGACGACGAAAGCATCAAGAAAGTGCAGAAGCTTTTGAACACGATCAAGGCAAAGAAATAGCTGTACGAATCGTTAAAAAAGTATTATACTGTTCAGACAACGCGCATCCCGCGCGTTCTTATTATGTAATGATATGGCAAACGATGAAGTAATCCTCAGGTTCAACGATGTGTCGTTCGAATACGGCAAGAAGCCCATTCTTAGCGAGGCCACTTTTTCGGTGCGCCGCGGTGCGAAGATCACGCTGATGGGACAGAACGGCGCAGGCAAGAGCACGATGTTCCGGTTGATCATGGGCGACCTGCCCGCTGAGGAAGGCAATGTTATCGTGGAAGACGGTCTCACGAAAGCCGTTTCCAAGCAGGTCATCCCCCGCGACCAGCTCGATGCTACCGTATTGGCATTTTTTGAGAGTGCGTTCCCGGACAAAAAAGTGTACGACATCGAGCCGCGCATCAAGAAAGTGCTCGAAGTGGTCAACCTTGCGGCACCACTCGACCGGATCGTGAAGAGCTTCTCCGGCGGCCAGCAGGCGCGATTGCTTCTCGCGCACGCGATCATCCAGGATCCGGACATGCTCCTGCTCGACGAGCCGACGAACAATCTCGACAAAGCGGGTATCGAACACCTTACTCAGTTCTTGATCGATTCAAAAAAAACATGCATCGTCATTTCTCATGACGCTGATTTCTTGAATGCATTCACGCAGGGCGTGCTCTATTTGGATATTTTCACTAAGAAAGTAGAGCAGTATACCGGAAATTATTTTGACGTCTTGAAAGCGATCACCGAGCGGCTTGAGCGTGAGCGTATGAAGAACGTCCGCCTACAGCGCGATATTTTACATCGTAAGGAACAAGTCAACTTCTTTGCGCAAAAAGGCGGTCATATGCGCGATGTCGCGCGGAAGATGAACGAGAAGATCGCGGAGCTTGAGGAAGAAGTGGTTGATGTGCGCCAGGATGACAAGACCATTCGCGGTTTTGCCATCCCCTGCCAGGAAGATATCAGCGGACGTATTTTGGAACTCAATTCGGTGAATGTCATCAAAAACCATAAAGCGACGGCGAAGAAAGTTAATATTGCCCTAAAGAAGGGCGAGCGTTTACACCTAGTCGGTCCGAACGGTATCGGCAAGACGACGCTGCTTGAGGCGCTCGCCACCGGCCATGCGAAGGGTGAGGTCGTAGTGCCCGGTATCCGCATCGGCTATTACCGTCAGGATTTTTCCACGCTCGATTTTGATGCCACCGTTTGGGACACGCTCGCGCGCGCCATGCGCGAGGGAGACCAGGACCGGCTTCGTTCGACCGCGGCAGGATTTCTGATCGATGCGGATCTCCTCCGCGCAAAAGTTGGTGCGCTTTCCGAAGGCCAAAAAGGCCTCGTAGCGTTCGCTAAATTATCGCTCGAAGCGCCGGGATTGCTCATCCTTGATGAGCCGACGAATCATATCAACTTCCGCCACATTCCGGTGATCGCAAAGGCACTCGACCGCTATGAAGGCGCAATGATCCTCGTCAGCCACGTTCCGGACTTTGTGAAACAGATAAAGATAGACTACGCGCTGGATCTGGCGGCACTCTGATCCTTTTTCTCCAACTCCAAACACACCGAGTTGATACAGTATCGCTTACCACCTTTATCCTCGGGGCCGTCATCAAAGACGTGTCCGAGGTGTGCGCCACAGGTCTTGCAAACCACCTCCGTGCGATTCATACCGTAACCGCTATCGGTCTTCAACTCCACTTTTTCAAGATTGACCGGCTCGGTAAAGCTCGGCCAGCCGGATTTTGAATCAAACTTGGTATCGGATGAAAAAAGCTCGGTTCCGCAGACGGCGCATTTGAACATTCCCTTCTCGTGATTATCCACATATTTTCCGGTAAACGCCGGTTCGGTGCCGCCTTCGCGCGCGATGCGATAGAGTTCGGGACTTTCCTTCTTCAGTTCATCGTCGGTCTTCATAAAAGTTTACTATTGTTATTTTGATTTTTCTTTCAATAAATTCGCGAATTGTTTCTGCAGTTTTTCCACCTTGGGCTCGATGATCACCTGGCAATATCCTTTTTCCGGATGATTCTTGAAATATTGGCGGTGATAATCCTCGGCATCGTAGAACTCACCGAGCGGCATCACTTCGGTGACAATCGGCCGGCCATCGGGATCGGATGCGGTCAGTTCCTCAATAAACTTTTCCGCCTCGGCTTCCTGTGCCGGCGTTGCGTAGAATATCGCCGAGCGGTATTGCGTGCCGACATCGTTTCCTTGCCGATTGAGGGTGGTCGGATCGTGCGTGGCAAAAAATACCGTGAGTAGATCGTGGTATGTGACGTGCGATGGGTCGAATATGATGCGCGTTGCTTCGGCGTGGCCGGTGCCGCCGCTGCAAACCGCATCGTACGTCGGGTTCGGTACACTACCTCCGGTATAGCCCGGCATCACAGAGATCACGCCGCGCAGCTCTTCAAACACCGCCTCCGTGCACCAGAAGCATCCGCCACCGAACACCGCCACTTGTCGATTATTTGTTATATTTTCCATTTGATATGTACCTTAATTTGCTGTCGTTATCCGAAGGTGAAGGTGAATGCCTGTAAACCCGGCGTCTCGACAATAAGCTGAAGTATGTGTTCGCCGCCGCCGCTCGCGTTCTTAACAAGATTATAGAGTTTGTTGCCGGAGATGACGATCGTGCCGTTGTGTACGTCCGTTCCGGCATCTGCCGCACTGATCGGTGCGCCGTCCTGCATCACATTCACCACCGTTCCCGCGGGTGCGCCGGCAGCAACAATATAGACATTCCCTGCGTCATACTCGTAGGTGATGGTGGCTCCGGCATTCACGTTCGTTGCATATTGGTCCGCAAAGTTCCACGTACCGCCAAGATAAAGCCGGTTCGGTTGTATCGTACTTGCCGCCGGTGCGGTGAATGTCTGGGTGCCGTTTGTCATCACTGTGCCATTAGCAAGCAGACTGTTCCGCGCGGCGCCAAAGTACGTTTCGGGGCTTTGGATCTCGTTCAGGTTTGAAGGGGTCATATTCACCGTCGACGTCGGAATCGCCGCCGCGCTTGTGCCGAGTATCAGATCGCGCTGAGCCAATAGTTTTTGGATCTCGGCTTCCGTCTCCGGATAACTTCCCTCACCCACCTGATCGTGCACGATATATCCCGCCATGTCGATCAGGTATTCGTGCGGCCAGTAAAGATTGTTGTACGCGTTCCACGTGCCATAGTTGCTGTCCAGGATCACCGGATAATGGATGCCGTATTCCGCTACGGCGTTCTGCACGTTTGTAAGATTCTTTTCAAAATCGAACTCCGGCGTGTGAATGCCGACGATCTCAAGCCCCGAACTGGCATATTTCTGATACCACGCGTCGAGATACGGAATCGTCCGCACACAATTGATACAACTATACGTCCAAAAATCCAACAGGATCACTTTTTTGCCAATGATGCTTGAAAGCGTGAATCCGGCCGGCGCATTGATGAATCCGGCCGGGTTAGCGATCTCGATAGCGGGCTGATCTCCGGCAGCTTTGTCCGCGGCGACAAGCTGAGCGAGTGCGGGATTGATATTTGCCCGATTGGCTGGATTGCCGGTGGTGCTTGTTGCGGTGCTGGTCGTATCGGCAAGCAAGCTATTTACGTCGATCGCTTGTCCATTCTGCCCTGAGTTTTCCGGACGGGCCTTGAGACTTTCCAAATACCAGATGCCGCCGATCACCGCCAAAAGAACAACAACGAATGCGATTTTTTTATTGGTACTCATGGTATTGATATATTATATTTTGAATTTTAGCAGGAGATCGTTCACGAAACCGAAGTTGGCGATGAGCGGGAGATCCTGAGTAAAGACCAGCACGCCAAGAACCACCAGAATGGCCCCGAAGACCGGATTCACGTATTCCAGCTTTGCCGCATAGCGGTTGATGAAGTTCGCGCTCTGGGCGACGAACAATCCTACGATGAGAAACGGCACGCCCAGCCCAATGGCGTAAGAAAGCAGCAGCCAAAATGCTTCGCCGGGCGCGGATGCGGCGATGCCGAGAATGCCGCCAAGCACCGGTCCGACGCACGGCGTCCATCCCGCCGCGAACGCAAGTCCGAATAATAGTGATGTGAGGTAGCGCGATTTCAGTTTCGTGCCGAAGTTCAGCTTGTGGTCACTTTCAAAAAAGCGGATTCGAAAGAATCCCATGAGATACAGCCCGAAAAAGATCACGATCGTGCCACCGATCCACGCGAGCCAAGACTGCACCGCATACGCCACATGTACAAGAACGCCATTCAATAACACACCGAGTAACGCGAAGACGATCGAAAATCCCAATACAAAGAAAAAACTATTTAAAAATATTTCAAGGCGCGGCGGTTTGGCCGCGGCATTGGAAGACGACTCCCCCGCCAGGTATGCGAGGAATCCGGGAATGATGGGCAATATGCACGGCGAAAGGAATGATACGATGCCGGCAAAAAATGCGACGAGGATGGGGATATTGGCCATAACGTTGAATGTTTATTATACCGTACGTAATACGCTATACTAGACCCATGAAACTATTACCCGAAAAAGACTATCACGAACTCTTCCGTATCGGCATTCTGGTAAAAGCCGCGGACGGCATCATTGAGGCATGCGTGGGCATTCTCTTCTATTTCGTCGGATATACCGCCATCAACTCCCTATTCTTCATGGTTTTCCATGCCGAGATCGCGGAAAGCCCCCGAGATCCATTTTGGCAATTTCTCATCGATGAATGGCATACAATCTCCCTTTCCGGTAACTCATTCTGGGGATTGTTGTTCATGGCCCACGGCATCACAAAACTCGCCCTCTCGGTGGCATTGCTGAAAAACAAACTATGGGCATATCCGACCGCAGCCGTCGTGTTCGCGTTGTTCGTGGGATACGAGATTTATTCGTTGACCAATCGCCCGTCACTCTTTCTGTTTCTTATCACGCTTTTCGACATTGTTGTTGTCGGCCTGATCCTTCACGAATACGCGCACCTCAGGAGGAAAATAAAAAACGCATAGTTTTTAACGCTATGCGTTTTTCGTCCTACCAGTTCTTGCCCGCTTTCTTGCGGTCATTCTCGTTCAAGTACTTCTTTCGGATGCGAACATTGCTCGGAGTGATCTCCACGAGTTCCTCGTCATTGATATAATCGAGCGCGTCTTCAAGGGTAAGGGTGAGCGGCACTTCGAGCTGATCGGCGAGACCTTCATTCTTTGCGCGGAAGTTGGTGAGTTCCTTTTCGCGCGCCACGTGTACGAGCACGTCGCCTTCGCGCGGTGTTTCGCCCACCACCATGCCTTCATAGACCGCCACGCCGGCACTAATGAACAATATTCCCCTGCCCTGCGCGGTTACCAAACCATAGTTGTTGGATATACCCGCCTGGGTAGCAACGATTGAGCCATGCAGTAACGGCGGAAGATCTCCTTTGTAAGGTTCGTATCCCAAAAAGATCGTGTTCATAATACCGGTGCCCTTCGTTGAGGTTAAAAATTTATTACGGATGCCAATAAGGCCGCGCGTCGGGATTGTGAAGTCCATGTATGCGTTCTTGTTATCGTCTACGCGCATATTTGTCATAAGACCAAGGCGTTTGCCCATCATCTCAATGACCGTGCCTGAGTATGCTTCGGGAACTTCAATCGATACCAATTCCATCGGTTCGGTCTTTACGCCATTGAGCTCTTTAAGGATGACCTGCGGCTTGGAAACCTCCAGCTCAAATCCTTCGCGGCGCATTTTTTCAATGAGGATCGCGAGGTGAAGTTCTCCGCGTCCGGCTACTTCCCAGCGGTCGCTCGCGTCGGTCTGCTTCACCGCGAGCGCGACGTCGGTCTCAAGCTCTTTCTCAAGCCGATCCTTCAAATTACGCGACGTTGTGAATTTACCCTCCTTGCCACGAAACGGCGAGGTATTTACGGAAAAGGTCATCTTTATCGTCGGCTCATCAATATGGATGGTCGGCAACGCAACGGGGTGTTCCACGTCGGTGATCGTCTCGCCAATGGAAACATCCGGGATGCCCGCGATTGCGACGATATCTCCCGCCGTGGCGGTTTCCACCTCCGCCTTGCCGAGTCCGTCGAACAACATCACGGAAGTAAGCTGCGCTTTCTTGACCTCACCCGCGCGGTTGATGTGCGCCACCGTCATGTTCTTTTTGAGCTCGCCGGAATAGAGGCGGCCGATGGCGATCTTACCTTTGTAATTATCGTATGCCAGATTGACCGTCAAAAACTGGAGTGTCTCAAGCTCGCC
>CAZXCH010000020.1:0-11199 GCA_964639165.1 uncultured Candidatus Saccharibacteria bacterium | reverse complement strand
GTGCAGGCCCTCCGCCACGCCGAGTCCGTATGAGATCAAAGTGAGCCAGCCGCCGAAGGGTCAGGTGGTGGAACAGATCATCCGTCCGACCGGCCTTGTGGACCCGAAGATCACGATCAAGCCCGCGCGTGGACAGGTGGAAGATCTTATCCCGCGCATCCAGGAGCGCGTGGCAAAAGGGGAGCGCGTGCTCGTGACGACGCTCACGAAGCGCATGGCGGAGGACCTCAGCGCGTATCTGGAGGAAAAGAAAATAAAAGTGAACTATCTGCACAGCGACGTGAAAACTATGGACCGCATCAAAATTTTGACCGACCTGCGTCGTGGCAAGATAGAAGTGCTTGTCGGCGTGAATCTACTCCGTGAAGGTCTCGATTTGCCGGAGGTCTCGCTCGTGGCTATTTTGGATGCGGACAAGGAAGGATTCCTGCGCAGCGAGGTCTCGCTTATTCAGACGATCGGCCGCGCTGCGCGCAACGTGGAGGGCGAGGTGGTGATGTATGCTGACAATATCACCGGCTCCATCGAGCGCGCCGTCCGCGAAACCGATCGCCGCCGTGCGATCCAGGTCGCATATAATAAGGAGAACCACATCACGCCGCGCACGATTGTGCGGAAGATATCCGACATCCTGCCGAATATTGATGAGATTTTGCGATTGGAAACAGCACCGGTGCCGCGATCCAAGACCGCGCTTCAGCGGCTGATCGCAGAAAAAGAGCGCGACATGAAAGCGGCAGCAAAGGAGCTCAACTTCGAGCTCGCGGGAATATTGCGCGATGAGATACGGGAGTTGAACAAGAAAGCGGCGACCGTAGAAGAGGTGATGAAGGATGCCAAGATCATGAAGAAGCGCGGGCGTTAGGGAACGAAGTTCGAACAAAATCGTTCCGAACCCTTTTATCTAGCAGGCTTTACTGTATCATCAGGATCGCAGGAAGGAGCTTTTATGGTAATTCCCTCCGAGTCTTCCAGCGCCTCTATAGCCAAATTGCTTGGGACCATAGGAGGGATTACAACATACTGCCCTGCGGCGAACTCAAACTTCTCAGATCCTATCTCGGCCCTTAACTTACCCTTGGTAACGATTGTGCATTCTGTAGCGATTGTCTGATGCTTGGATTTATGACCAGTGGGACCCTTGGTAAAATGCCAAAACTTTATTGACATCTTATCCGTGCGGCGTTGTCCATCCATAAACTGGCCGACAAGCCAGTCTCTTCTCTCTGGTTCTTTCTCGCGATCTTCGTGGAAATTACCGATGTAATAATTCATTCTTATTGTGGGCAGCCTATTTTAGCCGGTTTCCAGTTTCATTATAGCAAATCTCCGGCAGAGAGAGGCTCAAATGAAGTAACACTTTCAATCCAAACACGTTCTATATGTATATGGATACGAATCGCAGAGGGTTTGCTCCTATTGCAATAACATTGATCGTCCTTGCTGGCATCGCCGTGCTTGGCGGCGCTTTTTATGCATATCATCAATATAACGAAAAGCATGTTTCCGGGGTGATCCCGCCGGAGCTGTATGATCATATTCCGCTTCCGCCCATTACAACCTCAACGCCAACATCCATTCCCTCCAGTTCGACCCCTATTCCTCCTTCCAAGAAACCGCCACTTTATCCTTCAAGCGGCCCAATTGGCGCCACCGTCACGATCAATGGCGGTCGTTTTGCCGCAACGGGAAACGTGGTGACGCTGAACGGCCTTTCGGCGGGATCATTAAAAGATTTATCGTCGCCGGATGGAAAAACTATTACGTTCATCGTGCCGCAGACGCTGGGACCGGTCTGTAATAAAGCCGAGATGTGCGCGCAATTCCTCGTGGAGGTGACGCCGGGAACCGCGTACACGATTCACGTGGTTGCTCCGGATGGCACCACGTCCCAGGTGATCGGCACGTTTACCATAACCGGCGATAGCCAGGGGCATCTTCCCTTATAGCTCGTAGGTCATTTTTGTTGACCCATCGCTCAAACTGGTCTAAACTTTCTTTACATAGACCCCTATAACCCCGACCGAGGGCGTTTTTGTATCTTATGAAACTATTATTCGACTACATCAAGAAGCACAAAAAGGCGTTATCGCTAACGCTTATCTTTGCGGCGGTCAACATCGCATTTTCGCTCGTGGATCCGCAGGTGTTCCGCATCGTGATTGATGATTATGTCTCAAAGATCGGTTCCATATCGGGCAATGATTTTTTGAAGGGCGTTGGATTGCTCCTGCTCGCGTCCGTTACCGCGGCGCTTATTTCGCGCATCGCAAAGAATTTCCAGCAATACTACGAGAATGTGGTGGCTCAGCGGGTGGGTACCGAGCTTTACGCGCACAGCGTCGCGCACTCGTTCTCTCTGCCATACTCAGTGTTCGAAGATCAGCGCTCCGGCGAGCTTCTGCAAAAACTCCAGAAGGCGCGGCTTGATGCACAACAGCTCATCCTTAGCTTTGTGGACGTCGTATTTGTTTCGCTCGTCGGCATTCTGCTCGTGATCATCTACGCGTTCTTTGTCAACTGGATCATCGGACTTTTGTACTTCCTCGTCATCCCGATCATGGGTGCGGCGCTGTTCTTTTTGGGAAGGAAGATCAAAGCCATTCAGAAGACCATCGTCATCGAGTCCGCGAACCTTGCCGGATCCACCACAGAGACCATCCGCAACGTGGAGCTCGTGAAAAGCTTGGGGCTCGAGGATCAGGAGACGCAGCGCTTGAACGATGTGAACAACAAAGTGCTGTCGCTCGAACTTTCGAAGTTGACGCTCATCCGCAAGCTGAGCTTTACCCAGGGGACGATCGTGAACGCGATGCGCTCCATCATTTTGTTCGCGATGCTGTGGTTGATCTTCCTCGGCCGCATCACGCTCGGCGAGTTCCTGACGCTATGGTTCTACTCTTTCTATATTTTCTCGCCGCTCGGCGACATCGGCACGGTTGCTGCGCAATACCAGGAATCACGCGGCAGTATGGAAAAATTGGAAGAGATCCTCGCCATTCCTTCGGAGCAGAAGCCGGCGCATCCGGTGACGATCGATTCGTTGAAGA
Source organism: uncultured Candidatus Saccharibacteria bacterium (assembly GCA_964639165.1). GTDB lineage: Bacteria > Patescibacteriota > Minisyncoccia > UBA6257 > 2-01-FULL-56-20 > JAKAGE01. The sequence goes on along the minus strand of CAZXCH010000020.1, from coordinate 8,149 downwards.
CAGTGGAGTTCAAGGACGTCGGCTTTGGATATCAGAGTGGCGCCCTCACCGCGCTTGCAAATATGAACCTGACGATCAAGAGCGGGGAAACAGTGGCGTTCGCCGGATATTCGGGTTCGGGAAAGACGACGCTGATCAAACTACTCGTAGGGCTTTATAAGCCGACCAAGGGCGCGATCTTATTGAACGGCGTGAATGGCGACACCGTTGACTACGACGCGCTGCGCCGGAAGATCGGCTATGTCTCGCAGGACACCCAGTTGTTTGCCGGAACGTTGCGCGACAATCTTGTGTTTGTGAAACCGGATGCTACGGACGAGGATTGCTGGAACGCGCTCAAGAGTGCGTCGGTACAAGCGATCGCGGAGCGTGGTGGCAAGGGCTTGGACACGAAGATCGGGGAGGGCGGCATCAAGATCTCCGGCGGCGAACGCCAGCGTCTTGCCATTGCCCGCGCGTTATTGCGGGATCCGGAATTGATCATCTTCGACGAAGCGACGTCAAGCCTGGATTCCATCACGGAAAAATCCATCACCGAGACAATCCATCAGATCGCGAAGTCGCGGCCGAACCTTATCACGGTGATGGTGGCACACCGGCTTTCCACGCTCGCGCGTGCGGACCGCATCTATGTGATGCGCAAAGGCAGCGTAGTGGAGCAGGGGAATCACAACAAGCTTTTGGAGAATGCGGACGGTTTGTACTCGGCATTATGGAAAGAACAAAGCGGAAACGGGGAAAGCGTTGCGGAAACTAACGGCGATAATCAATGATATGAAACACGATAAGATCATCATCAAGGGCGCGCGCGAGCACAATCTCAAGAATGTAAATCTTGAGATCCCGCGTGACAAAATGGTCGTCTTCACCGGACTTTCCGGCAGCGGCAAATCGTCGCTCGCATTCGATACCATCTTTGCGGAAGGTCAGCGCCGCTACATCGAATCGCTCTCCGCATACGCGCGGCAATTCTTGGGACGTCTGGACAAGCCGGACGTGGATGATATCGAAGGGCTTTCGCCCGCGATTTCCATCGACCAGAAGAGCCATTCGGGCAACCCGCGCTCCACGGTGGCGACCATTACGGAAATCTACGATTATCTGCGTGTGCTTTTCGCACGCGCCGGGAAGCCGTACTGCCCAACGTGCGGACGCGAGATCAAGAAGTTGACGAATGAGGAGATTGTGGACGTTGCGATCCAGATTTCGAACGAGAATAAAGATAAAAAGAACTTTGTTATCTTGGCGCCGGTGGTGCGCGGCCGGAAAGGCGAGTATTACCAAATGCTCTATGATTTTCTGAACGCGGGATTTTCTGAAGTGCGTATCGACGGTAAATATCATTCGCTGCGCGAACGCGTGGAGCTCTCGCGTTACAAGGTGCACGATATCGACCTCGTCGTGGATCGGTTGCCTTCAGGAATGAATTTTAAAGACAAGGATAATCGTTTGCGCCTCGCCGAGGCGATCGAATCGGGATTGAAGTACGGCAATGCGGTGGTGACGCTTATCACCGACAAAGAGGTATCGCTTTCGGCAAAATTCACCTGCCCGCACGACGGATTTTCGTTCCCGGAGATCGAACCGCGTCTGTTCTCGTTCAACAGCCCGTACGGCGCCTGCCCGGAGTGTCATGGCCTTGGTACGAAAGACATCTGGTCGGACGAGATATGTCCGGTCTGTGAAGGTAAGCGCCTCCGCGTGGAAAGTTTGAATGTGCTGATCGACGACAAGAGCATCCACACCGTCACGGCGCTTTCCATCGAGGATGCCCATGCGTTCTTCTCCGGATTGAAGTTCGCCGGCGCGTCCATGAACGAAGTGGCCGAGGCGCCGCTTCGCGAGATTAAAAATCGATTAAAGTTCATGATGGACGTCGGATTGGAATATCTGACGCTTGATCGCAAGGCGGGAACGCTCTCCGGTGGTGAGGGGCAACGCATCCGGCTGGCGTCGCAGATCGGTTCGCGCCTGGTGGGCACGCTCTATATATTGGATGAGCCGACGATCGGTCTGCACCAGCGTGACAACGCGAAGTTGATCCAGACGCTCAAAGACCTCCGCGATCTTGGCAATACGATCATCGTGGTGGAACACGATGAGGACACGATCCGCGAAGCGGATTATCTGGTGGACATCGGACCCGGCGCGGGCGTGCACGGCGGCAACGTGGTGGCGCAGGGGCCGATGCCGGCGCTCATCAAAGATTTGAAGCAGAATTCGCTCACGCTGCAATATTTGCGCGGAAAGAAATTTATCCAAGTGCCGGAAACGCGGCGCAGGGTAGATGCCAAGCAGGAATATTTAAAAATCCGTGGCGCCCATGCAAATAATTTAAAAGATATAGATGTGGATATCCCGTTGCGCCGCTTCACGGCAGTGACCGGCGTTTCCGGCAGCGGCAAATCATCGCTCGTGTACGATGTGCTCTACAAAGCCGTCGCGGATAAATTGAATCACGCGACCTTCAAGGCGGGCGGGTACAAGTCCATCCTTGGGATGGAATATATCACGCGCATCATCAATATCGATCAGGCGGCGATCGGCCGCACGCCGCGCTCCAACCCGGCCACATATGTGGGCGCGTGGACGCACATTCGCGATCTCTTTGCGGAAACGGAAGACGCGCGCGTGCGCGGATACAAGCCGGGCCGCTTCAGTTTCAACGTCCCCGGTGGGCGATGTGAGAACTGCGAAGGCCACGGCACGATCGCGATCGAGATGCACTTCCTGCCGACGGTGTACGTCACCTGCGACGTGTGCAAGGGCAAGCGCTTTGATCGCGAGACGCTCGCCGTGGAATATAAAGGCAAAAATATTTTCGATGTTCTGCAGATGACGATCGAAGAAGCGGTAAAGTTCTTTGAGGACATCCCGTGGTTGATGGACAAACTTACCATACTAGAGGAGGTCGGTTTGGGATATCTGGAACTCGGTCAATCAGCGACGACGCTCTCCGGCGGCGAAGCACAGCGCATTAAGCTGTCCGCGGAGCTCGGCAAGCGCGACACGCGCCGCACGCTCTACCTGCTTGACGAGCCGACGACCGGTCTACATTTCGCAGACGTGGATCAGTTGCTCAAGGTGCTCCAGCGTCTTGTTGATAGGGGAAACACGATCGTCGTCATTGAACATAACCTAGACGTCATCAAGTGTGCTGACTGGGTGATTGACCTTGGTCCGGAAGGTGGCGCTCGCGGCTGCAAGATCATCGCCACCGGCACCCCGGAGGAGATTGTGCGCAAGAAGGCGAGCATCACCGGGGAGTATCTGCGGCCGCTACTTTAAGAACAGCCCGTTTGGCCTATTTGCTATAATCAAGATATGAAAATCTATGACAACAAAGTCTGGCATGACGGGGCTAAGATCGGGTGGATCGATGGCGAGCATATCCGCTCCGAAGCGGATGGTCACAAACTGGGCTACTTCCAAAACAACTTTATCTTTAACGAAGCCGGGCATAAGGTGGCGTACATCCATGAGAACCAGCTGATGTTCGAGAACGGCCAGTCGCCGATCCCACTGGATCATATCAACGAAAAGATAGAGGGGACCGACTCGCTGCTCGAAAAGTGTGCGGTGTACGTGCTGTTGGAGGAATAATGGTTAAAACCTCCGTCCCATATAAGAAATTCCCGGAAACACCGGGTGTCTACATCATGAAAGACATCGCCGGGCGTGTTTTGTATGTGGGCAAAGCGGGAAACCTGCGGCGGCGCGTGTCCAGCTATTTCGAGCGGCCCCATGACATGCGCATCCAGACGCTCGTGAGCAAGATTTCCCATATCGATTTCGAGCAAAAAGAGACCGCGCTCGAGGCGCTGATCCGTGAGGCGGAGCTCATTAAAAAGATCACGCCGCCGTTCAATGTGCGCGAGAAGGATGACAAGAGTTTTTTATATTTTGAGATCACGCGCGAGAAATTTCCGCGGGTGTTGCTGGTGCGTGGCGCCGGCGCGGTAGCGGTCGGCGGAAAGGGCGGTCGCGCGGTGGCGTCGCAGGGGCAACGGTTTGGTCCGTTCACCTCGGCATCGAGCGCGCGCGAAGCGTTGCGCATCCTCCGGCGGATATTCCCGTGGAGCACGCACGATCCGGATGAGATAGGGAGGATGTTGCGTCCTTGTTTCAACTACGAGATTGGGCTATGCCCCGGCACGTGCGTAGGGGCGATCACGCATGAGGATTATTTGAAGAACATCGAGCGGTTGAAGCTGTTCTTTGAGGGAAAGAAGGTGCGCATCATCCGCGCACTTGAAAAGGATATGAAGGCGGCCGCTAAAAAACAGGAGTTTGAAAAAGCGGCGGCGTTGCGACGGCAGATGTTCGCACTGCGGCACATCCAGGACACCGCGCTCATCTCCGACAATGATGCGCTCGTGACGGGGAGCGCTGCGGGGCGCGCCGCAGCTGTCAGCGCTGGCATGGCGCTAAAGAATGGCTATCGCATCGAAGGGTATGACATCTCGAACATTTCCGGTACCTCCGCCGTCGGCTCCATGGTGGTATTTGAAGACGGTGAACCGAATAAGAACGAATACCGCAAGTTCAGGATTCGGAGCATATTCCAGCCGAATGACGTCGGCATGTTAAAGGAGGTGTTGGAGCGGCGCTTTGCCCGCTCGGACTGGCCGATGCCGGATCTCGTGCTTATCGATGGCGGGCTCGCGCAGGTGAACACCGCCCGCCGCGTACTCCTCCGCGCCGGTATCAAGGTTCCGATCATTGGCATCGCGAAGGGTCCCAAGCGGGATCGCAACGACATCATCGGTCTTGTTCCAAAAGGCGTACAAAAAGCGACGCTCGTAAAGGTGCGCGACGAGGCTCACCGATTTGCGATCAGTTACCACAAAGCGCTCCGCCGCGTCCGCGTCTTCCAATAATGCTTTGTTTTTCTAGTTCGCGATAGTGAAGGGACCGCTCACCAGATCGCCGAGACCGTTCCCATCGAAGTGAATACGGATGGAATATATGCCCGGGATGACCGCCTTCTCGTCTGCACTGTAGCGCCCGAGATAGACCTGCTCCGCATTCCACGTGTAGGAGGTCTGTTTGGGTCCTGTTTCCGCGAGAATGACGCCGACGAACTTTTTCGTGGTCGCGTTAACCAGATCTATCTCGCCCGTGATATCCGCGGCGTTATCCCACGCGATGGGATTTGCCTTACCAACAGTCCAAACATTGTTGGATATCGGGGTGAGCAGGTGGATGGTGATGGTGGATCCGGGAAGCGGCGGAATATTCTGCGCCCCCCCGCCGGACTGGGTCGGAGGTGCGGAAGCGGTGCTACTGCCGCCGGGCGTCCCGTTCGCAACGGTGGTGATCGTGGAGGAGGTACCCGCCGGGATTTCTGCGGGTTGCTCCGGCGCGGCGAGTGAAACGACCAAAAATATCACGGCTGCGATAACGACGAGGATGCCCGCTGCCAATCCGACCAGCTTCCATCGCACGTTCAATGTTTTCATATCCTTTAATCATACCAAATTGGATTTGAAACGTTACTAAATGGTAGTATTAAAAGACCATTAAAAAAATGATCGCAGACGAAATAAAACAGTTCTTTCATGGGGATGTGGCGGTGGATGATGAGACCCTCACAAAATATAGCCGCGATTATTCGCTCTTTAAGGTGCGGCCGCAGGTGGTGGTGTTCCCAAAGGATGCCGAGGATATAAAAAATCTGGTGAAGCTCGTCGCACAGAAAAAAACGGCAGGTGAGGACGTGTCGCTCACGGGTCGTTCCGCGGGAACGGACATGACGGGCGGACCGCTCAGTCAGGGGATCATCGTTTCCTTCACGAAATATTTCAATCACATCATAGAGGTAGGAACGGACGAGGCAAAAGTGGAGCCCGGCGTCTACTTTCGTGATTTTGAAAAAGTGCTGACGGAGAAGGGTCTGCTCTACCCGCCATATCCGGCGTCCAAGGACCTGGCGGCGCTCGGCGGCATGGTCAATAACAACTCGGGCGGCGAGAAGACGCTCGCGTACGGGAAGACGGAGGATTACGTGCAGGCGGTGAAGATCGTGCTGGGCGACGGCGAGGAGCACACGCTGTGGCCGCTCGTGGGCGATGCGCTTACGGCCAAACTTGCCGAACAGAGCTACGAGGGCGAGATCTATCGCAAACTCAAAACGCTGATCGATGAAAATTACGACACGATCAAGGCGGCCAAACCCAACGTATCAAAAAATTCCGCCGGCTATTATTTATGGAACGTGTGGGACAAAGAGACCGGCGTCTTCGATATCACAAAGATCATCGTCGGTTCGCAGGGAACATTTGGCCTACTTACGGAGGCAAAAGTAAAACTTGTGCCGCTCAAGAAACATTCGCGCTTGTGTGTTGTATTTTTGAAAGATCTTACACCGGTCGCGGACCTGGTGGAAAATGTTTTGCCATTCAAGCCGGAGAGCATAGAGTCATACGATGATAAGACGATCGGATTCGCGGTCAAGCTTTGGCGCCAGGTGATGAAGTCCATGGGGGGCAATATCTTCACACTCGGCTTCCAGTTCATTCCGGAGGCATGGATGGTGCTCACGGGCGGCATGCCCAAAATGATCATGCTCATAGAGCTTACCGGCAATGACGAGAAGGAGCTCGATAAACAGCTTGCCGCGCTCGCGGCGGATGTTCGGGTATTTGCGAAGACGCATAAGGGCGTCCGCGTACATCCGTTACATAACGAAAAAGCAGAAGGGAAATATTGGACGATCCGCCGGCAGAGCTTTGCGTTGCTCCATAACAATACGACCGGTCTCGACACGGCACCATTCATTGACGACTTTATCGTCAAGCCGGAATACATGCCGGAGGTGCTACCGCAAGTGAACGCTATCCTCGATAAATATAAAAAAGACCTCATCTATACCATCGCCGGCCATCCGGGCAACGGCAATTTTCACATCATCCCGCTAATGAACCTTAAAGATGAACGCGTCCGTGCGCTCATTCCGAAGATCTCGGAAGAGGTCTATCAGCTAGTGTTCAAATATCACGGTTCAATCACGGCTGAGCACAACGACGGTCTTATCCGCACGCCGTATCTGGAGGAAATGTACGGGCCGCAGATAGAAGCATTGTTTGTGGAGGTGAAAAAGATATTCGACCCCTTGAATATCTTCAATCCCGGCAAGAAAGTGGGCGGGAATCTGAAGTATAGCGAGGAGCACATTGCGTCTACGCAGTAGGATCGATTCTGATATACTAGAAGTAAACAATTAACATCAAGCAGACACGTCCAGACGTGCTTTCATTGCCACCTCTCTGATCTCTGGACGGCGGGCCTCCACCTCGGAGGCAGGGAACAGGCGATGATCCGGGCTACATCAAATCACCTGATTTTATGTACCCCTCTCATCATCATTCGCGCGCCGCCTTCACCCTCATCGAGCTTTTGGTCGTGATCGCGATCATCGCCATTCTGGCCGTCGTGGTAGTTCTCACTCTGAACCCCGCAGAGCTTCTCCGGCAATCGCGCGATGCAAACCGGGTCTCCGACATGGCCACCCTCACCTCCGCTCTCAATCTGTATCTGACGGATCAAAGCGGAAGCGGTGGTTTCTCCCTTGGTGCTGTTTCGAGCACCGGCATCTCGGTCCCTGATAACACCTCTTCTACGTGCGGAAGTCTGGGACTCCCGTCCCTCAATGCCTCTTCGGGACAGCAATGGTACTGCGCCTCTTCCACCTCGAGCAGAAGCATCAACAATCAGGGCTGGATCCCGGTAAATCTTTCAAAGATCACCGCAGGTACTCCGATCGGTTCCCTTCCGGTGGACCCTACCAACCAGACCAGTTCAGGACTCTTCTATGCCTACAATACCAATGGCACTCAATTTGAGATCACTGCCAATCTGGAATCTCAGAAATACAAATCCCAGTTTGCCCAGAACGCCAACACCAACCTGTTTCCCGAGGTCATCTCCGGAGGTACTCCTACCATCTCCGCCCTCTACAGCCCATCAGGGCTTGTGGGATATTGGCCGATGGATGAGGGGAGTGGGACGGTGGCATATGACCAATCCGGAAACGGAGATAATGGGACGTGGGGAACATGGAGTGCCGGAAATTATTATTCTTCAGGGAAGGTGGGAAATTATGCCGGACATCCAAATTCAAACTCCTGGGTAAATTTGGGAAACCCGG
>CAZXCH010000019.1:0-11462 GCA_964639165.1 uncultured Candidatus Saccharibacteria bacterium | reverse complement strand
CACAGTGAACGCAAGCCGGCCAAGCGGCATGGACTTTGGGCTCGGCGCAAAATCAGGCTTATCGTACGGCACGCGCTCGAGCATTTTACGCGTCGCCGGCATCTCCTCGTTAAATTCCTCTAAAATATCCTGTTTAGTGAACATGGTTATATTTTACTACATCCGTAGCAAGAATTGTATTTCTGTTCGAGGCTATATGTTTATCAAATAACACATTTACAGAAAGAAGATCCTCGCAAATGCGAGACTTTTCTTTCTATATTGTCTGCGGGGCTCGTTTATCTCTTCGCCCACTGTGGAGCCCGGCGCGCTTTGTTCAATCCGTACTTCTTGCGTTCCACCATGCGGGAGTCGCGGGTGAGGAAGCCCATCGTACGAAGGCGCGGCTTCCAATCCGGGGTCTTTGCGATAATCGCGCGGGAGAGTCCGAGGCGTACGGCACCGGCCTGCGCGTGGATGCCTCCACCGGAAACGACAACCGTCACGTCATACTCGGTAAGCTTGAGCTGATCCATCGGAGAACGCGCATCCTGCACCAAGCGCGGAAGCGTGAAATACTGCGCAGGCGTCTTTCCATTCACCGTCATCTTGCCGGTGCCCGGCATGATGCGCACGCGCGCGATCGCGGTCTTGCGGCGGCCGACGGCCTCCGTATAGCGATGGCTCTTTGCCGCCGCGGGCTTGTGCGCCGGTGCCGGCTTTGCCGCTATCAATTCGCTCTTTTCCATTTCTTGGGTCGTTGCCATGGTGTTATTTTACCGTTACCGCTGCTTTACCCGGTTTTGTGCTCATAGGACGCACGCGCTTGCCTGCGTTCTTTATGCCCGCTGTTGCTGCCGATTCTACAAATATCAAATTCTTGATCCTCTGCTGGGTGAGGAAGTTACGCGGAAGCATCTTGCGCACTGCATGGCGCAAAACGAAACGCGGATCCTTCGCCATGTGCTGCTCGAATGACTTCTCTTTGAGATGGCCGACGTAGCCGGTGTGCTTGTAATAAACTTTATCCGTCGCCTTCTTGCCGGTGACGATGATGGAATCGTAATTCGTCACATACACCTTATCGGCACTCACGCGATTGCGCTCGAAGGCAGCCGATTTCTTGCCCTGTAAAATAAGGGAGATGTCGGTCGCCAAGCGGCCCAATACTTTATTTTTTGCGTCTACGTGATAGTCCATGGTTTCTGATTTCGGGGTAAGTGTACTCTATTTATCAAACAAATTCAATCCTGGCCATACGGGTTCCATCGCGCTTGCGGCTCTGCGCCAATTTGACGATGCGCAAATATCCGCCCTTCCGCTCGGCATACTTCGGCCCGTAATCGCTGAACAATTTCTTGACGATTTTGTCGTTGCCGACGCGGCTGGAAACAAGACGGCGATTGGCGACAGTCGGGTTCTTTGCGAACGTAACCAAGCTCTCCACGCGCGGACGGATCGCCTTCGCGCGGGTTTCGGTGGTCTCTATCTTACCGACGCGGATCAGGTCGTTGCCGAGGTTGCGCATAAACGCAATGCGCGCGCCGCGGAGCCTGCCGAATTTTGTATTATTTTTTTTGCCGTGGGTCATTGCAGTGGATCAAACGCCTATTATTTCTTTTTTGCGGCTTTCTTTTTTGTTTCGCCTTCGGCTTTCGGAGCATCGAATTCCTTCACCTCGACGACGCCAACCTTCTCGAAGTGGTCCTTCAAGATGCTGGACGCTTTGTGCACCGCGGATGACGGGCTGATCGTGCCGTTCGTCGAAACTTCCAAGCGCAAGCGGTTGTAATCCGTGCGATCGCCGACGCGCATATCTTCTATGGTGTAGTTCACTTTGAGCACCGGGGTAAAGATGGAATCAATGGCGATGGTGCCGATCGGAAGGCGTCCCTCCGACTTGCGCGCATCCACCGGAACATATCCGAGTCCACGCTCTACTTTGACCTCGATGTCGATCTCCGCGTCCTTGGCGGTGAGATGGCCCAATACCACTTCCGGATTGATAATCTCCACGTCCGAATTGAGCTCGATATTCCCGGCGGTGATCTCATGCTCCCCTTTCAATTTGAGTGCGAGCACCTGCGGTTCGTCGGTGTGCGAACGGAAATAAACCTTCTTGAAGTTGAGTGCGAGCTCAACAATGTCCTCTTTGAGTCCGGGCAATGTTGAAAATTCGTGAGGAACGTTCTTTATCTTTATCTCGGTGACCGCCGCACCCGGCAAGGAAGACAAGAGTGCGCGCCGGAGCGCCGTGCCGATCGTCAAACCGTATCCCGCGTACAATCCTTCGATCTCGAACACGCCCTCGCGCGCATCTTCGGAAATGGTCTTTATGGAAACACTGGAGCTGACATATGCAAATTCCATGGAATGATTAAAAAGTGATTAAGGTTTTTATTTAGAGAATGAATCGACCAAAAGGTTAATTTCAAAAGGAGGGGTAAGGTCCGTCGGGGTGGAAAGCATCGTGCCTTCCAATTTGTCCGCGTCCATGTGCAGCCACGACGGTGCGTCATACTTCTTGATGAGCTCCATGCGATCCGTAAACGCCCTATTTTCTTTAGATGCGGCTCGAACGCCAACGACGTCTCCTTTGCGCAATTGATATCCCGGAGATACCACCTTCTTCTTATTGACGGTGATGTGTCCTTGCACCACGAGCTGACGAGCCGCCGCACGGGAGACCGCCCAGCCGAGCAGGAACACCACGGAATCAACGCGTGATTCAAGCAATTCCAGCACGCGCATGCCCGATGCGCCCTTGGCCGCCTGCGCCATCGTGAAAAGGCGCTTCATGTTGTTCTCGTTCACACCATACGCGATCTTGAACTTGGCCTTCTCGCGAAGCTGGAGACCGAACTCGGAGAGCGCCTTCGGGCGCGAACGCGGCCCGTGAGCTCCCGGCTTGTACGGCTTGCGCGTAAGCGCGGACTTCGGTGACATTGCCCGGTCGCCTTTCAGCCCGAGGCGTACACCCAATGCCCGCTCTTTCTTTTCTTTAGGACCTCTTGTGCTCATGATCGTGTTTTAACGTAGTTGATATAATAGCATACTTTAGACGCGCCGTATTTTTGCGGGGCGAGGGCCGTTATGCGGCACCGGGGTAGCATCTTTGATGGAAAGAATATTGAAACCGTTGTTGATGAGCGAGCGGATGGCGGAATCGCGACCGGAGCCAATACCCTTTACGATCACCGAGATGTCTTTCGGGCCGCTGGCCTGGATCTTTTCCGTGATCGCCGCGATCACCTTGGATGATGCGAACGGGGTCGCTTTCTTCGGACCGGAGAAACCGAGCGAGCCGGCGGACGCCCATGCGAGCACATTGCCCGTGGTGTCGGTGACGGTGACGACAGTGTTGTTATAAGTGGCGTTCACATAGACCTTGCCCTCCTGCACATGCTTGGCCTTGCGCTTCGCCGAAGACGCCGCTTTGGTGGCGGTTCCTTCGGCAGCCTTGGTCGCTTTGACCGCGGCGTCCCCTTCTTGAGTTTTCACTGTTTTCTTTCCCATGGTGATGATTCTATTATTTAGCCGTTACTTAGAAATTACTTAAGATCAACCTTACGTTTGCCGCTTCCTGCCGTCTTGCGGACATTTCCACGAACGGTGCGGGAATTGGTGCGGGTGCGCTGACCACGAGCCGGCAAACGGCGTGCGTGGCGGTTTCCGCGGTACGAGCCGAGATCCTTGAGCCGGTTGATGTTGCGCTTGATGAGCTGGCGAAGTTCTCCTTCCACCGGAAAGCTCTTCTCCAAATAGTTCTGGACGCGGAGCACTTCGTCGGCGGTAAGATCCTTGGCTTTCTTACCGATCTCAACCTTCGCCGCGGCGAGCGCTTTCTTGCTGACGGCAGGACCAACTCCGTAAAGATACGTAAGTGAGATCTCGATCCTCTTGTTGTCCGGAATGTTTACACCAAAGATACGCATGATAATAGTTAGCCTTGACGCTGTTTATGTTTGGGATTCTTGCAGCGTACAAAAAGCTTGCCATCTCGCTTGACGATTTGGCAGCTTGAACAAATCTTTTTTATTGAACTTCGTACTTTCATGTTCTTTTGTTTATAGATTGACCGTTCTACGGTCGTCTTATAGCCTGCGAACAATTCTTCCTTTCTCGCCGTCGGGGCTCAACTCAACAAGCACCCGGTCGCCCGGCAATACCCGGATGTTGTGCATCTTCATTTTTCCCGCGAGATGCGCAAGAATTTCGGTCTCTAAGCCGTTGATCTTGACCCGAAACATTAAACCCGGCAGGGCCTCGTATACCTTGCCCTCTTTCGCGGCCTCAGTTTCCATCACGTAAAATCAAGGTAAGACTCATAAACCAATGAGACGATTATATACGAAGGGCTGGCACTTTGTCAAACATCCCTTGGGGTATGGGGTTTTTAGGGTACGGCGTTCTCCCGCGGGACTCCTAAGAGTCGCGCCCGCCGACCTTCCCTGCTCTAGTTGACGGTGATATGGATCTTGCTCGAATTCGAAGGGATGTTCCAGAGCCACGAAGGCCACATGGAAATCTCGCCATCGGCAAGGTTCGGAAGTGCGGCGATGGTGCTGCGCGCGGAGGCAATGCTTTGGCCTTCAATGCTCGTAGCGAATTCCGCGGCGGTGAACGCCGGTTCCAGATTTCCTTGTGCGGAAAGCGCGAATGCCACCTGCCCGGAAGTGAAGTTCGCCGTCACGTCACTATACGTCAGATTGATCGTCTTGAACGTGGAACTTGCCTCCTGCGCCTGCGCGAGCGAAAGCAGATAATTCTGCAGCGCGTTCTGGTCGAATCCGATCGCCGTCAGCGTAACGACGCCGAAGACAGTGAAGTTGCCGTTACTGTCGGTGCTCGTGTTCACGGTAAGCGTAGTGATCTGGGTTTGCGTCGCACCGTTGGGGATCTCAAAATTGTTCGGATAGGTACCGGAGAAGCCGCTCTGTACGCTCGCATTCAAAAGTGCGGTTGTGGATGCTTTTGCCGCAGCGATGTCCGCGGCGGTAGGCGTCGCGCGCTGGCCGATGAAGCCGCCCGTCGTGGATGCGGTGATCACGCCGTAGAATCCCGCTTCACGTCCGGCATCGCTTTGAAATCCCGGGACGGTGAGCTTGGCGACGGGACCGACGTTATAGTCCGGCCCCGGCTGGTCCGCAACGATCGGCGCGGTGACGGAGGACGGCGCAAGCGTGCCATCGGCAATTTTCGTTTCGCCCGGTACGGTGACATTTTGTGTAAGGCGGAAGATCTTCCCGTCGGGCGTCAGGAATCGCGTCGTTGCGACGAGATCCTGCGTCGCGGCGCTGTACGCATTATAGATAGTGATCGTCCCCTGCGCTTTCTGCGATACCTGCTGGACGGATGATCCGTGGAACGATTGCGTGACGTTCTTGGTGGCGGTGAATACCTGCGCCGGAATCGTATTGCTCGCGGGATTGATGCCGACCGCGCTCTTGCTGGCGGTGAAATTGCTTTGATAGCTCCACGGCGTTTGTTTGAAATTGATGGTGATATCGGCGTGGTCGAAGAACACGCTCGTCACATACGCGCCGATCCCGACAATGACGATGATCGCGACGATCGCGAGAACGGTCTTCTTGGGGAAACGCCGCGGTGCGCGATCATCATCTTCTTCTTCAAGATCGGGCGCCGTGTCAAAAAACCGGCTACGAATAGGCGCGGGCTCCCGTTCCATTTCCTCTTCGGAATCGTCTTTGTCGCCAAACGCCTCCAAGTCCTCGTCATCCGCCTCATCTTTTTTCATTACCGGTTCGGCTTTTTTGCCGCGCCGCGCCGCGATGATTGGCGCGTTCTTTTTAGAGTGTTTCTCTTCATCCTCGGTATCATCCATATCCGCCCGAGCCGGCGCGGCAGCGTCCTCGTCGCGGCGCGCGACGATATCGGAAAATCCCCCGGTTCCACGGACACCTTTCCACAACGGATGGCTTGCTTCGATCCCGCTCTCTTTCGCGAACGCCAATATGGTCTCGTCAACCGATTCAATGACGATACTGCGACCGGCGGAATCCGCCTCGCGCTTCAAAAGATGAAAATTACTCACCGACCGGCCGAGCGCCGATCCCTTCGGGACGACGACCGACACTTCGCCGTCCGGCTCGTTCAATATGCGGTCAATGACCTCCGCAATACCTTCGCCTTTATCTACAATGATTTTTTTCATTCTTCAAAAATTATATCACATTTATCCTCCCATCGCCTTTTAATCTGCAAGCCAGTGCAACCGCCGGCGCAATTTTTGGTTGATCTCGGAATTGCTCTTATCGAAATATGCTTCAATGAACGGCAGGAGGTGGCGCGAAATGACGGCGTCCGAGCTATGGCCACCTTCCCGATCCATAAAACCAAGTTGTTGCAGGATCTCCGCCAGCGGGAATTGGTCAAATATGATCGCGCCGTGCTTATGGGGCAACGGGAACGGCATATCGTGCTCGGCGTCCATATAGGCGAATCCTTTGAGCTTTCCCCTTCCGACCTCCTTTAAGAACTGCTCCACCGCCGGATCAATGAACTTCTTGAAAGCCCGCGCGGCATTTTCGGACATCGACTTGCCGAGGTATGCTCGATACATCTCCCGCGCGGCACTTTCGCTTATGCCAAGTTCGGAGGCGATACGCAAGAAGAGCACATCAAAACTCCACGCCAGCTTCTCGCGATACAACACCGGATGCCCGTCCTTCGTCTTCTCCAACACAAATAACGATGCGCCTCGCCGCGGCCCTTCGTCCACGATAAGGTTCAGCGGCAACTTGCGGACGCGCGCGAGCGCGGCCAGGCGCGCCTGCGCCGATTCGGCGAAAAAGAAATCTTCCGGCGCGTTGAAGAACTGCTTCAAATCCTCAAAAAGCGCGCGTCCGGTGAATGTAAGCTCCAGTAATAATGATATCTTCTTTCCGGTAAAACCCACGGGATTCACCACAAGATGTCCGTCTATCTTAAAATTGCGCGCCTTCGCGCCGACCATGATAGTGTCGATCTCGTGGATGGCGAGCCGCTTCGCGGCCTCGCTGCGACACTGATTGAAGATCTTTCCCATCGCCTGCGCGATGAGGTTCTCCAATTCCGGCAGAACCACCTCGCCGTGCTCCACGCCATGTTCGCGCGTGAGATCCAGCGGGATCGGGATCGTCGTCGCGAGCGACGAATCCACTGCGGCGATCACCTTGCGATGCGCCTTAAAAAAGTAATTTCCTTCCCACGATTTCTGCGTCACGCTTCGCATCGGCGATGCGAAGAATTTTTTGAGATCGATGCTCTTTACCCGTTTTTCGAAGATGATGTTCCGATCCTCATCCACGCTCAGGAACAATCCGTCCGCGCCGGATGGACCGATCGCAAGCACAAGAAATTTTTCCCGCGGTTTGAAGAGTTGGATTTTCTTCACCTTTTTAGTTTAGCACAACCACCATCGTCACCACCCAGCCACCACATCGATCCCAAAGTGTTTCAGCGCTTTGGTAAGTTCATATATGGGCAACCCCATGATGCCAAGAAAATCTCCTTCCATCTTTTTGATAAATACCGATCCAAGATCCTGGATCGCATAGCCGCCGCCCCTTTCAAGCGGTTCGCCCGTTTTTACATAGGCAGCAATCTCTTGCGGGGTCATGGTGGCGAAATATACCCTGCTCACGACGGCGCGCGACAGGCTCTTCCCTGTCTTCGCATCAAGAATAGTGAAACCGGTGATGACGGAGTGGCTCTTGCCGCTTAGTTTTTTAAGCATCGCAATGGCCCTCGAAGAAGTATGGGGCTTCCCCATCACCTGATCTTTGTAAACAATAAAGGTGTCTGCTCCTATGATAATCGCATCTTTGTATTTCTTGGCGACCAATTCCGCCTTCCCGCGCGATAAAACCTTCGCGAGCTCAATCGGTTTTAATTTGAGGGTCATATCCTCTTCGTAATCCCCGGAATCAACAATAAATTTGAGCCCCGTTTTTGCGAGAAGCTCTTTCCGCCGAGGAGAAGACGATGCGAGAACGATCTTTCTCATATCATTGTTCTACTCAATGATCCCGCGAATCCGCCGTATTCCTGCCGCGACCGCCTCCTCTTTTGCGATGCTAAAATGTCCAATCTCGCCGGTATGCGTCACGTGTGGACCGCCGCAGAACTCTATAGAGAAGGCCTTATTGAATTGTGGATCCTCGAGCGTCGCATCCTTGGGTCCGACGGAATAGACCGACACCCGCGCCGGATATTTCTGCCCGAACTCGTGCTCCGCACCAAGCTTCTCCGCATCCTCGAGGGCCATTTCGCTGCGGATCACCGGCAAGTCTTCCGCGATCTTTTCGTTCACGATCTTCTCGACGGCCACCTTCTGCTCATCCGTGAGTTTCGCATTGTGCAGATAATCGAGGCGCAGGCGTTCGCTCGTAATGTTGCTCCCCCGCTGCTTCACCGTCGGCCCGAGCACGGTCTGTAGTGCGCGCAATAATAGATGGTGCGTAGTGTGCAAGCGGATCGTCTTCTCTGACGTGTCCGCGAGGCCACCCTTGAACGTGCCGGCGGATGCGGTACGGGAAAGATCGCGATGCTTGGTGAACTCACGCTCGAACTCCTCTTTGTTCACTTGAATGCCTTTCTCCGTGGCGATCTCCTGCGTCAGCTCCCACGGGAATCCATAGCTCTGATAGAGATCGAACGCATCCTTGCCCGTGATCGTGCCACGCTTCTGTCGCTTCGCGAATTCCTGCAATCCTTCCGCTACCGCGGCCATGAACTTTCCGAATTCGTCGTCGATCGTCTTCGCGATCTTGCCCGCATCGGCAAAGATATTCTCATAGTTGTCCTTATAGAGCTTGGCCACCACCCACACCATCGCGTCTATCCATCCGTCTTTCGGTTTTATCGATAGTGAGAAGAGTGCCGTCCGCCGGAGCAAGCGCCGCAGCACATATCCTTGTCCTTTATTGGCCGGCAGCACGCCGTCGCCGATGAGAAATATCGCGGCGCGCATATGATCCAAGATGATACGCGTTTTCCGCGTGCCCTCTTCCGTTTCCATGAACGCCTGGTCGGCCGCCAACACTTCCGCCATCTTTTTGAACACGTCGATATGGAACATATCCGCGTCACCAATGGACGCCGCGGCGATGCGCTCAAGCCCGCCGCCGAAATCCACATTCTGTTGCGCAAGTTTTTCAAACTCACCGTCCTCCCGTTTCTTGTATTCCATGAACACCGAGTTGCCGATCTCGAGGAAGCGACCGCAATCGCAGTTTGGATGGCACTGTGCGCCGAACATCACATCGTGGCGTGGGCGGCCATGTTCGTCGTTCACACCGAAATCATAGAATATCTCCGAGTCCGGGCCGCCCGGCTCGCCCGCCGGCATCTTGGACGGCACGCCCGCGCGGCTCCACCAGTTCTTCTTCACGTCGTAGGAAAAGATGCGGCCGCCCTGCATGCCGAGAGCGCCGCCATTTTCCTCGGAACCGAGCTGCACATATTCCGCGGCGACATCTTTGGAATGAAAAAGCTCTTTCCAGATCTTCACCGATTCATCGTCGGCAGGGATCTCCATTTCCGAATCGCCCGCGAAGACGGTCACGTATAAATTCTGCGGGTCGAGGCCGACGCCCGCGGCGGGGTCAGTCAAAAATTCAAAGATCCACGCGAGCTGGTCTTTTTTAAAATAATCGCCGAGCGACCAGTTGCCGAGCATCTCAAAGAACGTGGTATGGCGATTGTCGCCCACCTCGTCGATGTCGTCCGCGCGAAAGCTCTTTTGCGAATCCGCGATGCGCTTGCCTTCCGGATGCGGCTGGCCAAGCAAATACGGCACGAGCGGCTGCATGCCCGAACTCGTGAAGAGCGTCGTCGGATCGTTCTCCGGAACAAGCGACGCCGAAGGGACCACCACATGCCCCCGCGCGACGAAGAACTCCAGATATTTTTTGCGCACTTCGGCCAATTCCATGTAAAGATATAGTACCTTTGGACGTGATTTTTTTCCAGTCAGATATGCGATATAATCCCTTCATGACCGAACCGAACGCCGAACGCACCATATCGTTCATGGAACTGCTCCACGCATTTCAGCAGATCGAGCGGGTAGCCCATACGCCAAAGAAGGATCGCAAAGAGAACGATGTCGAGCACAGCTATCTGCTTGCCATGCTCGCGTGGTACATCGCGGACTCGCTCGCGTTGCCGCTCGATAAAGATAAGATACTCAAGTACGCGCTCGCGCACGATCTCGTGGAAGTATACGCGGGCGATACCTATGCATTCACCGACGACGAAAACGAGATGAATTCAAAACCACAGCGGGAACACGAGGCGCAAGTGCGCATCAAAAAAGAATTTCCCGAATTCGGCGATCTCCACGCAACCATTGAGAAGTATGAGACGAAGGCGGATAAAGAAAGCCGCTTCGTGTACGCCGTGGACAAACTCGCTCCGGTGATAACAAACTATATTCAGGACGGCCACACGTGGAAGGTCGTGGATCTTCCGTTTTAAAGGGCGGTCTCCAACAAGCGGCGCCGCATCGGCTACGAGCCGTACGTTCGCGAACTGCTCGAGCAGATCATCGCGCTCATCGAAAAAGATCGTTCTAAATATTTTAACCGATAACAAAAACACCCTCTTCTTTTTGGCCGTTATTCTTATATCTAGGCCAAAAAGAAGAGGGTGTTTTTGTTATAAACTGTCAAAGCCTTCCAAGGCGGCCGCTTTACTGTGTTCACGGATTTTCTCAAGCGCTTTCGCTTCGATCTGACGGATACGCTCACGCGTGACGCCAAACGATTTTCCCACTTCTTCAAGTGTGTGACTGATGCCGTCATCCAGACCGAATCGCATTTTAAGAATCTGCTGTTCGCGCTCAGTGAGGTCGATCATGATCTCTTTGATAAGGTCGCGAAGCATCGCGCGCGCGGTGAGTTGAGACGGCGTTGCGTTGCGCTCGTCGGGAATGAAATCCGAGAGCGTGGAATCTTCTTCATCGCCGATCGGGGTCTCGATGGAAAGAACCTCCTGCGAGATCTTCTGAATGTGGCGCACCTTCTCCACGTCGATACCCATCTCTGCGGCGATCTCCTCCGCGAGCGGATCGCGGCCAAGCTCCTGGATCAACTGGCGGCGCACCTGCGTATATTTTGAGATCGTCTCCACCATGTGCACCGGGATGCGCACCGTGCGCGACTGGTCGGCCAAAGCGCGCGTGATCGCCTGGCGGATCCACCACGTGGCGTACGTCGAAAACTTGAAGCCGCGACGATAGTCGAACTTTTCCACGGCGCGCGACAAACCGATGTTGCCTTCCTGAATCAAATCCAAAATAGATAAATGCGGCGTACGGTTTACGTACCGCTTCGCAATGGAAACGACCAACCGCAAATTCGCCTTCATCAACTTCTGGCGCGCTTCCTCATCACCCTTCTCGGCACGCTTGGCGAGATCGCGCTCTTCGTCTTTCGTTAAAAGCGGCGTCTTTCCGATCTCTTTCAAATACATCTGCA
>CAZXCH010000018.1:0-11676 GCA_964639165.1 uncultured Candidatus Saccharibacteria bacterium | reverse complement strand
CTCTAACCAAATTGAGCTACGACCGCAAATCTACCTTGAAGATTCTATAGTTTTCCGACGGATAAATCAAACGCTATCCCAACAACTTCAAGAATTTCTCCTCGTCTATGATCTCAACCCCCAGTTTCTGCGCCTTGTCATATTTTGAACCGGGTTCCGCACCCGCCACGAGATAGCTCGTCTTCTTGCTGACCGACTCGGATGCATCGCCTCCTTGTGCGCGAATCTTTTCTTTTGCGGTCTCGCGATCCATAGATTCCAAGCTCCCCGTTATCACAAATGTCTTCCCGACAAGCCGCGAAACTGCCGAGCTCCGCGCGGGCATCGCATCCACAATCACTCCCGCCTTCTCCAAGCGCGCGAGCAACTCGGCATTCCGTTTTTCGCGGAACCAGCCGTAGATGCTCTCCGCAACCTTCGGCCCGATGTCCGGCGCTTCCTGCAAATCCTCAAGTGAAAATCCCGCAAATACTTTTGCAATATCTTTTATCGCTATCCGGGAATCGGCATGCGGAAACTCAAAATGTTTTGCGAGCGTCACCGCCGTTTCCTCCCCCACATGCAGGATCCCAAGCGCGTATAGGAATCGAGGCAATGTCACCCGCTTCTTTTCGGCGACCTCCGCCACGATATTCTCCGCCGACTTCTCGCCAAAGCGCTCCAGCGCGGCAATATCCCCTTTTTGCAATTCAAAGATGTCCGCGGCGTCGGAGATCAATCCTTCGTCAAGGAACTTGTCTATGATCTTCGGCCCAAGCCCCTCTACATTAAATGCCGCGCGCGAAACGAAATGATAGAGCGCCTCGCGATGCTGGGCCGCGCACATTTTTGAGGAACACCGCGTGATCGCGCCGTCGCGCGTAACGGGCGAGCCGTCCACCGGACACCGCACGGGCATTTTGAACGCACGCTCCCGGCCGGTGCGCAGCTCCGTCAGCACTTTCGTGATCTGCGGAATCACGTCGCCGGCGCGCTGGATGATCACCGTATCCCCGATCTTCAACCCCAGCCGCTCGATCTCGTCGGCATTATGGAGCGATGCGTGCGTAACCGTGACGCCGCCCACATTGACCGGCCGCATGACGGCCACCGGCGTAAGCGCGCCCGTGCGGCCCACCTGCACCTTGATATCCTCCACGATCGTCGTCGCCTCGCGTGGCGAGAACTTGTAGGCGATGCCCGCGCGCGGCGCCTTGCCGATGATCCCTGCGGCGGCGAATGTGGCGTTGTCGTTCACGAGCACCACGGTGCCGTCGTATTCATAATCGATCTTTTCGCGCTGCGCAGGCTCGCCCCATTTCTCCCGGAACGCAAACACCTCCGCAAGATCCTTCGCATGCTCGTTGTGCGGATTCGTCTTGAATCCCATGGCTGCAAGCAATTGGTGTTTTTCCTCATGTGTCTTCGGGCCAAGGTCCGTCATGATCTCATACTGGAACGAATCCAGATGCCTGCTTGCGGTGATCGTGGGGTCAAGCTGGCGGATCGATCCCGCCGCGACGTTCCGTGGATTCGCATACGCTTTCCCGCCACTCCGTTCCTGCTCTTTGTTGATCTTCGCAAACTCTTTTTTTGTCAGGAACACCTCGCCCCGCACGATGAGTGATTTTGGCGCGATGTCATAATCGCCGGGACGCAATCCGGCTTTTTTCAAATTTTTTTCAACCTCCTCCGGCGGCGCAAGATGGAGCGGGATCGCCTCAATGGTGCGAAGATTCTGTGTGACATCCTCGCCGATCATCCCATCACCGCGCGTGGAGCCGCGCGTAAAGACGCCATTCTCATATTCCAACTCGATCGCAAGGCCGTCGATTTTGAGCTCGCAATAGAAAAGCGGCGCGGCGCCTGCACTCCTCATAGCCGCGGCGCCAAGCGGCCGACCCAGATAATTCTCAAGCCGCGTGAACCAATCGCGCATATCTTCTTCTGAAAATGCGTCGTTGAACGATGTCATGCGCTCCCCGTGCCGCACCTTTTTAAAATCCTTCTGTGGCACACCGGCCACGCGCTGCGTTGGAGAGTCCGGGGTCACCAACTCCGGAAAGGCCGCCTCCAGATCGAACAATTCTTTTTTCAGTGAGTCGAGCGCGGAATCGGAGATGTCCGAACGGTCAAAAACGGCATACGCATACCGGTATTTATTGATCTCTTTCTTAAGTTTTTCGATCCGGAGCTTCGCCTGGTCTTTCGTCATCAAAAAATCTCGCGTTATGGATAGCTCGGCGAAGAAGTGGAAAAGCCGATATAGAACGCGCGTTCGGAGCCGTTCGCGATCCCGCCGGAAATGACGGAGAGTATGCCCGGATCACTGCACGTCGTAGTAGCTTCGCCTTGCGCAGCATAATCCAGGTAGCAGTTCACTTGCATGGTTGCCTTACTTCCCGAAAAGGTCGGCGAAGTATAATCGTTCGTTCCCGGCGTCACACCCGAACACCGGTTGCTCGGGTCGATCGAACAATAGTGATCGAACTGCGCCCATTCGATCCCGGCATCCGCAGCAAAGATCGCCTTCGCGGAATTCTCCGAATCGGTCGTTGCACGGATCTGGTAGAGCGTCAAAAGGCCGGCGACCGTGGTCGCGCCAAGGATCGCGCCGCCAAGCGAGAGCACGGCGATCAGCATCGCCTGCCCGGACCGCCTATTCTGATGGTCGTACACTGCTCGGTTCATATCACTATTATACCTCGGCGTCGGGCGTGAAGCGAAAGGAAAGCTCCAATGAACGCTTCCATAGTATAATGAAGGGCATGAGTGCACCGAACAAACGAACCAGCTATATCCTCCGCACGCGGATAAAAAAAGACATTGTTTGCGAATTTCTGCCGCCGGCAAAGCCATCAAACAAGGTCATCATCCTCTGCGGCGGCACGCCGTCGTATCCGGGGAAGAGAGATCTATTAAAATTCCTCTCAAAAAAAGGATATTGGGCATTTCTTCCCCGCTATCGCGGCAGCTGGGAGAGCGGCGGATCATTCCTGAGAATATCACCGCACCGCGACGTGCTCGATGTCATAGACCGACTCCCGCGCGGATTCAAAGATCTTTGGTCCGGCAAAACGCATAAGATCGCTCGGCCGGAAATATATCTGCTCGGTGGCAGCTTCGGCGGCGCGGCGGTGATCCTTACATCGCGCGATAAGCGCGTACGCCGCGCAGTCGCGTTCTCGCCCGTCACCGACTGGCGCGCAGAGACAAAAACAGAGCCGATCTCCAAACTCCACTCATTCACGAATATCGCGTTCGGCAATGGCTATCGCGGCACAGAAAAAGATTGGAATAAATTGAAGGGCGGAATATTCTACAACCCCGCGCACGAGATCGCTTCCATTGATGGCGCGAAGCTCCTTCTCTTCCACGCGAAGGACGACAAGATCGTCTACGCGCGGACATCCGCGGCATTCGCCCACGCAACGGGCGCGCGATTGGTACTCCTCCCGCATGGCGGCCATCTCTCTATCTCGAACACGATGACGCCTGCGTTCTGGGGGCCGATCAAAAGATTTTTGAAGTAGCATGAGACATCGCGCCTCGGCATTTGTCCTTGATGGAGATCGCGTATTGCTCTTCCATCGTTTTAAAAACGGCCACGAATATTATGCCGTTCCGGGCGGCGGCGTGGAACCCGGCGAAACACCCAAGCAGGCAGCCGTGCGGGAGTTAAAAGAAGAGACCAGTCTAAACGTCGTTCTTGGCAAAAAGATCGGGGAACTCGAAATGGATGGCAATTACCAATATTTTTACATCACAACGTCATGGAACGGCACGCTTGCGTTCGGCGGCGAAGAATTGGAAAAACAATCCCCTGATAATGTCTATCGGCTGGAGTGGGTGCCCATAGAAAAGCTCGGCACGATCGATCTGCGGGAAAAAGTGGGAACGTTGCTCCTGGAATACCTGAAGAAATAGACTATCTTCAAAAAATAGTTCCCTAAATCCGCTCCAACTGCCCCGCCAGTTTTATCAGCTCTCCCGGTAACCGCTCCAGATCCTTGCGTTTGATGCACTCGCCAAGTGTGTGTGCTTGAGCAATGTTTCCCACGCCGAACAAAATCCCTTTCTTGAAGAACGAGAGTTCGGAAAAGAATGCCACCGGCTCCCGCGAGCCGGTCAGGCGAGCATCGCGCGCGAGATCGCTCACGAACGGAGGCAATTGATTGCCAAACTCCGCCTTCACGCCTTTTAATGCACGAATGGTTTTGATGATATCCAAAAATTCAGCATGGTTTCGAGGGCGCACGCAGATCATCGCCTCCGCAGATCCGGCAACGACATTCTCGGCAACGCCACCGCTTATCGTGCCGACATTGAACCGGAACCAATTCTTCTTCATGAGAACCTCCAATGTCTTTATAAGGGTGTGCGTGGCGCTTTCTTTATCGGACATCAAAAGGCTGGAGTGCTTTTGATCGCCGCGTGCGGTGATCTTTACGCTCACCGCGCCGCATTGGGAAAACGTCTTCCTGAACACCGTCGGCTCCAATACGATCGCGTTGCCGCTTATTTTTGCTTTCTTCGCGCCCGCGCAATTCACTTCCTCGCCGACCGTGAACAGCAGATTGATGTTCTCCATCGCGCGGGCGGCAACGATCGCTCCGGCGATGTTGCCTTTGTTGTCGATCGCGCCACGGCCAAAGATCTTGTCCGGCGTCACCTTTATCGGCAAGAACGGCGGCACCGTGTCCATGTGCGCCACCAGCCACACATCCGATTTTCCTTTTTGCGCAATGATATTGAACCGCTCCTTCGAAACGTATTGCCGCTTCACGCGAAAACCACCGAGATTTGATTCGATATATTTTGCAACTGCGGCCTCATTGCCCGATATCGAATCGATGCGTAAGAGGTTGAGTAGTAACTTTTCTATGGGGATTGTTGCTTTCATGAAGACTTTTTATTATTTTCTTCCAATATCTTGTTATAAAACTCATATTTTCTTCGCTGATATTCCCGCAACGACATTCCGTTAGATCGCTCCTTTAAAATCTGATACTCCCCCAGTAATCGCGGATCGTCCCGTAGCAATTCGAAAACTTTTTTATGCTCTTTCCATCCCGGCGAATTTTTATTGGTTAAATGAACATCCACGGGAAAGCCGTCTCTGATAATTTCCCAACGCACATTTTCCCGCCCTCTTTTCTGTGGCTCGCCGAGCACTTTTATCAAAGCAGGCAAATAATTATCAAAATCTTCCGGCACACCAAGGATACTGAAGTCCAGATCGTTCTTGCCGGAGATCTTAAGCGCGGCGGCGCCGGTATGGAACACTTCCAGGTCCGGAGCGGCGGACCGCATATCGCTCATCAATTTTTTCGCGACCAATTCGGTTTTTGAATCCCATGGCTGCATAACGACCATCGCCGAGTCGGATATTGTCTCCAAATAGCGCTCCTGATTTTCGCTTAGCATAGGGTAATGATAGCAGAAACGACTCCCGCCCAGTCGCTTGACACTAACCTCGCTTTCTGTCATGCTCTAACTATGGCAAGCAAACGTTTTATCACGGATATGCAGCACTTGAACGCAGGCGTCACGTCTGGCGTCCTTCCTCTTATGTCTATCCGCGATCGCTTGAATCATTCTCCCAGGTAAACCCCTCACCTCTCCAATAGATTCAAACCACCTCGGCTGGACGAAAGCCGAGGTTTTCAATTTCGGTCACGGCCACCACCCAGCACATTCGCTCTTTGAAAGGATCATCACATGAAACAACACCCCGAACACGATCGTCGCGTGGTATTTCTTCAGGGAAAGAAACTCTATCTTCGTCCGCCCACAAAAGAGGATATCCCTTTTTTCGTCCGCTGGATGAACGATCGGGAGGTCACGCAATTTCTCTCCATGTATCTTCCCGTCGCCGAAGCTGGTGAAGCCGAGTGGGTCGAGCGTCACCAAAAAGGCAATGACAAAGAAATCGTCTTGGTCATTGTGGACGCAAAGACCGACAAGCCGATCGGCTCCATGGGGCTCCATCGTATCAACTGGAAGGACCGCACGGCAACCACCGGCGCGGTCATCGGCGAGAAGAGTTACTGGGGTAAAGGATATGGCAGCGAAGCGAAAATGCTTCTTCTGCAATATGCCTTCCACTCGCTCAACCTCCGGAAGATATGCTCGCTCGTGCTGAGCTTCAACGGACGAAGCCAGGCATACAGCGAAAAGTGCGGCTACAAAGTCGAAGGTACGCTCAAAGAACATATCTTCAAGAATGGCCAGTACTGGGACGAAATCCACTTGGCCGTCTTCAAAGAAGATTGGGAGCCGCTCTGGAAAAGGTTTCAAAAGACGTGGAAGTGGTAGCTCTTTAGAACTCTGCGGCGCCGGATGAGAATCTGGTGCCTTTTTTATGCGCTACAATCCAATTTTCTCCGCCACATAATCTACGTCCTTGTCTCCCCGCCCGGATAAGTTCACGATGATTATTTTCTCCGGAGCCAGTTTAGATGCCAGGCGCGAGGCATATGCCACCGCATGCGCGCTTTCAAGCGCAGGGATAATTCCTTCCACCTTTGAAAGCTCCAAAAAAGACGCAAGCGCTTCATCATCATTCGCCATCGCATACTGCACCCGTTTCAGATCTTTGAGGTGCGAATGGATCGGACCCACCCCGGGATAATCGAGGCCGGACGCGATCGAGTGAACAGGGAGCGGCTCTCCCAGTTCATCTTGAAGAAGATAGGTATGCATCCCGTGTATCGTGCCGGGCCGACCGAGTGATAATGTTGCGGCATGCTGTCCCGGCTCGAGTCCTTTCCCGCCCGGCTCGACTCCGATCATCGCGACATTATCATCGTTCAGGAACGCGGCGAAAAGTCCTATCGCGTTCGAGCCGCCGCCCACGCATGCGACCAGATAGTCCGGTAATTTTTCCGTCTTCTCAAGAATTTGCTCCCGCGCCTCGCGGCCTATCACCGACTGAAAATCCTGGACCATCATTGGATACGGATGCGGACCGACCACGGATCCGATTCCGAAGAAAATATTACTGGGGTCGGCGAGAAATGCCGCGAAGGCGCTATCCACCGCGTCCTTTAAGCAACGACCGCCCGTCGCAACCTCCACCACGCGGGCGCCGAGAAGCTTCATCCGAAGCACATTCGGATGCTGCTTTTCTATATCGATCGAACCCATATGGATCTCACACTCCAGACCCACCAACGCCGCGGCGGTTGCAAGCGCCACCCCGTGCTGTCCCGCCCCCGTTTCGGCGATCAATTTCTTTTTCCCCATTCTCTTTGCAAGCAATGCCTCGCCCAACGTGTGATTTATTTTATGGGCGCCGGTATGATTGAGGTCTTCACGTTTCAGAAAAATTTTCGCACCACCCATCTTCTTTGTAAGATTTTTGGCAAAATACAACGGCGATGGACGTCCCACGTAATCCCGCAAGAGCGATTGGTATTCCTCCATAAATTCAGGATCTTCCCGAGCCGACAAATATGCGCTTTCAACTTCCTGAAGAACACTCACCATAGCGGGCGGGACAAAACGTCCGCCATAGTCCCCAAAGAACCCATTGTTATCCGGCGTTTTATTCTGCTGATCTGTTCGTTTTTGTTTCATTTCTTTATTTTTAGTTAGTTAATTTGAAGCTTAAAAAATACCGCAGATGACGCGTCGCCAAAATTCAGTACAACGGCCTTTGATAATAAAATGGATGATCATATTTTTTTATAAACAAAAAACTCCTCATCTCCATACACACGAAAAACGTGCGTACAGGGACGAAGAGTCTTGATAACTACTCCACGTGGTGCCACCCTATTTTGAGAACGGCGCAGAGGCCATTCTCGCTCATTGACTCAGACGCCTTGCGGCCGATATCAATTATCCCATGGTTACGGGGGAAGCCGGATCTTCACTCATGCAAAGACCTCCTTGCCTTGCGGCGATCCGGGCCCAATCCCCTGCGCGTGCAAGGGACCCGAATATCAGGAGTTGTGATTGTTGTTGCCTCTAGGCTTAGAATAACAAGTTAGCGAAATACGTCAATGCCGCCGAGAAATAAAACGGCAGATTCCTTTTATACCCGTTCCTGTTAAACTCAATATATGACCGACTGCATTTTCTGCAAAATTGTGAGCGGCGACTCCCCGTCACATAAGGTATGGGAAGACGAGCGCCATCTCGCTTTCTTATCCATATTTCCCAACACCGAAGGGACGACAGTAGTCATCCCTAAAAAACATTATGGTAGCTATCCTTTTGATCTTCCCGATAATGTCTTGAGCGATCTCATGCTCGCCGCAAAGAAAGTGGCAAAATTGCTCGACTCAAAACTCGACGATGTTGGTCGGACCGCGATGGTGTTCGAAGGTTTTGGGATCGATCACGTCCATGCAAAATTATTTCCCATGCACGGAACAAAAATGGAAGAGTGGCGTCCGATCGAATCGAAGGTCGATAAATACTTCGATAAATATGAAGGGTATGTTTCCTCGCATGACTACAAGAGAGCGGATGATAAGACGCTCGACAATTTAGCAAAACAAATTAGGGGTACCGCAGCGGAATAATCGTCTCTAAAATTAAAAAGTCAAAAAACAGAAAGGCCGCGTTGATAAGACGTGGCCTCTGCCTAACATGAACCTCAAATGCGGTTCCAATTCGGGGGTGTCCGTTTCAATGCGAGAAACGGAAACTTTTGGCATTTGGGTTCTTTTATGAACTTGGTGGTTCAGCTCTCGAACTTCAAGAACTAGCTTTATAATACATCATAGGATAGCGATGTCAAGCCTCGAAAGACCTTGTAAAATGCTGGCTGGCAGCCCTTACTGCAACCGCCAGCCGAACATTCTGGCTACCTCAGCGCCATACTACAGCACCTTGATAGCCGGTCTGGAGTTGTACACGTTTATCGATGTTCCCAAGAGCCCTCATATTATTGATCCCGTCATACCAGTTGCCTGTAGCTTTCGCTAGTACAACCAGTAAGGCGATCCGTCTGTGCCCCCTGCGATAGAGTCGCTGGCTAAGCATGTCCACGCCGACGTTCATCAACACATTCGCGGAAGTTACCCCCGAAGTGTTTTTGGCGCCGACGAAACGTGCCCATCCAGTTTCTCTCACGGACCACGCCATCAGAAACTTACCTGACGTCGTGTATGCGTTCGTAGGTCGCTCCAACCCATTGACGGTGGTCTTCATATCGACCATCGTCCCTCCCGCAAAGTACGCCTCCGAAGCCAAGCGGATCCAATCCCTTTTGGGGATCTTCTCCACCTGTCGCAGAGCCGTTGGCTCGTCAGGAATGGTTTGAAACTGGGCCAAGG
This sequence comes from uncultured Candidatus Saccharibacteria bacterium, assembly GCA_964639165.1. Taxonomy (GTDB): domain Bacteria; phylum Patescibacteriota; class Minisyncoccia; order UBA6257; family 2-01-FULL-56-20; genus JAKAGE01. Next base: position 2,407 of record CAZXCH010000018.1, on the reverse strand, counting down.
CGGGCATCCGGCTTATCAGACCGAACGCAATCAACAGCATGAGTTTGGGAACATTGGTAGACAATCGCATTTTGCCTACCCCCTTTCTATGAATTGGAACTGGGAACATTGTAACATATAAAATTATGCTTGTAAATAGGCCTTATTTAGCTCCCCTTTACTTTTCCCCTAAAATCTGCTATAGTTACCCGCAGTAGTACCGTGGCCTGCAGTCTGTGCAGACCGCACAAATTCAATAAGATACGAGTTGAAAGGAGCACCACCATGCGCAAAGCCATTATGGCCTCAGCATCGTCTTATGCGTCCAGGCGGCTTCGTTGCCTGGTCGTTGCCCTCACCTTTGCAACCCTCTTTATCGCTAGCGGATGTAGCCATGGCGGCGGCGGAGGCGGCGGTCTTGGAAGCAATCCAGTACCTACCGCAACGCTTACCGCGAGCAACATGAGCGTAGCGGCGGGAGGATCCACCGTTCTCACGGCCACTTGTACCAACAGCACATCAGCTGTTGCGTCGGGAGGCTGGAGCGACACATTGTCGGCAGCCGGTGGAACTGCCACTAAGAATCCGACCGTCACCACCACATACACCCTGACCTGCAACGGTGCAGGCGGGACAGCCACCGCTTCGGTCATCGTGACCGTTGTGGCGCCTCCGGCACCTACGATCGCCGCGAACCCCGGCATCATCACGCTGGGCCAATCCACGGTCATCACATGGAATGCGGGAGGTACGGCAACGAGCGATTCCGTCTCGGGTTCCTCAGGTTCTGGCCTCACAACCAGCACCGCTTTGACGGGAACCGCGACGGCAACACCGACGGCAACGGCAACATACACCATCAGCGCGACGAATGCAGGTGGCACCACCACCCAAAGCGTCACAGTGACGGTCAATGCGGCACCACCGACGGCAACGCTTTCTTGCACGCCAACCAGCATCACGCTGGGAAGCAGTGTGTCATGCGCGATCGCGACGACGAATGCCACGACGGTAACCGCGTCCTCAACCGATGGAAGCTGGTCCGGAACGGTTCCTACCAATGGGACCGTGACGGTAACGCCAAAGTCGATCACGGGCACGGTAACGTACTCAATCACCGCAACGGGATCCGGCGGTAGCGTAACTGCTACGTCGGGCACCATCACCGTGGTCAATACAGCGATTCAGCTGACGTCGGTCAACCAACCGGTGACATTTTGCGTCGGACAGTGCGGGTTCTTGACCCTCACTTTCACCGGCGCGAATCTTGCTACTGGGGAAGTGCCGTCCTGTACTCCTAATTGCAATATCCTATCTGCGCAGGTACTCAATTCTACGCAGGTAAGTGTTACATTTGGAATCGACCAGGTCCACGAAGGATCCGGTTGGCGCTCATTCAAGATCTGCACGAGTGATGGAACGGGATGCTCGGCTACGGTTGCCTTCGGACTGTACAGCCAGGACATGTGCGCGTCGGCAACCTCCGGCGAGATGTTCTGCTTAAATCCAGAAGAAGTCGTAGCAGGGCAAACTGCAAACGGCGACGTGGACAAGTTCAAATCGGATGGCACGCCGGATGGGAAGTTCGCTGTTCCCGGATATTCATGCTGTATCGCGGTGGATAATGTCACCGGATACGTCATCGTCGACAAGTACGTTTATTCCCAAAATGGCATCGGCGCCGCGCCGCATCCACAAGGGTTCCAACCAGAACCCGTCGTGGCAAACGCAGCCGGGAATGGCGTCGTGTGCGTTCTCCAGCCGGACGCGCCAAACAACCTGACGTGCTCCAACATTGCCGGACCTGCCACCTCCTGGCCGCCACCCGTCGCAAGTACGAACGTGGGCACCAACCCGCAATCGCTCGCGATAGCAGTCAGCGGTGGGAAAACCTATGTTGACGTTCTCACTTCGAGCACACCAACGCTCTGGAGCGTGGACACGTCCACCATGGCGACCATCACCTCTCAACCCCTGACCGGCGTCACAGCAAACCTTCCCGGCGGATCGGCGATTACCGTCTTCGATTCGTTGGGAACCGGCCTGATCACCTCCTTTGGCGATAACGTTGCCATCCCGTTCAGCGAAACCACGCTGAAACAGGGTACCGCAATCAAATTGCCCGGAGTTCCCGTCAGCGCAGTAGCAAGCACGCCGAACGGCATCATGGTCGTCGGCAACGCCGACCAACCGAATGCCGGAGGAACCTTAACAGAGGTGAATCCGACAACCGGCGTGGCCACCTTGGTTCCCTCGGTGGAAACATCGGTAATGCCGGTCGGAACGGTTCCCGCCACTACGGGCAAAGGATTCTTTGTTTGCCCGCAGGACGGTAAGTCTCCTTGCACCTCGTATACACTCCCCTAGTTTAAGGGATAATCAAAAGCCCCCGGCAACCACCGGGGGCGTTTTCTATCTTATTCTATTG
>CAZXCH010000017.1:0-11927 GCA_964639165.1 uncultured Candidatus Saccharibacteria bacterium | reverse complement strand
TGCCCCTATAGCTCAGTCTGGTAGAGCAGCTCCCTTTTAAGGAGATGGTCCCAGGTTCAAATCCTGGTGGGGGCACCTCGAATAAAAAGGAAAAATGTAGTATGAAAAAGAAAAAGATCATTACCATTTGCTCAAGCGCTGCGTTTTTTAAGCAGGCGCTTGAGGTTGAGAAACAACTTAAAGCGATAGGCTTCGCTGTAAAACTGCCGTATACGGCGATGAAAATGAAGAAGAGCGGGGATTATCGCGTGAGCACCTATAAGACCTGGTTCGATGATCCGAAACAATATGCACGCAAGACGTGGCTTATTAAAAACCACCTGCGAAAAGTGAAGAACGGCGATGCCGTGCTCGTTCTTAATTATGAAAAAAAAGGGATTCCCGGCTACATCGGCGGGAACACCCTCATCGAAGCCGCTATCGGCTTCGATTATGGAAAGCGCATCTACATTTTGAATCCCATATCGGACGATATTGGTTTCAAAGAAGAGATCTATGGCCTCCAGCCGATATTTCTGAACGGCGATCTTAGCAGGATAACTCTTTGATTCGTAAGAGGTAGACGAGGATTTTACGCCAATCATGGTAGAATAAACTCATTATGGATGAAGTGCCGATGCCAACACAGCCGCCATCACAACCGGTGCAACCCGCGCCCGTTTCACCCGTGGTTGCTTCTCCGGCAATCTGTCCGCGGTGTCATTTCCCGACAAAGCCGGAATACTATTTCTGCCCCAACTGCGGTGCGAAGTTGACGGAGCCGCCACTCGGCGTGACGCTTCTTGACCAATTATTGCTCTATGCTTTCAGCATCATCCTTCCATGGATCGCGTATCTTGCGATCACAAAGTGGCAGGGCATCAAGTATCTTCGCGCGCCGAATGCGCAGGCGAAGCAGATCGGTCTCATCGCACTCGTGCTGTTGGTCATTTCAAGCATCATCATGTTCTGGCTGACGACACTTTGGGTGCAAGGATATATTCAGTCGTCGGTGAGCGATTTGAATGGATTGATGGGATGATGGTACGACGTAATTGGGTGGTCGGCATTGACGAGGTCGGCCGCGGCGCGCTCGCGGGACCGGTGACGGTCGCGGTTGTCGCGCTCGCGCTTGATGCTCGCGGCCGCATCATACACGCGCCATTCCGGTCATTAAAAGATTCTAAAAAATTGAGCGCGCCGCGAAGAGAGTTTTGGGCGAAAGAACTTCGCGGCAACGCTGCCGTGCGATTTGCTGTCGCACGCGTATACCCGCGGGGAATAGAAAGGTTGAATATTTCCGCAGCTGCCAACCGCGCCGCGTGGAGTGCCTTTTCGCGGTTGTTAAAAGATCATAAATTGCCGCCGCGCACGCCGATTTATCTGGACGGTGGCCTTTTTTTGGGTGGTAAGATTAGTCAGCAAAAAGCGGTGGCGGCAGGCAAGATTAGCGCCAAAACCATCGTAAAAGCAGACGAGAAATTCCCCGTAGTCGCTGCGGCGTCCATTATTGCCAAGGTTTCGCGCGATCGGTTTATGGTGCGGCTCGCAAAGCGATATCCGGCGTACCGCTTTGATATTCATAAGGGTTATGGGACGGCGGCGCACATTCGTGCCATCAAAAAGAACGGCCCATGCGAGGCGCATCGGTTGACTTTTCTCGCCAAACAGCCTACTATAGACAAATAAATTAACTTTTCACTAACGACATGGGTGGCGTACCAACTAAGCATCATACCAGAAGCAAAACGGGCAATCGGCGCTCGCACCTTGCCATGAAGAAGGCGAAATTGCTCGTGTGCAAGAATTGCGGAGCCCCGCGCAGAGCGCACCGGACGTGCGCGCAGTGCGGAAAGATGTAAAATAAAAGCATGAGGCAGTCGCTCTTTGCAGAAATCGTTCTTTCCTAGAATATGGCCACACGGCATCTGATCCGAACAGTAGTTCTCCAGTCACTCTATGAGTGGGATTTTTATAACCAAAAAAAGGACATCACCGATATTCTCGAGCGGAATATGGCGGAGTTCGCGCCGGGCGTCGATGAGCCAGAGTTCGGCTGGAAGATATTGCAGGGTGTCGCGGTGCATTTGAAGGACATTGACGCCGTCATCCGCCGCGCCGCGCCGGAATGGCCACTCGAAAAGATCGCGGTAATCGATCGCAACATTTTGCGCATTGGCCTTTACGAGTTGCTCTATGCAGATCCGAACGAAGTGCCGCCCAAGGTTGCCATCAACGAATCAATCGAGCTCGCAAAGAACTACGGCGGTCCGAACGCGGCGCGGTTCATCAATGGGGTATTGGGGACGGTCTATCGGGAGAAGGTACCCGCGGCAAAGTAAGGGGCGCACTATATGACACCACCAGACGAACTAGAAAAAAATATCGGGATCACGTTTTCAAACAAGGATCTTTTGACGGAGGCGCTTACACACCGATCATACCTCAACGAATATCCGCGATGGCCGCTTCCGCATAACGAGCGGCTGGAGTATTTAGGCGATGCCGTACTTGAACTTCTCGTCTCCGAGGAGCTTTTTAAGAAATTTCCCCATGAGCCGGAAGGTCAGCTTACGGTATTTCGTGCCGCGCTCGTAAACTATCAGATTTTGGCAAAGGTGGCCGAGCGCATCGGCATGCAGAAATTTATCTTGATGTCGCGTGGCGAAAAGAAAGATACCGGCAAGGCGCGCGAGGTCATTTTGGCAAATGCGATGGAGGCGCTGATTGGCGCGATCTATCTGGATCGGGGATTCGAGAAGATGCGTCCGTTCGTGCACGAGTTTGTGATGAACAATCTTGATGAGGTATTAAAGAACAAGACGTACAAGGATGCCAAGAGCGAGCTGCAGGAGATCGTCCAGGAAAAGCTGAAACTGACGCCGACATATCGGACGCTGGAAGAGGTGGGTCCCGCACACAAGCGCATTTTTACGATGGGCGTCTATTACGGAGACAAATTGATCGCGAACGGCAGCGGGCCGTCCAAGCAAGAGGCCGAACTCGAGGCGGCGAAGAACGCACTCAAGAAACATAAATAGCGTATTGCACGAATTTTTCTCATGGCAGAATCCCATTTCCTCAAACGGCTCGAATTGAACGGTTTCAAGTCCTTTGCGGGGAAGACCGTGTTGGAATTCCCGGCGGGGATCGTCGCGGTCGTGGGACCGAACGGTTCCGGCAAGTCGAATATCGTGGACGCCGTGCGATGGCTGCTCGGCGAGCGTGATGCGAAGAACCTGCGCGGCGCCAAGGTGGAAGACCTGATCTTCGCCGGCACGCAGAAGCGCGCGCGCGTCGGCATGGCGCAGGCGAGCCTGTATTTCGAGAACAAGAACAAGTTTTTTCCGGTAGATTTCGAAGAGGTGGTGGTGTCGCGCCAAATCTCCCGTGACGGCGCGAGCAAGTATTATTTGAACAAGTCCGAGATACTGCTCCGCGACCTCATCGATTTTTTGGCGAAGGCACGGTTGGGAAGTAAGGGGATGATCGTCATCGGCCAAGGTGATAGCGATCTTTTCATCCGCTCCACGCCGACCGAACGCCGTGAGATGATCGAAGAAATGTTGGGGTTACGCGAATATCAGATCAAAAAAGCCGATGCCGAACGGAGATTAAAGAATAGCAGAATAAATCTGGACAAAGTGACCGCGCTCGTCGAAGAGATCGAGCCGCATTTGCGTTCGCTCAAACGCCAGACGAGCCGGTGGGAACGCCGTGGGGCATTGGAAGAGGAACTGCGCTCGCTTGAGAACGCGTTCTTCGGTTCGCAGCTGCACGAGCTTCGCTCGAAGAGCGCTCATGTAGAGGAACGCATCACGGGACACGCTAAGCAGTACGATATTTTTGAAAAAGAAAAGAAGGCGGCGGAGACGCGCCAAGCAGCGATTGAAGAGAGCCAGCCGGAGGAGCGCAAACGTCTCGCAAAGATAAAAGATGAGGTGACGGCGCTGATGGATGCGCGCAGTAAGGTCCAGAAGGATGTGGGCCGCATTGAGGCGCAGATCGAGATGGCAAAAAACGCGAAAGCGAGCTCCGCCCGTGGCGGCAACGATCGCACGACAGAGCACTTCATCGATGTGTTGGAAAAGATCAAAGCAGAACTCGAGTCCGTGTTGAACGAGGAGCCGCTTGCGATGGCTGCCGCGATCGAGACGGTGGTTGAGGAGATCACGTTCGCGCTCGAGGAGCGTAATGAGCCACATCCCGCAAAAGAGAGCGCATCTGCGCCGGTGCCGGAAGCGTTGCGGCGTGATTTTGAAGAAGCCGCTCGTGATCTCGCGGATCTCGAGAAAAGCATTGCGTCTTTGCGTACACAGGAAAAGGAGCTCGAAACCAGCCAGGAAGATTTTTATAAAACATTCAAGGGAGCGGTCGCGGATGTTCAGCTCGCGCAAGGTAAGCTTGATGCGTGGGAAAAGATCAATCGTGAACTGTTGCTCGAGAAGGAACGCATCGATCTGCGCCGCGATGAGGTTCTGCGCCAAGTGGATCAGGCCGGTCGCCGCGCGGAAGAGTTCCGCGAAGGAGCTTCGCTCGAAGACGCCGTCACGGCCACTGCCTCAAGCGGTTTTTCCGGAAACTTTGCGGACATGGAGCACCGGATCTTCCGCCTGCGTGGCGACCTCGCAAGCATCGGCGAGGTGGATCACGCGCTCATGAAGGAAGCCGAGGACACCGCCACACGCCACGCGTTTTTAATAAAAGAATCGGAAGATCTCAATAGGGCGGTCGCGGATCTGACCGCGCTCATGCACGAGCTGAATGAGAAGATCAAAACCGAGTTCGATAAATCACTTTCAAAGATCAACGATGAGTTTGCCAAGTTTTTTGCGCTTATGTTCGACGGGGGATCGGCGAAGCTGAAGGTATTGAAGCCGAAGTCGGAGCGTGCTGCGGAAGATGATGAGGATGCGGATGGCGAAGCCAGTGGCGCGGCGCAGGAAGAAGGCGAGCCGACGGAAGAAGAGCTGTATCAGGAAAAGAACGGCGGTGTGGACATTGAGATCAAGCTACCGCGCAAGAAGACGACGTCGCTCGATATGCTTTCCGGCGGTGAGCGATCGCTTGTCGGTATCGCCGCGCTCTTCGCGATGGTGTCCGTCAGTCCGCCGCCGTTCCTCGTGCTCGACGAGATCGACGCTCCGCTCGACGAGCGCAACGCCCGCCGCTTCGGCACCATGCTCAAGGATTTTTCTAAGCGCACGCAGTTCATCGTCGTCACGCATAATCGCGCCACGATGGAGGCCGCCGACATCCTCTACGGCGTTACGCTCGCCGAGGATGGGAGCTCAAAGGTGGTGTCGCTGAAGTTGGAGCCGGAAGGGGAGGTAATTTCCTAACGATGGGTGACCAAAATTCAAAAGAAAAAATATTCCAAATCCATCGACTCGGATTCTTTGCAAGAGTTTTAGATATTCTCATGGTGCCGTTGATGTATGTGGTTTCCGGAACATTTCTAGAAAAGCCCCAACAGACCCATCGATGGAATGTTCAAAATATCAATAATGAAGAAATAAAGCATCTTCAAGCGGACGGAATGATCCGATGTGCGGGAGTGGATGCAATCCTTCGCCGCCATTGGTGGGATCTCCGATTTCATATCCCAATTTTTGGCGGATGGCGTAATTATGTGGTTTTATATCCCAAGGAGTATTGGGGTTCATGGCATGTTGGATGGTTGCTCCGGCCTCGCCATGGCGTTTCGCAAGTTTCCGTCGTGGGCCCCGTCAGAATGTTGCTCGGATCGGAAGAAATCTCATTTTTTGGAATTACCGATGATGGATTTCAAATTCCCCTCGAGTTAATTGGGAAAGGGAAAATAGCCGGCGGAGGGCCATATACAAATATTCCGCTCTTATAAATCGTGTGGACCACATCGACGCACTATAGCGCCTCGCGTGTATGTTGCGCTTTTGATCCCGCCAGGATAGACGGGCGGAGTTGTCGTTCTGGACAACAAGCTAATAGCTCGTATTCTTATAGTAATGGGACAACTATCAAACCCGGCATGAAGAGCGACCCTGTAGGTGAAGATAGAAAAGCAGCCACCCATGTCCATCAAGTTTTCAGTTTCGCAGAAGAAGATATAGGGGGGAGCATTGGGAACTGGTTTCGACGGAACACATACTACGTCGTCTTCTGTGTTATTGCGGCGATCGTTTTTGAGGGAATTTTACTATCGCATGGTGTGGGTAGAGAAAGTTTTGTATATGTTTTAGCGCTACTCTTTTGGCTTTCTATTATAGGCTACAGCTCTTTTGACCACGATCCTATCCCGAGTGTATTCCTCAGGCGGTTCGCAAAAGAGAATGGATTTTCGTATTTGCCGGGGGGCGATCTCAAGGAGCGAGTGGGTGCTCTCTTCAAGGTAGGAAGTGTTCGGTCAATCACGAATGTCGTACAAGGGGAATACGACGGTGTCCCAATTTCTATTTTCAATTATTCTTATGTCACTGGCCCGACTAAATTGCAGAAAGAGCATAATTTTACTGTCTTTGATTTTCAACTATCCAGCGGGATACCAGACATTCTCCTTGAAAGTGTAGAAAACGGTTTCGGATTCTCTCTTAGAGAATTGACGCAAAAGAAGCTTTCTCAAGTGAAGCTAGAGGGGAATTTTGCCAAATATTTTTCACTAGGGATAGAACAAGGATATGAAATCGAAGCGCTGCAAGTGTTCGCCCCGGATATCATGGCGGCGCTTATTGATAAAGGAGGAGCGCTTAGTATCGAGATTACGAATGAACATCTTTTAGTCTATGCGGCGAAGATCGCTTATTCCAAGCGAGGATTCTTGGGTATCTTTGGGATCGTGGGCTACTTCACAAAGAAGATAATTCCGATTCTTTCAAGGGCGAGCGCGGGTGATTTAATCGTGCCACCAACAAAAGAAAAGAAGTAATAAATCAGGTCCGATTCTCCTTGGGTGGTCGGTCGAAAGGTAGGAGATGTTGTCCCGAGAGACAACAATGCCTGAAACAAAAAACACCGATTTTATCGGTGTTTTTTGTTAGATCAATTCTTAAGCGCGCTCACCTTCGGTGTGGACCACATCGGCCGACTTGTCGGACCGTGGAACATGGAAAATATCTCAAACAACCCGGACGAAAAACTTCGGGAACATCTTAAAGCGCTCTATCCGCATCTCGGAGAGGAAGAGCTTGAAGAAGCCCTTCGGAATCTCAAGCAGTACCTCATCCTTGCCGGAGAGATAGCTAAAGAGAATCTCAGGAAGGAGAAGGGGGATAGATCAGAATAGCGCCTCGCGCATATCTTACGCTTTTGATCCCGCCAGGATAGACGGGCGGAGTTGTCGTGCGCGACAACTGTCGTCGCAGAAAAAGTATCGATTTGTTATAGTTATGGCATGAAAACAAAAGCTGCGGGGGTGCTTATCCCGATAGCTATTATGGTTGTAGGTGTTTGGGGTCTTTCTTATCTAGGTCAACCACTTCGAAGTTATATAGATATAGCCCTTATAATTCTAAGCGTTGGGTCGTGTTTATATTTATATTTCAAATGGAGGCTAGAGTATTATCCGTGGGCACGACAGATGCTCCTGCTCGGCTTTTTTATAGCCGTATTTTATCTTTGGACAGATTTATTTCATTACATTCCACTCCATGGAATCTACAGTCAGATAGTCCACATAACTTCAATTGTATTTGGAATTACTTTGTTAGCATGCCTGTTTGCTTTTGACTTTTGGAAACCAAGACATAAAAGGGCTTGGGCCGAATTCAGCATCGGCGAACTCATTTGGTGGTATATATCAGCGGGGAAGGACATGGAATCAGGTTATCTTTCCGATGAGGATGAAACCAAGAAGATTGAACAAGCAAGCGGAGCGGGTTGGGGTGTTTATTTGGAATTAAAGAGGAGAGGCCAGGATCGAAGATTAATAGATCTTTTGAGGTATAAAAATAATGGAGTTAAGTTTCTAGCCGCTCGTCATCTATTGTGGACGGCGGAGCAAGATTCTTTAAACGTTTTAGATGAATTGGGTAAGTTACAGAATGACCTCGGTCGAGACGCACGCGGATGTGCGAAGGCTTGGCGCGCAAAAGAGATACTGCCCGATCAAGATATTCCTAATCAATCTACTGAGCGTTCTCTTTGGAAAAAGTTATTAGACACAGGCGCAATCATGGGCGTTTGTATTACTATTTGTCTCGCAATCCTTTCGGTGTATCTAGGTCTAAACTATAAACCGCCGGCGTATTCGAATCAGGTTGCCGATCCAGTTGAACTGTCCAATCTTGTTATGAGTAAAATCCAGCAGCATGGGCCTAATGCTCTTGGCTTATTTTATGCATCATCCACTACAACATATTGGGGCACGCAGAATGGATATCTAGTACCTCTGGGCGGTTGGTATCAGGTTTATTCTCCATACTTTCATACTCTGACTGATGCAACTACTAGTAAGGCGGTTGCGAATCTTGAGCAATATACCGAAAAGCTATTAGCCAACTATGGTTTCAATCCCGATCCTTATAACACTTCAACCTCTACCGATAATGGACCGTTCTATCGATTGCGAACTGGCTATGTGAGTTCCGATGGTGCGTTGCATTGCGTCATGCAATTACCACAGCGCTGGCGGGGCCTTTCGCAGTGGTATTTCCAGTGCGCTCTCACAACCGATATTGAGGCCATGCTGCAAAAGGATATGCCTTATTTTAATGCTCTTGGTAATCCAAGGGGGACGGCCGTCTTCCCGGTGCCATTAGGAAACTTTGCAAAGGTTGATGTGGGAAATGAGAGTGAATTATTTTATAGTGCGATTCTCGTCAAAACAGGGGACGAGTGGAATGCTATTTATACAGTGTCAGGATCGCCACCATGCGCTCTTATGGAAGCATATGCCGTTCCTCAGGCTGTCTATGGTTCTTGTCTAGGTGGGAACACTATCTAGCCTAGAGATATAGTCCGGCCTCGATTGGGTGGAGTTGTTGTTCTGGATAATGTCGCTTTATTTCATATCGAGCGATTTGTTCGCAATCCATACCGCTATAAGCGGCAGCGCGATTAATGGCAGGATATACGAGAAGATCCAAATACCTTCGGGAGGGAAGATGACAATCAATTCTTGCTCAACAGCTAGAATAACAAGAAATGTGGTTAGAACAATTATGACCTTCGAATAAATCCCGGTTGATTTATTTAGATTATCGATAGATTCCCTTAATCGATCCATGCTACGCCTTGTGAGCTCGCCCATAGCGATCTGCCCATATTCTGGCAGAGCAACGTTCGCATTATCTAAGAGCTCTTTTTCTGTAAGTTCATCAATTGGTTTGCCAAAATGATTCATTATAGTTTTGGTTCGTGTTCCCATACGTTAATTTTTTGTCGGCTTCTAAAGCGGCTAGCTTTAACAAACGATTTCAATTGTGGGAAATTATGCAAAAGGTGATCATGCATTTCGAGTTTTGCCCGCGGAACCGAGACACCTTTTTCTTTAAGATAGCTAACACGGATGATGCCGTTTAATATGTCTACAAGCTGCAATTCGTCGAATATCCTCGTGTCTGCAAACACCATTGATGATTTCTGTAGGCGTTGGGTTGGTGTGTCGTATTTTTTCTTTAGTGTTCGATTTAGACTTTCCTTGAATTGAGCCATTTGAATTAGGGTCATAGAATTTCTATCAAATATAATGCGAGCCCGCGACAATTTTTGGAATAGTTGATTTTCGGCGGGCATCCATGGATATGTAAAGAGTGTCCCGGCAAGACGGGCTTTACTACTCCAATCGGAAAGCTTGCTCCACTTTGCTGGGTCCGCGACTATGGATCGATATGACGCTTCAGATTCTATAAACGCATCCAGAAAACCCTTAATAACCTTACTTTCGTTATCAGTAAAATTGGATTTTCGCGAAAAATGTATTGCATGAACAAAGCGATGTTTGAATCGGACAGCCCCGAGTTTTGCTGCCAAATCTGAGGTAACTGGTTGCAGTATTGCTCCCCACATAAAGCACTTCCCCGGTTTCGGTACCTCGGTTTCGTCTACAAATATCTTGCACAAATGAAATTGATTTCTAGATACTTCCATGATTTCTTGATTTCATTATGACGTAATTCCCTAGCTCGTCTAGCAATCGGACTGGACAAACTGTTTATTACTTCTAGGGGAGGCACGTCCCTCTCCCAGCCAGCGGGGACGGATCCTTTTCCCCGCAATTTAACCTTAGGAAAAGGTATTTTGAAACGCAAGAAATCGTGTATATTTGTCTTCTGCGTTGTCCAAAACGGCAACATCTCCTACCTACCAATTTCTGATCCCAGTAGTACCCTGGACAATGCAGGTGTATAAGCCCATTTTCGATGGGCTGTGTTGAAATGCGCGTCCGACAGATTTAGTGGACCCAGGGAGAATCGGACTCCCGCCTCAGCAATGCGAATGCCGCGTAATACCACTTTACTATGGGCCCAATGCTCACTGATTATAAAGAAATTGGTAATAATTTCAAGCGGGAGCCGTTATATATGGTATACATAAAGATATGATCAAAACGATTGTTTTCGATATCGGTGGCGTGCTTATGACCTCGGAACGGTCGTTCGACGGCGTATATGAGGAATTTGCGAACGTTATCGGCGCACCGCCGGAAAAAGTGGTAAAGCTCCACAACGACTATCTGGATCGGATGCTGTATGGAAAGGTCTCTGCTGCGCAATTCTTCGCGCTCATAAAGGAAAAGTTTCACGTGAAGGGTGATCTTAAGAAGATATGGATCAATGTTGCGATGAAGCACATCACGCTGAACGAAGAACTATTGGGGATCATCGATCGATTACGGGAGGGCCATTCCGTCGCCTTGCTCTCCAATGTAAGCCAGATACGAAGCTTTATCGACGAGCGGCTCAATATCTATTCGCATTTCGATAAGCGATTTCTTTCTTACAAACTTAAAATGCAAAAGCCATCAAAAGCCATTTTTAACCTCACATTAAAGAAATTAAAAGTAAAGCCGGAAGAGGCATTGTTCGTCGACGATAAAGAGGCCAACTTGAAAGTGGCCCGGGAGCTTGGCATCCAATGTATCCAATTCAACAACAATGCACAGCTCATGACCGAACTCGCCCCATTCGGTTTGCTATAATGAAAGTAACGAATAAAAGGTCGAGTTGAAAGACTTTATAAAGATTTAATAAATACTATGGTTGTACAAAGTTGGACGGATGTAGTGGTCGGTTCGCTTCAGAACCTTTGGTGGGGGGTTGTCAATTACTTTCCGAATATCATCGGCGCGTTTATCGTGCTTGTTATCGGATTGATCGTGGCGGCCGGATTGGGTGCGCTTGTGGAGAAGATCCTCGAAGGGATCCGCTTGGACGTGTTGCTTGAGAAGATCGGATTGAAGCCGATTTTCGAACGCGCAGGGCTCAAGTTGCGTGCGGCGTACTTCTTTGGCAAGATCGTGTACTGGTTCGTGATCATCGCGTTCCTGCTCGCGGTCGCGGATAGCCTGCAGCTCTACGCGCTGTCGGAATTCCTGACGGCGGTGCTGAACTATCTGCCGAACGTCATCGCGGCAGTGCTGATCATGCTTGCGGCGTTCGTGCTCGCGCATCTCCTGCGTCGGCTTGTCACGGCATCCGTGATGAGCGCGAAGCTGCACTCGGGGCCGTTCCTCGGCATCGTCACCTATTGGGCGATCGCCGTGTTCGGATTCCTGACCGCGCTCGCGCAGTTGAACATTGCGACGCAGATCATCCAGACGATCGTCACCGGATTCATCGCGATGCTCTCGCTCGCCGGCGGCCTGGCCTTTGGCCTTGGCGGCAAGGACTATGCAAATCATCTCTTGAATAAGTTGAAGGACCGGACGGAAGCTCACTAAGCGACCAAACAAAAACCCCTCTTCTTTTTTGGCCTAGATACAAGAACAACGGCCAAAAAAGAAGAGGGGTTTTGTTTTGAAAACCTTGAAA
>CAZXCH010000016.1:0-12138 GCA_964639165.1 uncultured Candidatus Saccharibacteria bacterium | reverse complement strand
CCTGCTTGGCCTTCCGCTAGTGCGCCCTTTGCGGAATAACTCACGATAGCGCTCACATTCTCGTCGGCAGGAAGCTCAAGGAAATTCTGGATCGCTTTGCCCTTGGAAGTGCGCGTCGCCTGCGGAATCTCATATACCTTCGTTTGAAACACACGACCGCGATCGGTGAAGAACAGCACGTTGTCATGCGTGTTCGCGCTAAAGAAATGCGAGAGGAAATCCTCGTCGGCCACTTCAGAACCAATCAAGCCCTTTCCGCCGCGACGCTGTACCTTGAACGTGCCCGGCGGCAGCCGCTTGATATATCCCCCGCCGGAGACGGTAACGATCGCCTCTTCTTCTGGGATAAGATCCTCATCACTCACCGATTCCACCGCGCGCCCGACGACCTTCGTACGGCGCTCGTCACCATACTTGTTCTTGAGTTCCGTCACCTCGTCTTTAATAATCTTCAAAATACGCGCCGGACTCTTCAATATCAATTTAAGTTCCGCGATGAGCGCGTGCTTCTCCTTAAGCTCCGCCTCGATCTTCAACCGCTCGAGCGCGGCAAGCGTTTGCAAACGCATCTCCAAAATCGCCGTCGCCTGGAGCGCGCTCAACTTAAAGTTCTTCATCAGATTCGCGTGCGCGACCTCCTTGTCTTCCGACTTCCTGATAGTTGCGATCACGCGGTCGATCGCGTCGAGCGCGATGGCGAGCCCTTCCAAAATATGCGCGCGCTCCTCTGCCTTGCGCAAATCAAATTTGGTGCGGCGCGTAACGATGTCTGTCCGGTGCTTCAAATACTCCACGAGAATATCGCGAAGGGTGAGCAATTGCGGCTCGATGCCGTTCACGAGCGCGATCATATTGAAATTGAAGTTCTTCTCGAGGTCGGTATGTTTGTAAAGCCAGTTCAACACTTTTTGCGGAGCGACGTCATTCTTGAGCTCGATCACGATGCGCATGCCTTCTCGATCGGATTCGTCGCGCAAATCACGGATCCCTTCGATCTTCTTGTCCTGCGCGAGCTCGGCGATCGTCTTGATGAGATCGGACTTATTTACCTGATACGGAATCTCGGTGACGATGATATCGAACTGCCGGCTGTTCTTCTTCTCCACGATCTCCGCCTTTGCGCGCGTGATCACACCGCCGCGCCCGGATACATACGCCTCCCTGATCGCTTTATTGTCATAGATGATACCGCCCGTCGGAAAGTCCGGCCCCTTCACAAACTGCAAAAGGTCCTCGGTTGTGGCATCGCCGTTGTCCGCAAGATACAGGATCGCATCAGCGACCTCGTTAAGATTGTGCGGCGGGATGCTTGTCGCCATACCGACGGCAATGCCGAGCGCGCCGTTCAAAAGCAGATTCGGCAATTTCGCCGGGAACACGGTCGGCTCGTTGCGCGTGCCATCGTAGTTCGGGATCCAGTCAACGGTCTCCTTCTCGATATCCGAAAGCATCTCGTTCGCGATTGCCGCGAGTTTTGCCTCGGTATAACGCATGGCAGCCGGAGGATCACCGTCAACCGAACCGAAGTTCCCCTGACCGCGCACGAGCGGATAGCGCAGCGAGAAATCCTGCGCCATGCGGACCATCGTGTCATATATAGAGGAATCGCCATGCGGGTGGTACTTTGCCATCGTTTCTCCAACCACGTACGCGGATTTGCGGAATTTCGCGGTCGAGAGCACACCCATATCCCACATCGCCCATAACACGCGCCGGTGCACCGGCTTCATGCCATCCCGAACATCCGGAAGGGCGCGCGCGACGATCACGGACATCGCATAGCTAAGGTACGAATCGCCGAGCTCTTTCGTTATTTCCTGTGGTTCCATATCTGGCATGGTAGTTTACTTAGGTTGAATCTTATATTGAGAAGGACGGCTGAAAAGGCTTCCAAACCAGCCAAATCCATTCTTTATATCTTGCCACAGACCAGGACCATTTGTCTGCGCGGGAAGAGACGCGGCCGGAGTCTGGGATGATGTCGCGGAGGTCGATGTCGCAGTTGCGGCCGGGGATGCCGTCGATGTGTTTCCCCGCGCCGAACCGATCAAGATGCTGTTGAAATAAGTGATCCACACCCCGACAACGATGGCCATGATAATGATGGTACCGACAACGAGGAGACGCTTCTTATTTTCCTGGCTCAACGATTGCAGCTCTTCGAACATCAGATTGCTTTGAGGACCACTACGCGGCCGCGGTCGGCGACGATGTCCTTTTGTTTGAAGACGAATTTATCCATCTCCTCGCCCTTTTTTCCGAACGCTTTCAGAAATTCCGCCGGATCCTTATAAAAGCTCGGTATCACAACGCGCGCCTCAAGTTGCTTCGCGATCTTCGCCGCCACTTCAGGCTCCAAAAAATGTCCGCCACCCACGGGCAGGAATAGCACGTCCGGTTCGGAGAATTCCTCCATCAACGTCGCGTCCATCGGCTTGGAAAGATGGCCGAGAAATACGAATTTCATGCCTTCCCACAACACCGCATACGCGGTCTTCAAAAATTTATCGGTTGATTCTTCCGTGATGGGAAATCCCAATATCTCGATCTCTTTTTCCTCATATTCTCCGGCGAACGAAATCACGATCTCGTCGGTCGTCTCCGCCTGAACGTCGGCCGCGGTAGCCGTGAGCGTCTTCAGCGTCACATCCGCTTTAAGCCTGTTATTTTCGGGGTTTACGAGCACGGACGTCTCGCCGCTCTGCAACCGAAAACAGCCGTTTCCAAAATAGTTGATAACCATATATGGATACATTTTAGCAAAATTTGGGCGGTTGCGCTACCCCAATTTCATGCTTTCCTCTAATATATAGAGACATGGCAAAGTTCGGCAGGAAGACCAAGAAGCTGCTCAAGATCGTGGGACCGGGGCTTATCACCGGCGCAGCGGACGACGATCCGTCGGGCATCGCCACGTATAGCCAGACCGGCGCGCAGTTCGGTTACGGCCAGTTGTGGACGGCGCTCTTCCTGCTCCCCTTCATGGTGGCGATCCAGGAAGCATGCGCGCGCATCGGCGCGGTGACGGGAAAAGGCATCGCGGCAGTCGTGAAGGAGAATTATAATAAGAAAATTTTATATGGCCTGCTGGCGCTCATTCTCATCGCAAACACCATCAATATCGGCGCGGATCTCGGCGCGATGGGTGCGGCGGCACAGTTGATCATCCCGGTCAATTTTGCCCTGCTCACGCTCTTCTTTACCGCGCTCATCCTGGTGCTGGAAATATTCGTCTCGTATAAAAACTACGCGCGAATCCTTAAATGGCTCGCGCTCGTGCTGCTCTCCTATCCGCTCACGGTATTCCTCATCAGCGAACCATGGATGACGATCCTGCGTGCGACGCTTCTGCCGCACGTACAATTCACATTCGCTTTTCTTTTTATTATCACCGGAGTCCTCGGCACCACCATCTCGCCGTATATGTTCTTCTGGGAGGCATCGGAGGAAGTGGAGGAGGAGAAAGAAAAACATTTGATAAAAGACGGCAGGGCGCTGCCCACCCGGGCGTTCATACGCCACCTTCGTTTGGACAATTTTCTCGGCATGCTTTCGTCCGAGATTGCGACATGGTGCATCATCATCGTGGCAGCCACGGTGCTGAACACTCATGGCGTCACGAACATCGGTACCGCGGCGGATGCCGCAAAAGCGCTTGAGCCGCTCGTACAGAGCTTCCCCAATGCGGGGTTTATCGCAAAATGTCTTTTTGCGATCGGGATCGTCGGCCTTGGCCTGCTCGCCGTGCCGGTGCTTTCCGCGTCGGCATCATACGCCCTTACGGAAACGCTCAACTGGAAGGAAGGGCTGAATCTCAAGCTCAAACGCGCGCACGGATTCTATGGCGTCATCACGATCGCCACGGTCGTCGGCCTTATGATCAATTTTATCGGCATCAATCCGATCAAAGCACTCGTCTTCACCGCGGTCTTCAATGGCGTCGCAGCGGTGCCGCTCATTTTTATCATCGCGCGCATGGCAGCGAGCAAAAAGATCATGGGCGAATATAAAAGCGGCTGGCTTTCCAATGTTTTCGTCTGGGCGACATTCGTGCTGATGGCCGCCGCCGCCATCGCGATGTTTGCGACGCTGTAAAAAGCTGCGCACCGCATTGACACATCTTCGAATGCGGGGTATATTCATTGCTTGTAGTAAACAGCACCTTTAAGGAGAGTATTGAATGGCAAGGGAAAAAGATCGTGATCCCGTCACCCACGAAGACCTCATCGACCTCTTCAGGGCACATTGCAGGACGAACGACAACGCAAGCCGAAACCGGCTGGAATGCAAGTTCAAGACCGCCATCAAAGAAGGAAGAAGTATGGGCGTTCTGGCCGTCGACATTCTTACCGACCTCAAGAACCTCGTCGATCCGGAGACCGGAGCATCGGTCTGCCCCTCATCCCTCACTACCCACCTCAACAACACGATCGCGCACCTCACCGCCGTCGAGGCGAAGGGACACCGCCGGCCCATCCAGCAACAGATCGAGGCCGAAGCATAACACCCACGCCACCCAACCGGGCCGGAGAGAATCTTCTCCGGCCACTTTTATATCAATCACCGATTCGTTGACACACTCGCACACGAGCGATAGAGTTCTTACTTGGGAGGACGGCACATTGTCAGAGCAACCGAGTTACGTCATCGAGGGAGACCCCGGATTTTATCTGAGCCCTGGACCTGCGTATGCGTGGTGCGAAGTTCGGATCACCAATGCCTGGGTCCACTCAGGGAACATGATCGAGACGATCCGAGGAGAGTTCCGCCACCACAAAAAGAAACCGCCGCAACGGATGTACGAAGCAACCCGTGACGCCGGAAAGACCACACTGGCCACCGGGAAGGCGATCCCCTTTAACTTTGCGCCGGCAAGCGCATCAACCACCAATGAGAACTTCATCGGGGACTGTGTTCAGCTCAACGCATGAAATCACCCGCTTCACGGAGCCAGAGAGCCTTGTACTCTCCGGCTCTTTTCTTTATAAGACCCGGTATTCCGGATGCACCTCTATCGGCAGATCTTTCAACCGCTCCACGATCTGCGGGATCTCGGGCGAAATGGATCCCCACCGCTTCACGAATGCCGCCGCCTTCTCGTAATCGCCTTCCAGCTGTATCTTCAAAAATTCCTCACTCAAGCCGATCATCGCCGCAAGCGCCTTTTCCTGGTCTACGTCAAACCTACCATCGTGCTCGTCATACCTCACCGCGCCATGTTCCGTGAGCCAGTTATATTCAATGAGCGATCCGGCGGAATGCGCCTCTGTGTAGCTCGCGCGCCATCCCGGCGCAAAGGAAACAACCTCGCTCACCACGGCCCCAAAAAGTTCGTCGGCAGTGATCAACCCTTTTTTATAAAAATAATCGAGTAACGCGACGCCAAGCATATCCGCTTTTGCTTCTTCAAGCATGGGGTGAAGGTCTTTCAATAAGATCTCAAAGCTTACCTCTCGCCCGTTCACTTCCCTGACCCCCGGGCCGATGCCGTGCGCAAGCTCGTGGCCAACCACGAACAGCAATCGGTTGCGGAACTGGTGATGCCTCATCGCCTCGGGCCGCAGCAACCGCTCCGCGACCGGCTTGCCAAGCGTTGAGAATTTTGCCTCCATCATCGTCCGCGAAAAAACTTTTTTTGAGCCTTTGACCTCATGAATCTTGCGGTCGTTGGGAAGATTGTACGCGACAAACTGTCGGCCGAACGCCGCTTCACCACCGCGATAGACGTCGCGCACGATCTCCATCGGCGTCGCCGAACCCTTGGCGGTATATCCCAACCGCGCCGCGAGGAGTGCGTCGAATTCCGGCAACGCAGCGGCGAATTTCTGTATCTCCGCGGTCGCCTCTTTATCCGGCATGGCGATGAACGCCTCGAACGTCGCCTTGATGCCGAACAGTCCGTCGGCATATACCTCGTACGGGCCGATGGTCACCTCGAACGGAACGCCGTCGGTATCGATCCACGCGACGTCGCTATCCCAATAATCATTCGAAAGGAACGCGGCGGCGCGCGATTCCAAAAATTTTTTCAGGGTGCCCTCAGGCAACAGCGCCGCGGCGCTCTTCAATTCGCCCGCCGCCGCCTCAAGGAATTTCTTGTATTCCTCGTCATACGGAACCGCAACAAGTCTGCCGCCGTCCGTTCTTTTTATAATGGTGGTGCGACTTTCAAAGCTTTTGCGCTCATCGGGATGCTTCGTGAGCCACTCCCCCCACTCCTTTTCCGTCAGATCGGCGGGATAGAACGTCGCGGCCTTCGGCCTTTCGCCGACGCCCCGAACAAAAGGCTTCTCTTCATCAAAGCCGTCCCACGGGCCGCCGTTCACATCGAAATATTTTAAAAGGTCTTTTCCTTCTTCGTCGGTACGCGCGGCAAGCGCCGTACGCAATTCCAAATTCTTCGGATCCATTTGGACCAGATAGAGATCGGTCAATATTTCTGCGGCCCTCACGGAGTGGCGCAGTGCTTCGCGTTCGTTGTCGGTCAAACCCGAAAGATCCTGCGTTACATCAAAGAAAACGATCCGTTTTAACGAGCCTTTCATATCCATGAGATGTAAGTGGTCATCGTGACCGGCCGGGCAGAATAAAATGTTCGCGGCATCGCGGCTCATATGATTCACCGGGCATCTTGATCGGGCTGTCGTACGGAGCAGGCTGCCCGTTGATGAGCCGCTGGGAGAAAAGCGCCTGGTCCCCGCACGCACAATATGAAACGCACCAGCTGATAGCACCGCCGTAGTAGTTCACGAGCCAAGCAAGGTCCAGCATCTCGCCGAACGGGATCGCCCGAAAATCGAGGTCCAACCCCGCAACAAGCACGTCGTATCCCGCCTCCATGAGGTCTTTCGTAAAAATAAAAAGCCCGTCAACAAACTGGCCCTCGTCCATCGCGATGCACTCCACCCGTTTGCCGATATTTTTTTCTTCCGCCGTGATGCACCTGAGAATGTTCTCCGGATGATGGGAATCAAATTCGAGCGCATCCATTTTCCCGTGGCCTTTCGGATTCCGGCTCTCTACCAGTCCGGGCGCGCTCTTCGTATCATCGCTCGGTTTGAACAATAGGACATTCTGATGCGCGAACTCCCGGCGCATCGCCACGCGGCGTAAAAGTTCCTCGGTCTTATTGCTCCGCATCGGTCCCATCAATAATTCCAGTTTTCCCTTCTGCATACCTCACAGTTTATCGCGCACGGAGAGAATGTCAAAAAATTTGATATAATGGCCTCAACCGTGCAATAGTGAGTTAAACATTATGACATCCACCGACCTTGCCGCGGCAACGATAGCGAGCAGAAACAAAAAGTTCACGGTCTGCTCGCTTATCGTCATCATCCTTATAAGCGCGTGCGTCCATTTTTATCGCATCAGCTACCCCGCGATGGCGGTTTTTGACGAGGCCCACTTCGCAACGTATGCCGCCGACTATACCATCCATAAAGCGTTCTTTGATATCCATCCCGCGCTCGGAAAGCTCCTTTACGCAGGAGCTGTCTGGATCTCCGGCGCGCACCTGGAAGAAACACAGTTCATCCTGGAACAATACGATCCGTTAACGAAGGAGGTGACCGATACCGCGAACGGGATCCCGTATAACAACTTCCCCTATGTCCTGCTCCGGAGCCTTAGTGCGATCGCCGGTGTATTGCTCGTACTCGTTTTCTATTGGTTTTTGAGGACCATCGGCGTCGGCAATCTTGGCGCCCTGCTCGGTACGTTTTTTGTCTCGCTTGATAACGCGCTCATCACTCAAACACGCTTTATCCTCCTGGATGGGTTCCTGTGGGTACTGGCGTTGAGCGCCCTGATCTTCTATTTCAGAAAACCACAGCGCCCGTTACTCGCCGGATTTTTATGGGGGCTCGCCTTGGCCGTAAAAATGAGCGCCGCGGTGTTTGCGGGTCCGATCCTCGTCTACCAGTTCATGTTATTCATTCGAAAAGAGGATCCGAAGATACGCGAACGCGAAAAGAAAGCTTTTTTCAGATTTCTCGCCGTCGGACTCGTCGTGGTCGCTCTTGTCGTGGCCATCAATCCCCTGCTCTCGGGCTTCAATGATCAGATCACCACGTTGAACGGCATATTCGGGTTCAACTTCAAACTGACCACGACCCCGTCCGCGGTATTCACGGCGCCCTTTAAAAACTATTGCGGGTTATTGCTCGTTGAAACGCTTGAGGGGCTCGGGAATTATGTCGGCGCCTTGGGGCTGCAAAATAACGGGAGTCCGTGGTATCTGTGGCCCATAAAACAGATACCGATGACCTACTTCGACGGCTTGCCCGATAGCCCACTCCATTCGGGAAACATCATCCTTGATGGAAATCCGGTCGTCTGGTATGCGAGTACCCTTGCGATCGTATTTGGGTTGATCGCATGTTTTTGGTATGCAAAAAAATATGCCCGCGGGGCGGATGACAAAAAAAGTTTCTTCATCCTCTTGGGCGGATATGTGCTTACCCTGCTCCCCTTCATTTTTATCGTCCGCCGGAGCACTTTTCTTTATCATTATCTGCCATCGCTTCTTTTCGCGATCGGCCTCCTTGCGTGGTTTATCGCGCGCGCGCTCAAGCTGGATGATTTTGATACGCTGACAAAAAAACAGACGCTTGTGATGGTCGCGATCTGCGCGCTTGTCTTTGTCGGTTTCCTTTCCGCCGCGCCGGGTACGTATGGACTATAATTAAAATAACAACGATCGGCATGTCCCAAAAACATTTCATTGTATGTTCGCATGGCTTCGGAGTTGCGAAGGATGATCGCGGCCTGTTTCCGGACGCCGTTGCATCGATTGCAGACGCCGAGATCATAATGTTCAACTACGGCATCGTCGACGAACATCAAAAGACCGTTATCGTAACGCCGTTCAGCCATCAGGTAAAAACCCTGGAAGGAGTTCTCTCCGAGACCAGAGGCAAACATCCGGATGCGATCATAGACCTGGTGTGTCATTCGCAGGGATGCATCACTGCCGCACTTCTTGCGCCGAAAAATATCCGCAGGACGATCATGCTCTCCCCTCCCTACCGTCTGGACGTCCAAAAGACGATCGATCGATTCAAACAAAACCCGCAGACCCTGATCGATATGAACGGCGTTTCGCACCTTGTGCGGGCCGACGGGACAACCACTATCGTTCCCAAAGAATTTTGGGAAGAAGCCCGCGATAAGCACCCCGTTGAACTTTATAATATTTTTTCAGAAATCACCGATCTTTTTATCGTGAATGCGAATCAGGACAATGTGCTCGGTGCGGAAGATTCCACCGGACTCTCTCGGAAAATAAAGAATGCGAACATGGATGGCGATCACGGCTTTAAGGGCGACGCGAGGATGGGGTTAAAATTGTTTATACAAAACATCCTAAAAAAATAGGCCCCGGCAGATTTCTCTGTGGGACCCACGCTATCGTAAAAAGAAAACTACCGTCGTTGGCTGCCCTTCTTCCCGAAGTGCCACCCACGTTCGCCACGGGTAACTTCGTGACTAGGAATCGCCTCAACGTCAGTTCCTTCGAGTACGGCTTTGATCTGTCGTCCATCGGAGGTGTCTTTATGTGCCCTCTCCCGGATGGCCGCGATCTGCTCCGATGTTTCCGTCACGAGGATGCCGCTCCCGAGCCCGGTCTTTGCGCCACTCCCGATATCGCCCTTGATCGAATCTCCGATCGCGGTCGCGCGTTTGCGGTTCACTTTGAGCCCCATCTTCGAAAGCTCGACGATCAACCATTCAATGGCAACCTCCT
Source organism: uncultured Candidatus Saccharibacteria bacterium (assembly GCA_964639165.1). Classification (GTDB taxonomy): domain Bacteria; phylum Patescibacteriota; class Minisyncoccia; order UBA6257; family 2-01-FULL-56-20; genus JAKAGE01. Next base: position 2,390 of record CAZXCH010000016.1, on the reverse strand, counting down.
TGCCGCCGCCCGTCATCTTTTCATCGGGAGCGAGAAGAAGTCCATAGTCCGCAATGCCGGAAAACTTCACAAGTCCTGCCGCAAAATCCTGCTGGTTGGCGGTCATATAGGTATTTACCTGACCGAGCCGCGCTTTTTTCTTGAGAAGATCGATCATCTCGGGCTTCACGAACATCTTCTCGAAGCCTTCCGGATCGTCGTTGTATTTCTCCTCCATGATGGAGTATGCGATCTTTCCATACCGCTGGAGGATCGTGTTCGCCATCTCGTGATATTGCTCGGGACGTCCCGGCTCGTCGATCAACTTCTTGGTTTCGGGATCATCCATGAAGTCGCGCTCGTAGACGGTCGGATCTTTATATTGGGACTGGCCTTCCTCACAAATTCTGCGCATACGATCCCACTCGCGGTATGAATTACCGAGCGTGAACCCCGCAACGTAAAATTCGTGAAGCGCCTTCCTGGACTCTTCGTCTTTTGCGAATTCAGGATAGATCTGTTCGACCGCTGCGAAGTGGATCGGCTCGGCGAAAAGAAGCGTCTTGTCGAGATCCCAAAAGTTTGCGTGCTTCACCTCGCCATCTTCTTTGGAAATTGCGACATTCAGCTCCGCCGGTGCGCCATGCAGCCCCTCAAGTTGTGAGGTCACCGTGCGCCACTCAGACTCTTGTTGCTCAGGCGTAGCCTCATCCGCTTCATAGGATGGGCTCAATTTTTCTCGCATCATGCTTCCTATTGTACCCGCTTTTGGTAACGACCGCATTTGAATCCTCCTATGCCGGTTTGGCTGAGTATGTTTTAAACTATTTTTATGAAATAGTCAATAAAAGCAGGCATGGAAGTCCGTTATATAAACGTTCGCAGCGAGAAGGGTGAAAAGCTAATAAATAAGGATCGCACCCGGACTATAAGAGCCCGAAAACTGTCCGTCACCGGAGCCATTGGAACCGAATTGGCCTTCATACGTGCCGGTAGCGGAAAATTCTTGGACGCGGCTATTGCCAATATCAGTTACCCAGATGTTTCCACCGGAATCGATGGCGAGATTCCCCGGCCCATCAAACTGTCCGTCACCGGAGCCACTCGAACCAAACTGTCCTATATAGGTGCCGGTGCCGGAAAATTCTTCAACGATATCTTTATATGAATCTGTCATCCATATATTCCCATCCGCATCAAAAGCGAGACCCCCGGGAGTGGCGTAGCCCCAAGAACCGTGATACGCGGAAAATTTTGATGCGTAAACATATGTGGTGCCGCTGGCGGTGAATTCTTCAACGCGAGTGGTAGCGGCAGTGGAGCCGGCATCCGCTACCCATATGTTTCCCGCCGCGTCGATGGCGACGGCGACGGGATCGGAGAATTTTCCATTGCCGGTTCCCTTTGATCCAAATTTCGATGCATAAGTATATGTGGCGCCGCTGGCAGAGAATTCCTGGACGCGATAGTTTCCCTCGTCCACCACCCACATATTCCCGTTCGCATCAAAAGCGATATCTCCAGGATTGTTAAACTGCCCATTGCCGGAGCCACCTGAACCGAAGACTCCTAGATATGCGCCGGCGGGAGAATATTCGGTGATGCTGGGATCATAAGCATTTGCTATCCAAAAATTATCTCCTGAATCGACGGCAATGCCGTCGGGTTCGCCAAGGGTCGCACCCGACCCGAATTGGCCTATGTATGCGCCAGCGACGGAAAATTCTTCGATGCGATTATTGTCATCATCTGTTACCCAGACGTTTTGGCCGCTGCTAGATGTTTCACTTTCCTGGGTTGACGAATCGCCCCCTTGAGTGGAGACGGAGAGCGATCCCGTTATCGAATAATCGATGTTGGATGAATTAGCGAATTGACTGGCGGCGGAGGTCGCGACGCCATCTGGATTCGCACCTCCCGACCAGTCGGTCTGATAGAACACGGCGTTATTGTTTCTTGTGATATAGGTACTGATGGTGCCGGTCACGCCATGGGTCCAGTTGTAGACCGAGAATATCTGCTTTGTGGATGGATCATAGGTGTTTCCGGTCGATGCCGTCGTCATATTCCCTACGCTGTCACGATACGCGTCGACGAGATAGAAATACGTGGTGTAGGTGTTCGTCGCGATGACGATGGACCAGACCCCTGACGTGGCCGTATAGGGAGATGAAGAGGTGATGAGGTAATACTGATACGTTGACCCGGTGGCAAGCGAAAGGACATTGTTCCAGTTCCCTTCGGACCACACGCGCACATTGTTAAGGAGGCTTTGCGCGTTCGTTGATGCCACCTGTACCTTTCCCGCCTGGCCGCTCTCAATGAGCGCCGGGCCGATGATCGCCGCCATGCCTCCCATGAAGATGGCGCCGATGGCGATGGCGATCATGAGCTCGACGAATGATTGTCCT
>CAZXCH010000015.1:0-12908 GCA_964639165.1 uncultured Candidatus Saccharibacteria bacterium | reverse complement strand
AAGTGGTTCATAGTACGAAATGCCCCTTGCCCGAGGGCTATAGGGGTTGCTCATCCAAACTTTCTCTACCAGACCAGTTTAATATTTTTTTAATAGGGAGTCAAAAAAGACCGCTGTTCAAATCAGCGGCCTTCACTCTGGGGAAGCAAGTACGATGCCCTCTATCTCATTCACTAAATCGGATAGGGGGGTTCGTGCATCAAGAACAAACAACTGATGGGCACCGAGGGTTGCCCGGGTCGAAGAGAGGGAGGTCTCGTAGGCATCAATATCCAACCTTCTTTTTATCGCTTCGGGCCCATCCCCGCGTTCCCGCATGCGCTTGATCCTCTCCTCCTCACCGAGTTCGAGATGGAAACACATCACGCGGCATCCAATCTGCCTCAACGTTACCACTCCGCGCGACGGAAAGGTCGTGAGCAGTATATGCGATCCGGCCTGCAAATCCGCCTTCCGTACAGCATAGACCATACCATCCCGAACCCTTCGCAGAATATATTCCGCGTCATCACTCAGCGCATCTGCGGACACGAAGTGATAATGGATACCATTCGACTCACCTACGCGGATCGCCCGATTCGTGTACGTCACCAATAACCTATAGCGAAGAGGGTTGCCCGACTGTAAAGCCCTCGCGAGCGTGGTCTTTCCGGACCCACTGGGACCCGATATGTTGACAATCATGCGCACCTCCTAAAAAAGCCTTTCCTATGACGATAATACTCGTAGCATATAAAACTGCAACCTTTTCATAAAAAAGGGCCCACCAGAAAATGAGGATCATCTGGTGGGCCAACTTTGCAACGTCCCGATAAGACGCACGATCTTATCCAGACAAAGAGCTTCTGCTGATTGGCGCGCCCGAGACAAATAGTGTCCGGCGACCGATCGTTTTGCTTGCACCATCAAACAGTACTGTTTGATGTTTACAAACACGGCAGCGCGATGGAACATTTCTTTTGCGCCTTCGCCGTGACGATCATTGGTCGACCCGGTAAAAATCGCTATAAGCTCATTGCGCGTCAAACTCGTGCGCAGGCGAGGATCGTCTATGAACAACGACCAATCCTCATGCGGAACCCCCGCAAGAAAAAGTCCGAAGTCGAACACCCCCACGGCGCAGTTTTTGCACATAATGAAATTTGCAGGACTGCGGTCGCTCACTACTACCGGACTGGTTTGTCTTATTTTTTCCAGCGCGGCAAATTCAGAATCCATTTCGCCAAAGTCGACGTGTTGATCGGTAGTGACGCTCCCGATGAATTGGTGGGCCTTTTTTGCATAGTATGGGCCCTGCCTATTTACCAAAAGCGTCCTTCCGGTGGACGTATCCGAGAGAGCGTGTTGTATGTCGTTGATAGTACGTGCGATGACATATGCACGTGATTCGGTGAGTTCCATTTCGGTCAGGTAATCGCCTTGCAGCAGTTCCGTGACCGAAACGAACACATCATCCAATGCAAAGAGCGCCATCGCGACCGGAATGCGAAACGATGAGGGATGCCGTGAATACAACTCCCCCAAAAGGACGAATTCCCGGGATAGCTCCGCTACTAACCGCTCAGAATCCCACGGCACCACCTTTACCACTATTCCGCGACCGCAACCATCGTCGCTCATAACGTAGGTGTTAACCTTGTATTCTGAAGCGTTGCGAAATCGCGGGGTTACTGTTTCATGGGTGAGATGCTCGACAAGGCCAGGGAAGGCCTTGTCGAGCGCAAGCATCGTCCCGCAATCGAGACTATGGCGAAGGATATCGAGAACTTCTCCTGCGTTAAGTTGGTTGGGTTTCATCCCTACCTCCCATCAGCATGTGTATGTACCGCAGGCCCTGCGCCACGATAGCGACCTCCCGACTCACGCCCTCTTTTACTTCGTCAAATTTCGTGAGCGTAAATGTCGGCATTGTTGGGGGGTTTTTAAACATGATGATGGTCGCCATCGGAAATTTCTTTCTTATGAGCGCGGCGGTCTTTCGCTGCAGTTCATTGGAAAGAACGTTTCGAGGGTATTGCACCACTTTTGTTTCGCTGAAACTACGGAAGATCATTTCAGCACCCGTATCCACTCCTTCGCCGGCAAAAATGTCTTCGCCGAGCAGGACGTAACGCGGCTGGCGAATTGCCTGGAAGGTCGGATCTACAACATCAACCTCAATGTCCTCTGCTGCGATCCTTTCCACCCGGACGGCCAGGTAGTTCTGCCAGAAAAAGCGGATTCCTTGTCGCACGTTGGTGACACCTGTTTCCTGTAAGCGCGATTTGGATTCTTCTTTCCCCAGCCCCCACTGTGATTCATCAAAATCCGGGAAGTTCCTGCTGCACCAGAGTTTGATGAAGTTGGCGTATGTCACGTATCTCTTGAGACGAGGTATGCGGTTGATATCCCATCCCTCAAGAACACGCATACACTCTGTTAAGGTCCGAGGAGTGCCGAAATAGGTCGAATTGCACTCCCGCAGAACAGACTTTAGATCTTCTTCTATATAGATCTCGATCGCCGCGATGCGTCCGAAATCCTTGGCCGCGGAAGCGTTTTTTGAATACAGCTCTCCTGCCTTCGCCATCTCTTTGTAGTTCAGAAAATTGAAGTACATGGAGATGCTCACCGCATACGGACCGCGGTTCAGATACCACGTCTCCGGCATTTGCAGTCCGATGGAGAGATCGTCGTCAAAACACAGATCGGTCAACTGCACGTCATATCCGGCATCCAATAATTCGGCCTGCAGGATCCTCGTGGCTTGGTCCCCAAACGTCAACATACCCTGCCGCTCCATGAACATGAGATCGGCATGAATTTGATCCGCGTCGACAACTCGGGAAGCAGTGATTTCAAACACGCCCTTATCAACCTTTGTTACACGCACGGCAGAGTCCTCCTTTGTGATCTATGCGCCCTTAAATGTCAAAGAGCGTACCACGGGCATAATAATGCTGCCCGTTGACACTTGTCAAGAAACATTTTTGCTGTTATGGCAAGGGCTATTATTGGATAGTCGTAAGAGGTGTCACCAAAACGAAAAACCGCTTCCTGGCCTCACACCGGAAAGCGGTCTTTCTTCTAACTAACAATATCCATTTTAGCACACTTTTGGCGGTGTCAAAATGGGGATATCCAGCTACCCCAGCACCTTCGTCAGTGGGCACAGCTCGTGTTTGTGTGGACGCGCCACGCAATAGGCTCGGCCGTAATCAATGATCATATATGTGGCCGTGAACCAATCCTTCTTGGGGATGATGGCCATCAAGTCAGCCTCGATCTTCTCCGGCGTCTTCTCTCTGCTCAGGCCAAGCACACGCGACAGGCGTATCACGTGCGTGTCCACCGCGATCCCCTCCACCACGCCGTAGGCGTTGCCGAGGATGACATTCGCCGACTTGCGCCCGACGCCGGGCACCTTCACCATCTCCGCCATTGTGCGCGGCAGCGTGCCGCCGCACTTCTCCTTTATATATTTTGCCGCAGCCAGAATGTTTTTTGTCTTTGCGCGATAGAAGCCGCAGGCGTGAATCATGTTCTCGAATTGGCGAATGCCGGCTGCGGTCTTGCCAGCTCTCGTGTACGCATCCAACGTGGGATATTTCTTGAAGAGCGCGGGTGTCACCTGGTTCACCTTCTTGTCCGTGCACTGCGCGGAAAGCTGGACAGCCACAAGCAACTCCCACTAGTTGCCGAACGTCAGTGCGATCTTGGGATGCGGAAAAAGCTTGTGTAGGGTCTTTGCGATCTTTGCCCAGCGCTTCTTGTAATACGGAAGGTTTGTTTTGGAAATCATAAAGCGTGGAGTTAGGATCTCAGCTCATCCCCCGTTTTTTTAAACTTCCACAACGTTACCGTCGGGAGGGATATATCAACTTTATCGGAAGACTTCCACATCATCCCTATCCCGCGTCCATCGGGCGCCAGCAATCGTTCCGGAGAGGTCATGTCTTTCAGTTGCTTCTCGTCCAGCTCGCGCTTGATGTCTCCCGTGACCACCACCTCGACCCCTTCCTTCTCCACGCCGTCATCATCCTTCCGCCGGGCAAAAGAAATATCCACCGAGACTTTCGTGCCGTTTGCGGCCGTCACGCTCAGATCGCGGATCGTTCCCAGGACCTTGGCGTCATATTCCGCCTTTGATTCCCCATCGGCGTGTTCAATGCCCAGATTGCCGTGGATGATGGCATTTTTGATCGCCTCGTCCACAGCGATATGAAAATCCCCAACCTCGTCATCCGTCCATCCCGCGGCAAGAAGCCGCGCCTCAAGTGCCTGCGCGGCGTCCGATGCCATTTCCAAATCGTTCGCTACCTCCCAATGATCGCCGACAAAGCGATCCTGCTGTTCCGCGCCGGACGCTTCTTGATTTTTTGCACTCTCAAAGATCATAAAATGTATTTTATTTGAATCGTACCGGAATACTGAGCGATGCGGCATTCTTTGCCAAGCCGGATGGGTTATCTTTTGAGAGCATGACGGTGCCGGTCGCGCCGTGCGGCGTAGAAAACTGCACGATCGCGGTGAACGGAACCGAGCTTGTGGACGTCCAGTCCGCCTGCGCCTGGGCGATACCGGTGCCAAGTACTGTTCCGCCGGCGTCCAATACCTTCACCGGGAACGACGCCTCAAAGAACCACCCGCCGCCGGTGACGGTGCCGATGACCGTGATCGGCGAGCTCACGAGCGCGCCGGGCTGCGGCGCCGTCACGCCAAGGTGCCCGTCTGCGGACATGGTCGGCTGGAGTATCTTTGCGCCGCCAACGTTATCCGGCGGTAATTGCGGCGCCTTCGCGGGAGTGTAAAAAATAAGCACTGCGAGCAATATGACGATGATCACGCCGAGCGCGACCACCAAAACCTTCGCCAATTTCATGCCTCTATTATACCAAATTTGCGCCCGGCAAGGCGCACATATGCAGGCGGACTATTTGAACGGATACGCGCCTTCGCGCCGCAAAAGCGCTATCTTCTTCTTTGTGCCCCGCGCGTACCCGCCGGGCGTCCCGTCGGAGCGTACCACCCGGTGGCACGGCACTTTTTTGGTGTCGGGATTTTTGTTCATGATATTTCCCACGGCGCGATACGCGCGCGGACGCCCCGCGCGGCGCGCGACCTCGGCATACGTCATCACGCTCCCCTTCGGTATCTTCGCAACGACGGCATAAACTTTTTCCGTGAATGATTTCATACAGTGTATTATACAAGCTGGTGCATAAAATAAAACGGACCCGATAGTTTGGGTCCGCGAACAATACGTCTAACAGCCCGCGTCGGATATGATCCCATGATCGTCCGCCCACGTCTTCCAGTCCCGACGGGAAAAGAAAAACGTGCGTTGCTTGGTGCCGAAATCTATAGGGAAAAAGCATGTTACCTTGAGGCCCCTGTTATGGCGCTTGATCTCGTCCTTGGCGCTGACGTGAAGCGCAAGCGTTTCTTCAATGGTCAGGCCAAAACGCGCCGCCATTCCGCAAAGCCAGTGCACTTCGGCCACCAGCTGGTCGATCTGCTTCATCTCGCGGGCTCCAGTAATCTGATCGATAAATATCTGCTCATCGCCCCTTCTTTTGTTGATGGGAGAATTGGGGGCGCAGGCCAATGCGCCGCCATTCCAGGCGAGCGTATGGATGCGCGGATCGGGTCTGCAATTCCTTTGCAGTCGAACCTGATGCTGAAAGATTTCCGGAAACCGGTCTCCGTCAGAGCACGTGAGCAAGATAACTCCGTTGCTCTGGTCAATGAGATGCTCTTTAATATCCTGAAGCACCTTCGCTTCGATAAGCTCCTTGATGAGCTTCTCGTCTCTTTGTGAAAGTTTTGCGGACATTTTTCCCTCTCGATTATGATGAACCGTAGGAAAGTATACCCTATTTTTAGAATGCTGTCTAGTACAGCCCGTCGAAATCCGCGAAGACCGCATCGACAACAAGACTCTCGACACCGCTCATCTCTCTCTTTACGAAATCCTGTGCCTGGTGCAATTGCTTCATGAGCTCCGCCTTTTCCGTATCGGCATTGGCAAAGCTTTTGGAACCGCCGTATCCGCCGCAATCACGGTGGAGCATCAGCACCACGCGCTTTGTGCCATGGAGGCGGCCCGAGGCTTTGATCTGGCCCAACACAAAATCGCGGTCGGACGATGCGTCACCCGCCAACGCTTTCGCGCCGCCGGCGATCTTTACGAGGTCTATATTTCTGAATCCTTCCTGCTTGCCAAACGCTTTCAATAATTTATAAAAACGGTCGTCAAAGCACCACACGATGCACGCATCCGCGATATAATGCTCTTTCGGCGATGAAAACGCGAGTATCTTATCCTCGGCCATCAGTTCACGGCATTAACTTTCAACGTTTCCGGTCGGTCTTCCTCAACTAATATCTTCGCCTGACTTCCCGAATCCACCTCCAAAAACCCGGAGCTGACGGGGATGAATATTTCCTTGCCTTCACCATCCACGATAGTCATCGTCCCCTTTTCCAAAATGGAAATAAGTGGTTCATGATTATCCAGGATTGTGATCTCGCCGGAGCGCGTATTGCAATTGACCGACTTCGCGTCGCCTTGGAACAATACTTTTTTAAGTGAGTAGACGCCGAGTTTCATGTTAATAGATTCTAAGTAATTTCGTCTTCGAAATTACTTTTCCGCTTTGGCACCGACTTCCTCGATGCCTCCCTTCATATAGAACGCGTCCTCCGAAAGGTCGTCGTACTTTCCGTCCAGAATCTCCCGGAAACTCTTAATGGTGTCTTTGAGCGAGACATACTTGCCCGACGCGCCGGTGAATGCTTCGGCGACGAAGAACGGCTGGGAAAGGAAACGCTGGATCTTGCGGGCGCGGTACACCGTCTGGCGGTCGACGTCCGAAAGTTCCTCAATGCCCAAAATCGCGATAATATCCTGTAACTCTTTGTAACGTTGCAACGTTTTCTGCACATCGCGCGCCACATCGTAGTGCTCCTGGCCGATGATCTTCGGATCGAGCGCGGTGGAGCTGGATGCGAGCGGATCCACGGCCGGATAGATACCGATCTCTGTCAGCGCGCGTGAAAGAACAATCGTGGAATCCAAGTGCGCGAAGGTCGTCGCCGGCGCGGGATCGGTGATGTCGTCCGCCGGCACGTAAATGGCCTGCACCGACGTGATCGATCCCTTCTTGGTGGATGTGATGCGCTCCTGAAGCTCGGCCATCTCGGATGCGAGCGTCGGCTGATAGCCCACTGCGGACGGCATACGGCCAAGCAAGGTGGATACCTCAGAACCGGCCTGCGAATAACGGAAAATGTTGTCGATGAAAAGCAGGATGTTCTTGCCTTCTTCATCGCGGAAATATTCCGCCATCGTGAGCGCGGAAAGCGCTACGCGGGCGCGGGCGCCCGGTACCTCGTTCATCTGTCCGAATACGAGCGCGGTCTTGCCTATGACCCCCGAATCCTTCATTTCGTTATAAAGATCGTTTCCTTCACGCGTGCGCTCGCCGACACCGGCGAATACCGACACGCCGCCGCCCACTTCCGCCACGTTGCGGATGAGCTCCTGAAGCAACACTGTCTTGCCGACACCTGCGCCACCGAACAATCCCACCTTACCGCCCTTGATGAACGGGCAGATGAGGTCGATGACTTTGATCCCGGTCTCGAACACTTCCGCCTTTGTGGACTGATCGGTGAACTTCGGCGCATCGCGATGGATCGGAGAATATTTCTTGAACGGCTTTGCCGGCACCGTGAGCGGGTTTCCCAACACGTCAAAAATATTGCCGAGCGTCTCCTTCCCCACCGGCACTTCGATCATCTTGCCCGTATCCTCCACCTCCGCGCCGCGATTAAGACCATCGGTCGGCGCCATGGAAATGGCACGAACCTTGCCCGGCTCCAAATGCTTCACTACCTCTGCCGTGATCTCGCCTTTGCCAAGCTTGATATGCACCGCGTTATAGATCGGCGGCAAAACGGTGCCCTCGCCGAAATCGATGTCCACGACCGGCCCGATGATCTGCGTTACTTTCCCCTTTTTTGTAGTGGTATTTGCCATGATTATTGTAATGATTGCGCGCCCGACGTGATCTCGATGATCTGCGCCGTGATGGCCGCTTGACGCGACTTATTATAGACCATCGTCAGTGTCTCGGAAAGCTCCGACGCGTTGTCCGACGCATTCTTCATCGCCACGCGCCGCGCGGAGTGCTCGGACGCGTTCGCTTCCAAAATGGCATGATACAAACGGATCTTGAGCAATTTCGGCGCGAGCTCGTCAAGCACCTCTTTCGGCGACGGCTCGATGATGTATTCCTTCTCTTTGCCATCCAAGAACGTCTCGGATTTTGCGTAATCGGCATAGCGTCCCGCGCGCGGAATCGTCTCTTCCACCGACTGCTTGATCGTTTCAAAGCTCACCGGAAGAAATTCGCGCACCACCGGATCTTGCCGTAGCGCGGTAACGAACGTGGTAAAGAACGCGATGCACGAGTCAAAGTCCTGCTTCACATAACCATCAATGAGGAAATCCGCGATTGGTTCCGCTTCGAGCATATTGCTCGCATCGCCCATGCGATTGAACGACGCGACCACGTTCGCCTTGCGCCTATCCAGATAGCTCTTGGCCTTCTGGCCGACCGCGATGAACGAGTAGCGCGGATCCAGGATATCGATGTTGTTCGTCTTCATATACTTTTCGAATTCGCGAGTGACGGCGCCATTGAAGGAACCGGCGAGGCCGCGGTCGGACATCATCAGAAGGAACACCGTCTTCAGGACGGTACGCTTTTGGAAGAGTGCCGGCTCCGGAACGTCCTTAAGCGATGAAAGAATGCCGAGCAGCTCAAGTGCGGCGTACGCGTACGGACGCGAAGTGAGCGCGAGCTCCTGGCTCTTGCGCATCTTGGTGGCGGAGACGAGCTCCATCGCTTTCGTGATCTGTCCGATATTTTGGACGCTCTTCATGCGTCGCTTGAGGCTTTGTCCGGATTCCATAATAGTGTTCGCGAAGCGCGGTTATTTCGTAAGGAAGTGTGTGATCGCCTCTTTTAATTTATTCTCCGTCGTTTCTTCAAAAAGACCCGTCTCGCGGATCGGTTTCAAAATATCATCTTCGTGAAGTTTGCCAAGATAGTCGACGAGTCCGGCCTCCGTCTTTGCGATGTCCTCCACCGCAACATTCTCAAAATAATTGTTGAGTACGGCGTAGAACACGCACACCTGCTTCTCCACCGGCATTGGATCAAGATCGCTCTGCTTCAGAACCTCGTTGATCTTCTGTCCCTGCAAGATCTTCTTTCGCGTGCCTTCATCCACGTCCGTAGCGAACTGCGCGAACGCCTGGAGCTCGCGGAACTGCGCGTGTGCGAGTTTGAGCTTGCCGGCCACTTTCTTCATGGCCTTCGTCTGCGCATCGGAACCGACACGTGATACCGAGATACCGACGTTCAATGCCGGGCGCTGACCCTGGTTGAAGAGATCGGTCTCGAGATATATCTGACCGTCCGTGATGGAGATGATATTCGTCGGGATGTATGCCGTCACATCGCCGAGCTGGGTTTCCACGATCGGAAGCGCGGTAAGCGATCCCCCGCCTTTCTCCTTGGAAAGCTTTGCGGCGCGCTCCAACAAGCGGGAGTGCAAATAGAAGACGTCGCCCGGATACGCTTCACGGCCCGGTGGGCGGCGAAGCAACAATGAAATCTGACGATATGCCCACGCATGCTTGGAAAGATCGTCGTATACGATGAGCGCGTCCATGCCTTTGTCGCGGAAGTATTCGCCGATCGCGGCGCCCGCGTACGGCGCAAGATACCACATGGCCGCCGGCGAGCCCGCCGATGCCGAAACGATGATGCTGTACTTGAATGCGTCAAATTTCTTCAATGTCTCCGCGATACGCACCACTTTGGATTCCTTTTGTCCGATTGCGACGTAAATACAGATCGGCGTACGGCGGCCTGTGTCGTTCTTTTGATTAAGAATCGTATCAAGTGCGACGGCGGTCTTACCCGACTGACGATCGCCGATGATGAGCTCGCGCTGTCCGCGGCCGATCGGGATCAGCGCATCGATCGCTTTGATACCGGTATGCACCGGCGTGTTCACGTGCTCGCGCTCCAAGATGCCCGGCGCGCGCTGCTCCAATGGATTGCGCTGCGGCTTTGTACCGGCTTTAAAAATCGGCCCTAACCCGTCCTGCGGTTCGCCCAACGGATCCACGACACGCCCGATCAGTTCGTCTCCCACCGGGATGGAAAGGATATCTCCCGTGCGGCGCACCGTGTCCCCCACCGCCACCGACAAGAAATCTCCGAGTACAAGTCCTCCGATGGATTCCTCTTCCAAACTCAATGCGAGTGCCGGACGGTCGCCATGCACGGTCTCGATGATCAACACCTCTTGGCTCACGGCGTTGCGCAATCCGAGAATCTTGACGATGCCGTCGCCAACCTCGATGATGCGGCCTACTTCAGCCCACTCGGGCTTCTCTTTATATCCTTCGATATCTTTTTTAAGTTTTTCGATTATTTCGTATGACATATATGTATGTTAGTTTCTGTCATTCCGAGTTCTTACGACCTTGGAATGACAGCAACAATGCTAAACGCTTCCCAGCACGTTGTTCAATTTGGTTTTGAGCGACCCATCGAATTGCATCTCGTCGTTCACCGTAATCTTGACCCCTGCGACAAGGTCGGGATTGATCCGTCGCTCCACCACGTCGCCCGGCTTTACGAAATGGTCCATCGCCTTTTGTTGGGCAGAGCTCAATTCTCGCGCCGACGCAATCGTGATCTTCCGCACCCCGCTCTTTCCGCGCGCAAACCGCGACGCTTCTTCAAGGATCTTCTTCAGGTGGCTTTCATCGCCGTTCTTCCGCACCAAGGCGAGAAAGTTCTGCGCCAACTCGTCATCCCTGGATTTGGAACCATCCGATACGGCGAGCACTTCTACGAGCGCCTTCGCGTAGGTATGTGGTGCGTACTTCATGCGATTTGCTGTTTAGCTTCGGCAACCGCCTTTGCGATAAGCGCATCATCGATCTTTTCCGGTGAGAGCTCGACCGTTCTCGTGATGGCAAGACGAACCAGCGCCCCCGCTTCCTTCTCCATCGCGCGGCGCGACTCTTCTTCTTGTGAGCGCAACCGTACCGCCGCGCTCGCCACCGCTTCCTCCTCTCTCTTCTTCGCCTCGGCGAGCAATTTTTCCTCCAGCGTCTTCGCATCCAGCTCCGTCTTCTTGAGGATGCCAAGCGCCTCCATTTCCGCATGCTTGATCTTTCCTTTATTCAGCTCGTCAACCTCGTGAAGGCGGCGGTCGGCCTCTTCGGCCTTCACCAAACCTCCTTCTATCTTCGCGCGGCGATCGTGCAGTAATTTCAAAAGCGGCTTATACACAAAAACGCGCAACACGATCAGAAGCAGCGCAAAGTTGACCGCCTGACTGAGCAGGAGCCCTCCATTGATGCCTAATTGACCTAATAGTTGTTGCATGTGTTTTATGATGACCCCCAAAATTACCGCACGATGCGATTAACCGACGAACTTGATGATGAGCGCAATGACCAACGCGTAAATGGCGACCGCCTCCGCGAATGCGATGGCGAGAATTGCCATGGTCTGCACCTTGGACGAAGCCTCCGGATTCCTTCCGATTGCCTCTACCGCCTTTGAACCGATCCAGCCGATGGCAAGGCCAGGTCCGAGGGATCCAAGTCCCATAACGAACGCAGTGGCGATGAGCCGCATGCTGTTAACATCGAATAACATGATGATTGAATGATGGTGTAATGTATTGTTCCGACCTTTTCGCCATATATGCCCGTATTATCCGCGCATCAGTGGCCTGCATTCTCCCCTTCGTGAGGAGTGACCGCTAACGCAACGAATACAAGGGTGAGCATCCCGAAAATGAATGCCTGAATGAATCCGACGAATACCTCCAGAAACATAAATGGCAACGGAACGAGATATGGCACGAGGAGCGCCATGATCGCGAGCAGTACCTCGCCGGCGAACACGTTGCCGAAAAGACGGAACGTGAACGAGATAATTCTAGCAAATTCTGAGATAAGCTCAAGTATGCCCACAAAAAACTTGAGCGGACTGCCAAAATTGAAAAATACCGAGATGCGCTGCTTGATCCCTATCGCGGCGACGCCAAACACATTCACCATCGTGACGGCGATCAGCGCGAGCGCCAATGTGAAGTTCAGATCGCTCGCCGGCGACCGGAGCAGCGGCACGGCATCCGCGCCGTGGCCGACCATGACCGATCCCACGCCCGGCAGCAAGCCAAGCCAGTTGGAACACAGCACAAAGATAAAAATAGTGAAAACAAGTGGCAGATATTTCTCCGAGTTCTTGCGACTACCCAAGACGGAATCCATCAGACCGAGCGCGCCTTCAAGGATGAGCTCCGCGATGTTCTGCATCATTCCCGGGACCATTTTGAGCTTTGCCCGAAGCGAAAGCGAAAGGACGGTAAGCACGATGAGCACGATAAACGCCATCAACATGGCGTTCGTAACCCCGAAACTTCCGATATGGAAAACGTCCTCAGCGGCGAGCGAAATATTCAACATAATACACCGCAATAATAGCAAAAGTGCGGGGATTTTACCAGTGGTAGCCTACTCCGCAAGGCAGGCGTTGAACGCGTCCACTTGTGCGTCGTAGGTACTGATGGCAGTTTTGGTCTCCGTGGCAAGATTGTTATATTGCGCCACCAGATTGTTGTAATCCTCCGCTTGTGCGTTGTATTGCGGCCCGGATTGCGGAGACATTGCATCAATCGCAGCCTTGTCGGATTGCAGCTGTGCGTCCATTGCGCTTATCTGATTCTCGGAGAGATCGATGCTCGTTTTGAGATTCGCGTCGGGTGCGGGACAATCCGAAGCCGGCCGTCCGAAGACCTGTACCGCGATCCATGTCTCCTGG
>CAZXCH010000014.1:0-14000 GCA_964639165.1 uncultured Candidatus Saccharibacteria bacterium | reverse complement strand
ACAAACGGAAAACACCTTTTTTCGCCTCCAGGCAGATGACCGTTCGGCGAACGAAGGTGTTTTCCGTTTGTGCTGTTTGATGAAATTCCCCGAGGGCACAGTAAAAGTGGTAACATTTTAGGACATCATTCGTATAGTTTTATGGAACTCAAAGATCTGCAGCGCGACCGGCTTGACCGCTTGGTGGCCAAAATGAAGAAGGGAGACCGCGGGGCGGCGGCGGCGCTTTATGACGAACTTGCACCGAAGCTGTATGGTTTTGTCTTCTCGCGGACCGGCTCGCGGGAGATCGCCGAGGACCTTTCGCAGGAAATTTTTATAAAACTCATTGAACGGGTTGGAAGTTTTGACGATAAGAAAGGACGGTTCACGGTATGGTTCTGGCGGATGGCGCGGAACACGCTCATTGATTATTACCGGCAAAAGAAATCGATACCGTTCTCGCATTTTGAAGACGACGAAGTGGCCGGGATGTCGGTTGGGGAGATTCCCGATACGGACAACGTGCTTGCGCATCATCGGTTGCGCGCGATCGTTGCCACGTTCAGTCGCGAAGATCAGGAACTTTTCGAGTTGCGGTTTGCTGCCGAGATGTCATATAAAGAGATCGCGGTCATTCTCGAAAAGCCGGAGGGGACGCTTCGCGTGGCGGCGCTCCGGCTCAAAGAGAAAATACACAAAGAATTCAAACAATGAGATTTTTCACTTCATTAAAAACTAAAAAGCTTCCGCGGGCGGCGCGAAAAGGACTGGCTCCGCGAAAGGAGTTTTTGATGCACGGAAAAGAGCAATTTCTGGTGGCGTTTGACGCGAGCCCGCTCGCGGTGAATGCGCATCCGGCGTGGGTGTCATATATTAAAATATTGTTAAAGACCGGCGTCGGGGCGCTCGCTGCGCTGTGCGTTGCGGCTGGTGTCTCCGCGTATGCCGATACCACGAATGTCCCGGTGACGAATCCGCTCTATCCCCTAAAGCGTTTGGGTGAGAGCGTTCAGCTTGTGCTCGCCCCGACGCCGGAAAAGGCCCAGCTGCAAGCAGCTTTCGCCGTAAGACGCGCGAAAGAAATTGATGCATTACAGGTTACGAATCCGACCAGCACGCTCATTCCCCGATTGACGACCGACCTCGACGAGGATATTAGCGGTTCACTCGCCGCCGTCGGCGTGGGCACGAGCACCTATCATGACAATAATAATCCCGCGAACAATGGACGCGGTCGCGACCATAACCCACGGAGTGGCGGCGCCACCGAACAGACGTCGACCATTGCAACGACCACCATCATCACAAGCGTCACCACCACTACGGAAGAATCTCCGACCCTGACGCCAGCCGCCATAAAGATCTACTGCGCCGCTTTTAATATGGGCACCTCCGGCGCCTTATTCGGCCACCTTGAAGACAGCCTCAGCCGCCATGCCGGTGGGTTAGCGCAGTTCGTCCAGCAATGCGACGATAACAGCGACAAGATAAATTACGGGGCGAGAGTTGATACCACCACCACAACCGCGAGTACGACTCCGCGCGAAAAGGAGGATCGGGGCGGTCGCATTGATATCGGGTTATAATCTTCGTATGGACAAACAGGCGGAGCTCAAGAAGATCGAAGCCGAAATGATTGCGAACGTGGCGTTGCCGCTCCGCGATACGGCCAACCTTGTGTTTGGCGAAGGCAATATTGATTGCCAAGTGATGTTCATTGGGGAGGCACCCGGCGTGAACGAAGACCGCCTGCGGCGTCCGTTCGTCGGCCGTGGCGGGCAGCTGCTCGACGACATGATCCGCGGCCTTGGCTGGAAACGCGAAGACGTCTACATTACGAACATCGTCAAACGTCGGCCTCCGGAGAACCGTGATCCGTTGCCGGCCGAAATAGAGGCGTACAAACCGTACCTTACGCGCCAGATCGAGGTGATCGACCCAAAGCTGATCGTCACGCTCGGCCGATTTTCCATGAATTACTTTTTGCCGGAGGCCAAGATCACGCGGGATCACGGTCGGCCGCTTCTTGTTGACGGCCGGACAATTTTTCCCGTCTACCATCCTGCCGCGGCGCTTCGTTCCACCCAGATGATGGAGACGCTGCGCGGAGATTTCAAGAATATCCCAGGGGTGCTATCGGGCGAGTTTGGAAAGATCGTGTTGCCACCCGCGCACCCCTCAGTGAAAGCGGAGCCAAAGAAGGAGAAGCAGGTAGGACTCTTTTAGCGGGCGATAGAGTGGTATCATTAGGGTATGGATTTTTCGGTTATCTATCTTGCGCGGCGTTTTCTCTACCGCTTCGTGGATTTTTTTCATCATTGGTACGTCGACGGATCGCGCGCGATCGGGCGGCATTTTATGACGACGATCACCGCGGCGGATCAGTCGTTCGCGGTCGCCATCACGCTGCGACACTTTTTCGAGCCGCTCTATAAGGATTACAGCCCGGTCGGAAGGATCATGGGGGTCGTGTTCAGGACATTCCGCGTCATTATTGGCGGAGCGGCATACCTCGTCATTTCGCTCATATACGCCCTCGTGTACCTTGCGTGGCTTTCCATTCCCGCCATCATCATTTTTTATGTCGCCAAAAACCTCTAACTATCAATTTTATTTCGACGACCCGCGTCTGCATATGACGATCGCGGGGAGAATGTTGGTACGCGTCATAAGTTACGTTTCGTATCTGGTGCTCATCGTAGCAACCTTTGTATTCCTGTTGGAGCGCGACATCCGGCCATTATTCTACTTCGGGATGTTCCTACTGCTTGTGCTCGCCGACCTTCTGATCCATCGCGGCGAAGGGGATACGCCGATATCCGAGCTTCCCAAGGACGGCCATGGCGCGCGCATCAATCTTTCCGATTTGATGGACGTAAAGGCATTCGGAGTGATCGAGCGCGCCGTGGATCGGAGTGTCATCACCAAAAAAGACTTTATCCTTGAACTTACGGGCCGGCTGTTTGAATTTCCGGAGATCGTAAACGGCCTCCGACGGCTCGACGTAAAACCGGAAGAGTTCAAGGCAAAGCTGGATGCGCTTGCCGAAGAGCCGCTGACGCCGGCCGTCGGTTTGAGCGTGCAGGAAAATTATCTCGCCACGCTGGGAGCCCTTTCTATTGGAGCCTTCGCTGCCGCGGTGGGAGCAGGCCATGACTTCATCACGCCCGCGGACCTCTTTTCGGCGCTTCCCGGGGTGGGGAACGAGCAGATCAACCGGCTCTTCATGCTTTTTTCCGTAGAGGAGGGAGACCTTGAACGCGCGCTTATCTTTAGCGCGCTTGCAAGCCGGCGGGGGCCGCTCTCCCGGATCCCCGACGTCGTGGGAGGATTCGCGATGCAGACCCACCGGGTGATCCCGCACCGTATCATGAACCGCGCGTGGACGTCGCGGCCGACGCCGACACTCGACAAATATGCGCAGGATTACACCGACCTTGCCCGTCAGTCGCAGGTGGGATTCCTTATCGGCCACGAGGCGGAATACGAACGTCTCGTTGAAGCGCTCGGCCGCCCCGTCGATCCCAACGTGATTCTGATCGGCGAGCCGGGGATCGGAAAGGAGGCGGTGATAAAGCATCTGGCATATTGCCTGACGAAGGACGATGTCCCGCAGGGACTTTTTGACCGACGTCTCGTGGGGTTGCAGTTGCAGAACCTTATCGCGGGCGCGGCTCCGGAGGACTTGAGCGCGCGCATGAAAGCGATCGCGGACGAGATCCTTATCGCGGGAAATGTCATTCTCTATATTCCCGATATCCACAATCTTGTGCGCACGTCCGGAACGGCATATCTTTCCGCCGCGGACGCGCTGATGCCGATCATCTCCTCCAACCAGTTCCCGATCATCGGCACGTCCTATCCGAAGGAGTTCAAGGAATTCATCGAGCCCCGCAGTGATTTCGCCGCGTTGTTCGAGAAGGTCCAGATCAACGAGATCTCGGAAGCGGACGCGGAGAAGATCCTTACGTATGAAAGCTTCCTTCTTGAGCAGCAATCAAAAATAGAGGTGAGTTTCGGCGCTATCAAACGGGCGGTCACGCTTGCGAAAAAATACATGCATGGGAAATTTCTCCCGTCGAGCGCCGAAGAACTTATAAAGAGCGCGATTGTGAGTGCGGAGCGGCGCGGCGAAAAAGTGGTGACGCCGGAACTCGTGACCACCATCGCCGAAGAGAAGGTGAACATCCCGATGCACGAGGCGGAGGGCGATGAGGCGCAGCGTTTGTTGCACATGGAGGATACCATCCACCAGCGCATCATCGGACAGGACGAGGCGGTCAAGGCCGTCTCGCAGGCACTTCGCGAATACCGCAGCGGCCTTACGCGCAAGGGTGGCCCGATCGCGAGCTTTCTTTTTGTGGGCCCGACCGGCGTCGGAAAAACCGAACTTGCGAAGAGCCTCGCCGCCGTCCAGTTCGGTTCGGAAAAACTGATGGTGCGCTTTGACATGACGGAGTATCAGGACAAGACGAGCTTTTACCGCTTCATCGGATCGCCCGACGGCACGGTGCGTGGCGCGCTCACCGATGCCGTGTTCGAGAAGCCATATTGCCTGGTGCTTCTGGATGAGTTTGAAAAAGCGTATCCCGACATATTAAACCTGTTTCTGCAGGTGCTTGACGATGGTCGGCTGACCGACAACCTGGGCCGCACCGTGGATTTCACGAACACGATCATCATCGCGACCTCCAACGCGCATTCGGACATCATCAACGACGCACTTGCGAAGGGGGAGAACATTGCCGACATCGCCGAATATCTGCGGGCGCGCCTGGTGGACGTGCTAAAGCCGGAACTGCTCAACCGGTTTTCCAAGATCATCATCTTCAGGAATTTGGACGTGGCCCAACTTTCGCCGATCGCGGAACTGAATACGAACGAATTGATCGCGGCGCTCAAATTACAGGGCATCACGCTCGCGTTCAGTCCGGAAGCGATTGCGAAGATCGCCAAGCTCGGTTACGAACCGGCATTCGGAGCGCGGCCGCTCCGCCGCGTAATCGACGAGCGCATCCGCTCGCCGCTCGCGGACGCGCTGCTTTCCAAGAAGATCATCAAGGGTGCGCGGGTGATGTGCGTCGTTAAAGACGACGGATTTGATTTTGTAAACCAGGCATGAGCGTTCTTTTTTGGGCGCTCATGCCTGGTTTATTCAGGCCCTATAAATAAAAGAAGAAATTAAGATGCGCATCAAAGTAAATATCAATATAAAAGTAGGGCGACTCGTGAAGTATTTTGTGATCTCCGATTTTTTCCTGCTCGCGGGATGGGGGTTGATCGATCCGGTATTCTCGGTATTCATCATCCAGCGCGTGGTCGGCGGCACGCTCATGACGATTGGTATCGCGGCGGCAATCTATTGGATCATCCGTTCGGTCGCGCAGATCCCGATCGCGAACATGCTCGACCGCATTCCCGGCGAACGCGACGATTTCATGGCACTCGTCGGAGGCTTGTTACTCGTAGGTGTCTCCGCTATCGCGATGTGCTGGGTCACGCGCATATGGGAACTCTATCTGGTCCACGCCATCCAGGCGATCGCGTTCGCGTTCTATTATGCGGCATGGCCAACGATCTACTCGCGGCACCTGGATAAAGATGCCATCTCGCTCGATTGGTCGCTTGACTCGTCGGTGAGCGGCGTCGGTGCCGGCGTCGCGGGATTTCTCGGCGGCGTCATCGCGGGAACGCTGGGATACGACGTGGTTTTCGTCGGCGCGGGCATCATGGCATTCATTGCGGCATTCGTGCTGCTTGCCGTGCCGGATCTGATTTTGCCGAAGCCGACGACGTCAACTCGCGCCGCCGTCTCGGCCGCCGAAACCGCGGAGGAGCGCAAGCCGGGGGATACGGTGGCGTAGAGTGCTAGAATTTAACTATGTCCGAAGTCTCAAATCAATCCGTCGCTGAAATTCTACGTCAGATCGGCGAGTATCTCGCGATGCAGCAGGTGCAATTCAAGCCGCGCGCGTTCGAGAAAGCGGCGGAGACGGTGGGTTCATTAGAGGAAGAGGTTTCGCAGATGTATAAAAGCGGCGGCATAAAGGCGCTTAAAGGAATTCCGGGAGTCGGTCAGTCTATCGCCGAAATAATAGAGGAGCTGGTGAAGACGGGGCGCAGTACGGAATACGAGAAATTGAAGAAAGCGACGCCGGTGCGCTTGGACGAACTCGCACGCGTTGAAGGGCTCGGGCCGAAATCAATCCAGAAGTTATACAAAGAGCTGGGCGTAAAGAATCTGAAAGATTTGGAGGCGGCGGCCAAGAAGGGGAAGATCGGCGTGCTTGATGGCTTTGGCAAGAAAAGCGAGGAAAAAATTTTAAAGGGCGTTGAGTTTGCAAAAGGTTCCGGCCTGCGGTTTGTCACCGGCCTTATGATGCCGCAGATCCGCGGGATCGAGGCGCGGCTCGCGCGCGTGGAGGGGGTGGAGCGCGTGGTCGTTGCCGGATCGGCGCGACGGCGCAAGGAAACGATGGGCGACCTGGACATCCTCGCGGTCTCGTCAAAGCCCAAAGCCATCATGGACGAATTCGTTAAGAAAACGCCGGGGCTGATGACGGTCATCGCGAACGGACCGACAAAGTCTTCCATAAAGATCAGGCCGGGATTGAACGTTGATCTGCGTGTAGTGCCGATGGAATCCTATGGCGCAGCGCTGAATTATTTCACCGGTTCTAAGGAGCATAACGTCGTCATCCGTGCGAGAGCAAATAAATTGGGGCTGACGCTCAATGAATACGGCTTATTCAAGATCGGGAAAGGAGGAGATAAAACCGTGGAGGGGAAGGGTAAACGAGTGGCAAGCAAAACGGAGGAGGAGATATATAGAGCCCTTGGTATGGCATATGTGGAACCGGAACTTCGCGAGAATACCGGCGAGGTGGAAGCCGCGGTGCGAGAATTTGGGAAAAAGGCTCCGGGTCTGCCGAAGCTGATCGGCTACGACGACCTTCGTGGCGACCTTCAAGTGCAGACCAACTGGACCGACGGCGCCGATTCCATTGAAACAATGGCACGCGCCGCCATCGCGCGAGGATTGGAATATATCGTGATTACGGATCACACCAAGCGGCTTGCGATGACCGGCGGCTTGGATGAGAAACGCATCCGATCGCAATGGAAAGAAATCGATGTGGTGAATAAAAAACTGAAGGGCAAGATAAAAATATTGAAAGGAACGGAGTGCGATATTTTGAAAGACGGCACGCTCGACTTGAACGAGGAGACGTTGGCCCAGCTGGATGTCGTCGGTGTGTCGGTGCATTCGTATTTTAATCTGCCGCGCGCGGAGCAGACGGCGCGCGTCGTGCGCGCGATATCAAATCCCAATGTGGATATCTTCTTCCATCCCACCGGACGGCTCATCAATAGGCGCGCGCCATACGATATTGATATTGACGAGATCATCGTAACCGCCAAGAAGACAGGCGCCATTTTGGAAATAGACGCCCTGCCGGAACGCAGTGATCTCAAGGATGAATATATTCGCAAATGCGTGGAGGCCGGCGTGAAGATGTCCATCGATTCCGACGCGCACGCCGTGGCGCACTTTGATTTCCTCGAATGCGGTATCGCACAGGCGCGTCGCGGCTGGGCGGAGCGCAAAGATATTGTGAACGCGTGGCCCGCTGAGAAGATGTTGAGATTCTTGAAAGCACGCGGGAAATAAAATAAGGCTCATGTTTTCGCACGAGCCCTTTCCTCTTTTTTCTCACAGAGGAGAACAGCCGCTTGCACCCGCCCGAGGGTACTTTCGAGGCAGTCTACCTTCGCTTGGTGTACCGGCATGAAGAACCATAGCCCGTTTGAGGAACAACTCTCTTTGCCATTGTTCCAGCTCGTGAGCCGCCCCTCCTCAAAGTAGGCCACCAACTTTCCCTTTTGACCCACGACCTTCGCTGTCAGCTCCTGTGTTTCCCCCTGGCCGAAGTCGTTTGAAATGTTGGCATACTGAAACCTCACCATTTGTCCGTAGAGGTTTCTATATGGTCCCTCCAACTGGCCGACTTCCAGAAGCTCGGTCGCGGTTTCGTCCCAAATGCTTTTGGGTGTGATACGCTTCTTGGTGAGATAGACGATTCCCATCCACGCCAGGACCACTCCTATAAGGATTAAGAACCCCACTCCAATTCCAATGTGCATACGATTTCTCCCTCGGAAAAGATTATATCTTATTTTTTTACATTTGTAAAGGATTCCCCTGTCCTATTCATTAAATTGTGGTAAACTGTTCCCATGCCGTCAAACCGCGAAATAGACGAATCAAAGCGTATACCGACCAAGAAGCAGGTCGTGGCCGGCTTTGTGGTATATCGCAAAACAACCGACGGGATAAAGTTTTTGCTTTTGTATCGCCGCGGCAATTATTGGAATTTTCCCAAGGGGCATTTCAAGCCGGGGGAGCGGAGCATTGATACGGCGTTGCGCGAGCTGGAGGAGGAGACGGGGATAAAAAAAACAGAGCTCCGTATGCTGCCAAACTTCCGCGCCTACGAAAGATTCTATTTTAAGATCGGCAATCAGGGGATCTACGACACCGTCATCCTATTTCTCGCGGAGACACATAAGGCGGATATCCGTATTGAGCCGCGCGAACACAGCGGATATGGATGGTTCCTCTACCACGATGCGCTCAATGTGATCGGCAAAAAGTATGGCGATACGCGTAAAGTGTTGAAGCAGGCGAGCGATTATCTGAAGCCCCACAAGCGTCCGCCGGTAAAAACCGCCACTGCCGTCCCGCATCCGATCTCAAGCTCTCCCGTAAAAGAATTAAAAAGTCATTAATTCGCGGGTGAAATAAAAAATCTCCGAGTTCGGAGATTTTTTATTTCTATTTCGCCTTCGTGGCGGCCACTACTTTCTTGAATACTTCGGGTTCGTGCTCGGCGAGATCAGCGAGAATCTTGCGGTCGATCTTGATGCCGGCTTTCTTCAGCGCCGCGATGAATGTGCTGTAGTTCATTCCTTCGGGACGGATAGCGGCATTGATTTTGACGGTCCAGAGCTGGCGGAAGGTGCGCTTCTTTTCCTTGCGTCCACGGAAGGCGTGGGTCCACGCATGAAGCAAAGCTTCTTTGGCGGCGCGCTCTTTGGACTTGCGGCCCCACTTGAACCCCTTGGTGTATTTAAGGGTCTTCTCGCGGTGCTTATGGGCGTTTACTCCTCTTTTTACGCGTGGCATGGTGGTAGTGGATCAGCGATTAATTGTTCAAAATTGTCTTGAGGGGCATATCAAGAGAGCGGCTCTTGCGGGAATCACGGTTCATCTTGCTGCTTTTGCGGGTCTTAAAATGGCTCACCCCCGTGCGGCGGCGGACGATCTTTCCGTTCTTCGTGATCTTTATTCTCTTTTGGACGCTCTTGGAAGGCATAATATAGAGATGAGCGATTGGCTCAATGACAGTAAGCTTACTATATCTTATTGGGATTGGCAATACCTAAAAAAATAAGGCAGGGATGCGGATCCCTGCCTTCTGGCTCTTCGTCTATTCGTCTTGTTCGACGAGTCCATCGGGTTTTAGCACGAGTACGTAAGAGTTTCCAAGAACGTCTCGTATCTCGTTCTTATAACGACTATCCGGAATCTGGAGTTCTGAGGGTGTGTACTCACAAAGTTGTCCGATGGTTTCGACCCCAAGGGGTACGCATCCAGCAGCAGTCTCGGAGATCTCAAGATCTTCCACGGGCCGAGCAAGTTGAGGGCTGACCTGTTGTCGTTTCCAAAGGATACCTTCCCCCGTGCGTCGGAGCGTTTCGGCTATTTGGCATTGCTGCTGAAAGGCGATCTCATTATCGGCGACGAGCTCGAGGAAATTCTTTATCTCCTCCTCGTCTTCGCGTTTTTCTAAATCTTGGACCGCTGATTTGATTTCGCAAAGATCTTGTGGTGGTTTGTCGGTGTTGATAGACAAGCTTACGAGGGCCTTTAAAAAGCGCCTCGCCTTTTCAACATTTCGCTTCATAATTCCTCCGCTCACAATAAATATACCGGTGCGGTGAGCTGAGCGTTATTATACAACAAAAACTGGCAATAAGCCAGTTTTATTTCTTTGCGATCTGTACCGCCGGGCCGTTGCCCAAAAATTTGGGCTCGTTGAGCTTCTTGTATTCCACGGGAATCAACGTTAAAAACTCCTTGAGTTTTTCCATCGCCCAATCCTTATTGCGCTTTTCGCGACCGCGCAGGCGCATGACCACCTCCACTGGATGACCCTGGGCAAAGAATTTTTCCACCTGCTTGACCTTCACCATAAGATCGTTGTGAGCCGCCTTTGCGGTGATTTGCACGGCTTTCATGGATGCCGTCTTTTGCGCGGCGCGCTCCTTTTTGATCCGCTTCTCCTCTTCGTAGCGGAATTTGTCGTAGCTCATCAGGCGTACGACCGGCGGCTTTGCAGCGGCGGAGATCTCTATAAGGTCGATGCCGTCATCCGGGCGGGCGAGTTTGAGGGCCTCGTCGCGCGACATGACGCCGAGGTTTTCCCCTGTTTCTCCGATGACACGGACCTCCAGTGCGGTTATTTGGTTGTTGATGCGGGGCTTTATTATGCCTCCATTATATCAGCTGTGGTAGAATAATCAAAACGGCAACTATCGAACACGACCATGGACGAGAATCCAATAACCCACCCCGGCGTCCCGGAAGAGGTCTATCACACGATGGGGAAGAAGACGTTCTGGATATTCTTCCTGGAGCGCGTTCATGCAGCATTCATTTTGCTTTTACTTACGATCGCGCTCTTCGTGCTCGGAGGACAGTCGTTCCTTGCGAAGACCCCGGTCGGCAACCTGACGGGCTATACCATGATGGCGGCATGGCTTGCGCTCGCGCTTTTCATCCTCGTATTTCTGGTCACGCTCCTTGTCGCGTGGCTCATCTACTCGAACTTCAAATTCTGTCTCGGCGACGATTCGTTGAAAATAAAGAAAGGGATATTGAACAAGGAGGAGGTGGCGATCCCATACCGGCAGATCCAGGACGTGGACATCCGGCGCGATTTTTCTTTCCAGATGCTTGGCCTCAGCCGCATCGTCATCCTGACCGCCGGCCATGAGGAGGATGAAAAACCCGGTGACGACGAGACGGAAGGAATTCTTCCGGCGTTGGACAAAGACCTCGCCGAATGGATGCAGGCGGAACTTCTCAAGCGCGCGAATGTCCAAAAAGTAACAGAAGAAACCCCGGCTCCTCAGCAGTAAATGGAGAAATAAAAATATCCCTTTCGCCGAACGGTCATCTGCCCGGAGGCGAAAGGGATATTTTTATTTACTTACTGCAGCAATTGCATCGAACCAATTTGACGACACCGCCGATGATCAAAAGGATCGGCCAGGTGATGTTCACGAAGCCCCAGGTCAGGACGTTCACGGCTCCCAAGAGGAAATCCGCGCCGATCAGGATGATGAGCCACGGTATCACTTTGTGATGCGGGCAATTGCAAACCATTCCTTTTCCATGCATTTTCTCTTCTTCCATAGATTAAATTTCCATTAAATATTTCGGTTTCGACCTTTGGGCTGCGTTTATGTACCCTTTTATTCTAGCATTATTTGTGCTATAATAGCGGCAGCCTTATCGAAGGCGATATGGGAGCGCACTGGCTTCGATAAAGATAATCCATGGGTTTGCGAGCCGTTGGCAACGCCGTAACCGTTGCACAACCTATAACTGCCAACTCCAAAGTTGCAGCTCCGAGGGCTTTCGCTTTCGCGTAACCTCTCGGGATCGGCCGGTCCGGGTTCCTTGGACTGATACCGGTCTTATATAAGGGGACTAGCGTCAGGTTGACGATCATACGCCCGGCGCGAAAATATGATCACTTCGCTTAGCCTCGCTAAACTACGCTCGTAGACGGCCCATCGGCATTATCTTTACACGGCGGTTCGATTCCGCCCGCTTCCACTTGAATGAAAATCGATTTCCAAAAGAGGTCATTTTTCTTTATGTATTCTGGGCTATTTTGAGTTTGCCGAATCTGGCAAAAGTAGGGGAGTTGGGCGGAAGGGAAAACTTTTCAAACTCGAATTTGGTATCATTAAAGTAATGCTTAGCATCAACGCTCGTAAGGTGTTGTTCGCGCTGCTCGGGGTCATTGTAACTTCGTTTGTTGTATATTTGGTCCTTGTCGGGATGGCGGTTGCAAACACTTTTAATCTTAACCTGGTGAGTGCGACGCTATGGTTCCCGATTGTGCTCGCGATCATAGAAAGCATCATCGGCGTCGCAATCGGTTTGGTATGGGAGAAATCGCGCCGCGATCGCTACGTCGAAATGTTTGCAAAAAATCCTGGATTGCAGGAAAAGACCGAGAAGATATATCGCGGAGCGCTCGTCGTGGGAATCGTATTGGGTGGATTATACCTTCTCTCGAACGCGTGGGCGGCATATGTCTTGCTCTCGTTCAGTAGTTTGAATTTGCCTTCTCCGAATCCTGCCGGATTATATATCGGGTTGGGTCGGTATATCATTCTCGGGCTTGTCTCGGTTTGGCTGTTTGCTGATTCAAAGCGCAAAACCGGGGAGCGCGTTTTAAATATCAGTAAGGGTCTTTTGTTATGCATCATCTATTGTTTTGCCATGGCGTTCTTAACGCTTGCTTCGCTTTCAACGGTGAGATTTTCTCCCGCTGCAAATGCCGCGCCGGTTCAGGTTCAACAAGAACCCACGCCCCCAAGCACAAGCACGAACATTACTCCCAATGGTTCCGCCATAGCTTCCGGTACCGCCAAATCCTTTGAGGTAATTTTCCCACAGAGCGGACAGATCTTTAAACGAGGATTATCCTACACGATCCGCTGGCAGTGTACGGGATACGCCTATTTCAGCGCGCTTATTGTTTCGGCATCTGCTCCAAGCTCCACTGCCAACCCTTATCAGGTATTTAGCGTTCCGGCATCTTCCAGCTCTTATCGGTGGACGATTCCTACAAGTTCTCAAACATACGAAGGGGCATCCATCTCGTTTTTGCCAGGATCATATAAGATGGGATTTTATTGCAACAATAGAAACTTTGATGGTCAGTATGATGCTTCGACGACTATGCTGGTGAACATCGTCAACTAATAGGTTTTTGGTAATTGCCTTAAACCAAATCCGACCCTGTGAGTAAGAGTGTTTTATAGAGATCAGTGATTAGAGTTTGCCACCTGTCCGGTTCGTCTCCACTTGACCGGAATTGCCCGTTTTGCTCTGGCACTTTTTTGTACGGGCTGGGCGAATGAAAAACTTATTTGTTCAAACTCTTCCTCCCCCGTGCGGAGCATTGTAATGTCCCAGACTTTGAAACGGCATCCATCAATAAGGGACAAATGAAAAAGGCCGATCATATAAATTAAGCCGATCAATAAAGTAAAATGAACATAGCATCTATATTTTCTTGGGCATCTCCGGTGGGCATAGGGATTTGGATGGCGGGCTTGGGTATCTTTTTTTGGGGCCTCAGCAGGTTAGGACGTAAGAATTAATAAAAGGCTTTCGCGCTTGCTAAACTAAATATACGAAACATACACAAGTGGTGCGGGAGGCATGGAAGTTCCTTGTCCATTGTGTTGTTGTCTTTTGCATTTAAATAAAAATAAGTAGTTATTGTTGACTTTGTATATAAACCATCATGAACAGCACGAGGACGATCGCGCGACTGGCCAGCCGGCCGAAGTCGCCAATCAACACGTGGGGCACTCGGTCAATAAAATGGCCGCGAGCGCCACGCTCCACTGTCTCGCGGGCTGTGCGATAGGAGAACTCATCGGCGTTACCGTCGGCACCGTTGCTGGATTTGCGCCGCACCAAACAGTCATGATTGCGGCGATACTCTCGTTTATTTCGGGGTATAGCGTATCGACCGTGCCACTCTTAAAGGCGAATATGCCGTTCATGAAAGCGTGCTTGCGATACTCGTGGTGGGTTCAATAGCCCATGGCTTTGAAAAACCCTATTCGGACGTGGATATTATTCTTGTGGTAAATGATGCTGAATACGGGTCGAGAGTGCGTGAAGGAAAATTGGCTTTTAG
>CAZXCH010000013.1:2637-14157 GCA_964639165.1 uncultured Candidatus Saccharibacteria bacterium | reverse complement strand
CGCGAAACAATATCGAACCATCCCCCCATCAGCCATGAAGCGTCCACGTTCACCGCATAATTTTTCCACGAAGACGCGCCATTGAGAAAACTATTCGCGCCGTGTGTTGACGGATCCGGGACGAATACGATACTGCTATTAACAAATGAAATGCTTCCCCATGCTTTCGGCCAATAGGTGGTGTTGGCCGTCGAGGGTTTTAAAGTATATGGCAATGAAAGCGGCGCCGGAGCACTGGAGGTGGAAGCGGCAGGGATGATGATCGTACTGGTGGGGATCGTCTGCAGAGCATTCTGTGGCGTCATTGGGGAGGTGGAAGCGATTCCTGAAGTAGCATCGACGCCGTGATTACATGTACCAAAGTAAAAAATGCCACCAGCAACCAGTATGGCGACCGCGGCAAGTCCGACAAAAAAGATAGCAGAGTCTTTTATTCTATTCACTTCGCATTACTATATCATAAAATCTGAATAAATCAAGATACGCTATTCCAGGAAAGCACTCACCGCTTCCACCCTTACCCTTACCGGAGCCAACTGGGGCGACGGCTGCCATCGTAAATTTTTTGCAAACATCCACAGAATGCGGGCACCGTCATATACCGGACTCAGTTTTGTTTCTCCCGCACGGGGATGGTATGTGATCGGGACACACGCAATCTCCTCTCCAAGCCGCGCCATCTTGATGACCATTTCCATCTCAATGGCAAACCCGGTAGATGTGATGTGCGGACGCAGGCGTTCCAGCGCTTCACGGTTCCACGCAAAATAACCGGTGAGGACATCCGTCACGTTGACATGATAGAAATAACGGACGAGATGCGAATATATCCAATTACCCAAACGATTAAATTGCGACATGGAGCCATCCATGATCCGCCCGCCAAGCCGCGAGCCGATGACGACGGTGCAAAAACCGGAATCCAACGGTTCTATCAGACGCAATAGTTCGTCAGGCCTATAGGTGGCATCACCATCAAGCATCACCACGTAGTCCGTATCTTGCCCGATGCTTCGAAACCCGCACCCCATGGCATTCCCCTTCCCTTTATTGGGTTCGTGCAATACGGTCACATTGTGTTCACGCGCTATCCGTGCGGTAGCGTCGCTGGAATTATTATCGATAATGACGATCTCGAGATCGTATCCGCGTGCTCTTACCTGATTGATAGGAAAATTTTTAATGACGGAGCCAATTCCGATTTCCTCGTTATAACACGGGATAAGAACGGTGATCTTCTTCCTGTTGGTGTTTGCTATTTTGACCATTGTTTTGTTACTCATGAAGCCGATCAAGTCACGGCATCGTTACATATCTCCGGATAGCCCTTTAAAAACGCAAAAAAACACCCAATAGGACATATTGAGAAGTTGCTTATAACAATCCCTCCTTTTTTCCGTAATCAACCAGCATATTGGAGATATCGTTCACGCTATTCATCACAAAATATTTTTTATGCCATTCAAACGTCCTTCCCGGCGTGGCGATCACCTTGTCGAGCTCGAACGGAACCACGTTCCCCTTTTTTATCATCTTCACTGCATGCAAGCACTCTCCATAGGACGAAAGGAGTCCTGCTCCGAAAAGCTTGATCTTGCCGTTTTCGTTTATGAGGCCAAATTCCACCCCGAGCGACCAGATGCGCGAAATCTGGAGCAATTGCCGGCGATTGGCCTTTTTACACATCGCACCAAACTTCTGCGCCATATCGGCAAACTTTTTATCCGTAAAGAACGGCAAATGGCCAAAGTACTCATGGAGCAGGTCCGGCTTCGCCGTATAATTAAAATGTTCCGGCGGACGAATATAGTCGGTGACCGGAAATGAACGCTTTTGCATTGCAACGAACCAATTTTTCATCGGCACGCTTTTATTTCCACAATTTGAAAGTGTCCAGCCGCTCATTTTTTTGAGCCGCTTACTCACGATCGTTATATCGGGAACATGCCTCGTATCAAGCGCCAGTTTTTTCGATCCGACCAAAAACTCCCTACAGCCATAGCGTGCGACCATTTTTTTTTGACGAGCATAAAAACGGACCCATGTTGCGTGGTCCTCGACCGAGTACAAAGTTGTAGCAGCGCTTTTCGTTGCTTGCATGATGCAACTTGTATAGCATATAAGACCTCATGCGTCAATGTCCGCGCCGTAGAGGGACTGGACAATATTTATAATATTGGTTATTATTACAAACAATGAATTATTTGTATTCAAGGCTCAAGGAGCTCACGTATTACCGGCGCACCGTGCTCAAGTGCAAAATAATGTATGCACGAGCATTATTGCGACGGGGATTCAAGTCGAAAGGAACGATATTGTTCTATCCCACGATGCCTATTGCGTACCACATTCTCTATCCGATCTGTCACAAGCTCGGATATCGGATGACCACCGATCCCAATGTCACATTCGATCTGGCAATCGCCTTCGAGGACGCTACCGTACGAAAGAACGATGAACAATTATCGGATCTATCAAACCGGTATCCGGTGTTGAACGCTCGCTGCGGAGATATCAGCAAGGAATACGTCGACAAGGTTTTCCTTGAATCGTTCGGATATGGATTGACGATCGATCCCGGGACGTATCGTGGTACCTATATAAAAAAGACGAACCAGAATGCCATGCATTTTGGAGAGATACATGCCGCACCATCGACGCCCGAAAAGGGATTTGTATATCAAAAACTTATTGACAATAAGACGGATGAACATTCGGTGACGGATATCCGAACTTTTATCTTTGGAAATGATATTCCGTTCACGCTTTATCGAAAGCGCAGCATTGACGATCGGTTCAACGACGATACCGTCATCGCACGCCACGTGGCAACCGACGCGGCGTTCACCACGGAAGAGAAGGCGTCGATCATCCGATTCTGCAGAGTGTTTGGACTTGATTATGGTGAATTGGATGTCTTGCGGGATAATATCGACGGAAAGATATATATTGTTGATGTCAATAATACTCCTTCCGGACCACATAGCGGAATCCATATGGGAGAAAAAGATTATGATCGCTTCCTCAGCAACATGGCCAATGCGTTCGACGTAATGGCCATGAAAAAATCAGCGCATGCCGTCGAAACCGTAACGCCACGAGGTTTATCCGCGTAACTATATATATGGAACCGAAATCAAAAAACGAGCGTCCTGCCTCGCGCGCTATTTTCATCGTATTGGCGATTTTTTGCGTGGCAGGCATTATCTATCTGTCTCGGGGAATCGTTTACAATGCACTGTATTCCCTTAAGGTCATCCCCGTTCCGGAACGGTTCACCGAACTTTATTTTACGAATCCCGCAGCCATTCCAACATCGACGATATCCGGTAAGCCCGTTTCTTTTTCATTCACGGTGGTAAATCACGAGGGGGTAACGACAACATATTCTTATGTGTCCTATTTCATAAATCCATCCGCGCAAAAAACAATTCTTGCGAGTGGTACCGTTTCCCTTTCCGAAGGTGCCGCCGCAATAATACCGGTTTCATATGCACTCACCGCGGCGCCGGTCACCGGCGAGATTGTCGTCGTTCTTCCATCGCTCAACAATCAATCGATCGACTTTCTCTTACACGGCGCCAATTGAAAACAATGCAGAAAAAATTCACCAAAAAAATAGCTGTTCTCATCCCCTGCCACAATGAGGCGGGCGGGATTGCTTCGGTCATCAATAACTTTCCCCACGAGAAGGCAAAAAAGCACGGGTTCGATATTCAAATCATCGTGATCGACAACCGATCGACCGACAATACCGCGAACATCGCGCGATCGCTCGGCGCAACCGTCATCCACGAACCAGCAAAAGGGAAGGGCAATGCCATTCGCCTTGGTTTTGCGAGTGTCCCGAAAGATGCGCATTACGTGGTGATGCTCGATGGGGATAACACCTATCGACCGGAAGAACTATTGCGCCTCATCGAGCCGATCGATTCCGGGTTCTGCAATGTGGTCATCGGCTCGCGGCTCACCGGACGCATCCTCGAGGGCTCGATGAGCCTATTCAACAGGTTTGGCAACTGGATGTACTCATATCTTGTTCGCTGGTTCTATGGCGTCAACGTGACGGATGTCCTCACCGGCTATTTTGCATGGAACCGCGAAGCGGTGGAACGCCTGCTTCCCCACCTGAAATCCGATGGCTTTGCGATCGAAATGGAGATGGTCACCAAAATGGCGCGTCTGGGCGAAGAAATCTATTCCGTGCCCGTGACCTACCATCCGCGCATAGGCGAGACCAATCTTAATCCGATCGCGGACGGAACCCGCATTCTTTGGATGTTCATAAAAAATCTTTATTGGCAGCCGTTTGCAACACACTTGCAGGAAAGAAAAGAAATCAAGAAGGTATAGCGAATTCGGCGAAATCCGCGCCATGAACCCGACGTCCTTATCCATGGGAATAATTGGACTATTTCGCATATCTATGTTAGAATTATCTTTCAATTAACGACGAGATGAACATCGCCATTATTTCGGATTCGATATATCCCTATTTCAAAGGAGGCAAGGAAAAACGGATCAACGAGGTCAGCACGCGCCTTGCGACGCGCGGGGAAATCGTCACGGTCTATTCCATGCATTGGTGGAAGGGCAAAAATACCATAAAAGAAAACGGCGTCACGCTTCGTGCGATAAGCCCGCTTTATCCCCTCTATCACGGAAATCGCCGCTCTTTTAAAGAAGCGATATTATTTTCACTGCATTGCATTACCCTTATCAACAAAAAATTCGATGTGATCGAGGTGGATCATATGCCGCATCTCGTCCTCTTTCCGCTTAAAATAGTCTGTCTGCTCAAGGGGAAGAAAATGATCGTCACCTGGCACGAGGTATGGGGCAAGGAATATTGGCAGCAATATATCGGACGCGGAATGCGCGCATCGGTTGCCTACTATATAGAAAAGATAAGCGCACAATTGCCCGATACGATCATTTCAGTCTCGGAGCAGACCACAAAAAGCCTTCGCGCCAGCCTTGGAGTAAAAAAGCCGATCGTTACCATCGGCAACGGGATCGATATGAAAAGGATCTTAAGTAACAAACCCGCCGATCGGGGCGCCGACGTTGTTTTTGCCGGCAGACTGTTGTCGCACAAGCACGTGGATGTGCTCATTCATTCCATCGCCACACTGGCAAAAACGCATCAAAATATATCACTGTGGATCATCGGAGAAGGACCGGAAAAAACCTCTCTGCAATCGCTCGTTAAGGAATTGGGCATCGAAAAGAACGTTTCGTTCCTGGGTTTCTTGGACGATCAGAATGACATGTACAGCATCATGCAGGCATCCCGCATTTTTGTACTCCCCTCCACGCGCGAGGGATTCGGCATAGCCGCGCTTGAGGCAAACGCATGCGGAATGCCCTTCATCACGATCGATCACGAGCAAAATGCCACGAAGGAACTGGTGGTCAACGGAGAAAACGGCATCCTAATCGGCCTCGATCAGGAAGAAATGGCCCAGGCAATCGAAAAACTTTTGAACACGGCAAAAGACCGGGCTTTCTATCGCACCTATGCGGAAAAATACGATTGGAATCGCATCGTTTCAGAGATACAAAATGTGTATGCGTCATAACATGGATACCCAATCACGCACAATCAAGATAGCCGTAGTGGCATCCTATTTTTATCCCAAAATCGGGGGTTTGGAAAATTACGCATACCTGCTTGCAAAGAATCTCCACACGAGCGGCAAGTATCAAGTGAGCATCATCACCAGCAACTACGACGGCACGGGATATAAGAAAGAGACGATCGACGGCATGACGGTCCATCGCTTGCCGATCTGGTTCAAGATCTCAAACACACCGATCAATCCAATGTGGTATTGGTCCATCAAGAAGATCTTCGAAATTGAACAACCGGATATCGTCCACGTCCATTCCCCTGTGCCGTTCATGGCGGACGTCGCGGCCAGAGCCGCCGGCAACCGGCCCGTGGTGCTCACCTATCACTCGGGCAGTATGTTAAAAGGAAAATGGTTTATTGATATCTTTATCAAATTATATGAGAAGGTATTCCTTCGGTCGCTGTTTTCTCGTTCGAACGCGATCATCGCGGTTTCACAGGTGTTTGCCCAACGCGAAATGACAAATTTTAAGCAAAAAATTCATGTTATACCTCCCGGAGTGGAACTCACAAGATTCAGGCCTAGTCCACTGCCTCGCGATCATAAAACAATTATGTTCATTGGCCGAATAGAACATAGTTCAAGCTGGAAAGGCATTGAATATCTTTTGCAAGCTGGTGTAATAGTAATAAAGAACCATCCATCGGTAACTTTGGAACTCATCGGCGGTGGCGATGCGATTGAGCATTATCGCGAGCGTGCCCGCATATTAGGCATCGAATCGGGAGTCATCTTTCCGGGACCCCTGCTTGGCCAGCAATTGATAGATGCTTACGAGCGAGCGAGCGTTATCGTGTTGCCATCCACATCGGATTCTGAAGCATTCGGCACGGTCCTTATTGAAGGCATGGCATCGGGAAGACCCGTCATTGCCAGTAATATCGGCGGCCTTCCCAACGTCATTACTGATGAAAATAACGGTTTACTCGTGCCGCCAGGAGATCCACAAGCCTTGGCTAATGCTATCGAACAGGTCCTTTTTGATATACCGCTTGCAACCCGTCTTGCCAACAATGGAGTAATGAATGCGCAGAGTTTCTCTTGGGATATCCAGGCAAAAAAATATTCCGAGCTCTTCAAATCACTTCTATGAAAATCACTTTCTTTGTCTCCGGGAATGTTCGGAGCAACTTCAGTTACCGCGTAGTTGCTCTCGCTACCGCATTGCATAAGCTCGGAAACGAGACAACTATCATTGCTCCGAAAGCGGATAAATATAATGATTTTATTCCCGAAAACATTGCGGATATTAACGGCGTAAAGATCCTCCAGCCATTCCAGTTCACTACGCGACGATTGGAGATCAATCTATTCCCCTATCTGTTTGGGGCTTTTAATGCTCTACGGAAAGAAAAATCCGATCTTATATACATATATAAACCTACGCCTATATCCATTGTAGGATTGCTTGGAAAATTTTTTTGGAGAATACCGGTGATCGTGGATATCGATGACCTGGGCAGCGAGGTTATGAAGATCGAAGGACATCCATATCACCAGCGGAAGCTCGTTGCATGGTCCGAACGATTGGCGGTGGGATATGCCGACCGGCTCGTCGCGGCATCCACCTATCTTTTTGACATGTATCATCGGGAATTTCCTAAAAAACCAATACATATCATGTCCAATGGTGTTGACCCCGAATGGTTCGAAAAAACCATCGCTTCCCAAGCAGCAAAGAAAATTATCTTTCTCGGGGCTTTGAATAGAAAAAGCATCCTTGAACCGCTCCTTGATGTAATGCCGAAGATCATAGAACACATCCCCGAAGCACAGGCACTGATCATTGGTGATGGAAAATATCTGGCCTATTTTAAACAAAAAAGCGAGTACCTGAAGATCGATAAAAATATCACGTTCACTGGATGGCTGAAATTATCCGATGCCCGGGCACATCTTCATGAAGGTGACATTGGCTATGGTTATATGCCGAACGAAACTACGGTCATAGCCGCAAACAATATGAAGATTTCGCAATATATGTCCCGTGGCGTGGTTCCACTCGTGAGCGACGTCGGCGACCTTCCCGCTATGGTGGATTTTGGCAGGGTCGGCTACATAGCAAAAGCAAATGACCTTGAAGCGCTGGAATCTGTATTGCTCGACGCCTTAAACGATAAAGATCGCCCTAAAAAAGCCGCGAAAGCTCCCTTATTTTCCTTAGAAAAATACAGTTGGGATACCCTCGCGAACAGTCTTAACCAATGGATTTATGGACGAGCATAACCCTCATACATCCCAACTCGTAAAGCCATTTCCACTTTCCTTTCTCGTGGGTCTTGTTTTGGTCAACCTCATCGCGATATTTCATATCGACTTTTTATATATCGGATCATTTTTATCGTTTTTTTATATCGTCATCGTTCCGGGATTACTCCTCCTCCCATTCCTTGTAAAAAAGCATATGCCATGGATGCTTGGCATCACATTCAGCATCGGCATTAGTATTTTAATACTCATGGCAATGGGTCTTGGAATCAACACTATCCTTCCGTTCTTCGGGATGAACCAACCGCTCACCACCATCCCTCTTCTTGTTGCTTTTGATCTATTGATATATATATTGCTATCCATTGATTTTATTTTTAAAAAAGAATCTCCGTTGGAAATTCCCGAACTGAAGCGCATTGATTGGTATTTCATTGGTGTCTCGTTCTTATATCCCATTCTTGCCTGTCTCGGGGCCATCATGCTTAATAATGGCGGGTCTAATATTTTAACTATGATCGCTTACGGTCTGACCATATTCATCATCCCCGCAATGATATTCAAACGAAATGACGTCGACCCATCCACTCCCGCTTTCACACTGTACATGATGGCATTGTCGTTCTTATTGATGAATTCCATGCGCGGGTGGTTCGTCACCGGCCATGACATCATGCTTGAATATCACGTTTTTACTTTAGTAAATAATGCTCATGCGTGGAGTATGGCCCTTTACCGCGACCCCTACATGGCATGCCTCAGCATCACCATTCTTCCGGTCTATCTCCAGAATCTCCTGCATGTAAGCGGCGTATATATATTCAAATTTTTCTTGCAATTCTTAGGAGCGCTAGGCGTAGTTACTATCTATTATCTCAGCAAAGAATACGTCTCTGCATCGATAGCTTTTCTTGCCGGTTTTATATACCTTTCTTTCCCAACGTTCATGACCGATATGGCCTTCTTGAACCGCCAAGAAATAGCACTGGTCTTCTTTGGATTATTGATCCTTATATTGCTCAATGAAAAATATGCGACCGGAAAGAGCAGGATCTTTCTTCTCTTCCTATTGGTAACGGGCATGATTATATCCCATTATTCAACATCGTACGTTGCCATTGCGATCTTTGTTGGCGCCTATATCATCAACCTCATACTTCGTTTTTTTATGCAGGCGAAATGGCCATATTGGTTTTCCAGTTTGACCGACCGGTTTCGTAATAAGGAGATCCATCAGAAGCCCATTCTGCTTACTTTATCATTCATTGTTATTTCACTTATCGTTGCCACTCTTTGGTCGGGATTAATAACGGGAACATCGACAAACATTTCGAATACTGTTGGCCAAATTATTACGGGAATAGAACATCCACTCGCAAACGATGCGCACTCGGGAGCGGCGCAATACAGCTTAGTACAATCGGCCCAGCCAACCCTCCAACAACAATTCGACCAATTCGTACAAAATGCCGTTCAGCAGACAACCGAGTCCACCCCTTCCTCCAATCTTTTCCCGCTAAGTTTGACCAAGAACTATCCCACGCCAATACTTCCGGAACCGATCATCCCGATTACACCTCTTGGTCAGGCTACACAATCTATCATAATTATTTCCCTAAACACTTTTTACGTCCAAATAAAACAAATATACGCGAACATTATCCAATTATTGATATTGCTTGGCATACTTGGACTCTTTATTGGCTATGCTTTCAGAAAACACCTTCTCTACCATGTGCCCAGGGAATATATTGCGCTTTCGATTTCCGGTGTGATAGTGCTTGCGGGACAAACTTTGCTACCATCGGCCGCGGTGGACTATGGATTGCTGCGATTGGTTCAACAAGATCTCATGTTCCTTGCGTTGCCGGTGATCCTTGTCCTTCTCTCGCTTGGCTCGCTGATATTTTCCACGCCAAAAAAGCAATTGCTGCTTTCGAGCGGCATACTGCTCTTTTTCTTCGTAATACTTTCCGGATTGATCCCGGAATTGACGGGTGGAGCAAGACCCCTTCTGCCTCTTAATAATTACGGCTTTTACTACGACGCATACTATGCCCATGCACAAGAAATAAGCTCTATCAACTGGCTTGGCGGAAATGCAAACCTCAATGATCCGATCCAATCAGATGCCTATTTTTCGAATATAAAAATCATTACGTATTCGAACCTCGCCCCACTTACTGGATTATTCCCGGCAACCATCCAAAGAAATTCCTATGTTTACCTTAACTATAACAATGCGAAGACTCAGACGGTCATCCAAGATCTGGACGGTAACCTTGTTTATTATCATTTTCCCCTAAGTTTCCTGAATAATAATAAAGACCTCATTTATAATAATGGTGGTTCAGAAATATACCAATAAAGAAAAAAATGGAGAATAAGAAATTACCATTTGTAAGCGTTGTAATATGCACTTTTAATCGAAGCGAGTGCATCAATGCGTGCGTAGAAAGCTTACGTCACCAAACCTATCCGAAGGATCATTATGAGATCATAGTTATTGACGATGCTTCCACTGACGCAACGAAAGAAATAGCAAAAATTAATGGGGTTGAATTTATTCGTCACAAAACCAATAAAGGCATCTCCGCCGCACGGAATACCGGCATCGCTGCCGCTAAGGGTGAAATTGTGGTGTTCATTGATGATGATGCGATTGCCGACTCGCAATGGCTCACAAAACTCGTACAGCCATTTGAGAATCCAGAAATCGCTGCGAGTGGCGGTCGAACGTTTGCCTATAAAACCGAATATCTCGCCGAACGCTATTTGGCAGCGAGCGCATATGGCAATCCTGCTCCGCTCGCATTTGGCGAAAGCAAAAATCCCCTCTGGCGTTTCTGGGTATATTTTAAAAGCATGTTTATCTCGGTAGCTGTCGCAACAAAACCCACCGAGGTCCAAGCGGTCTTTGGATTGAACTGCGCCTATCGTGCTTCCATTTTAAAAACACTCGGAGGTTTTGATGAAAAGTTATTCGCCGATGAGGATAGCGAACTTTCTACCCGACTACGCAGCCATGGAGCGCATATCATTTTCGTTCCGGATGCGACGATCCGTCACCGCCATCGGGAAAGTGTTCTTAAACTTATACGCCAGACGTATCGCCGTGCCGAAAATACTGTGTATTATTACGCCAAAGAGAAAAAAACACTGCCGATATTTCCATTCCCGATTCTTTATCTTTTGGTTGTGATCTGTCTCATAATCCTTCAACCGCTTCTTGGTGTAGTATTCATTGTCATCGGCCCATTGATACTTTATAGTTGGTGGCCGATGAGGGCTTTTCGGGAACACAAGATTGAATATCTCCTCTATGGGTATATTCAATTATCGCTTGAACTATCATCTGTTTTGGGAATCGTTCGTAAAAAATATTTTCACTGAAAAGGACTGTATGCAACCAAAAATATCCATCATCGTCATAGTAAAAAATGACCGCGGGATCGCGA
This sequence comes from uncultured Candidatus Saccharibacteria bacterium, assembly GCA_964639165.1. Taxonomy (GTDB): domain Bacteria; phylum Patescibacteriota; class Minisyncoccia; order UBA6257; family 2-01-FULL-56-20; genus JAKAGE01. Next base: position 2,855 of record CAZXCH010000013.1, on the reverse strand, counting down.
ACACCGTTGCCGGTTTGGCGATCCAAAAAGTGCCTGCGCCTACAGAAACGATCGTAATAGATGCGTCGGATCCTACACTGCTCGCAGATATCAAAAATAAATATCCCAATGTCCATTGGTACCAGTTCGAATCGGCCATAGCCAATAAAACATCCATTCCCGAACAGCGAAATTTTGGCATTCGACATGCACAAGGAGAAATAATTGTCTTCATTGAT
>CAZXCH010000013.1:0-2627 GCA_964639165.1 uncultured Candidatus Saccharibacteria bacterium | reverse complement strand
TGCAAATTGTGTCCCGCTGGAAAATTGGCTTATTGAGCTTACTCATCTCATACTTGAAGGAAGAGAGACCATGACGGCGGGCCCAGTTCTTCCTTCTGATGCCAAAAAACAGATTGCTCGCAATCCGACCGTCGGGAAGGATGGTTACATCTACTGGGCGCCCACGATAAATCTCGCTTTCAAGAAAGATCTATGGAAAAAATTGGACGGATTTGATGAATCGTTTTTATATGGATCTGATGCGGATTTTACCTGGCGCTGGTCGGATGCCGGCAATAAGATCTATTTTGTTCATAACGCCGTCATAACCCATGACTGGGGAAATGCAAAAAGGGATATTAGACGATCTTTTGATTATGGCAAAGCAAGGGCAAAGCTTTTTGCAAAGCATCCCAAGCGGCTCACCGCATTGCTAGGCGATAACCTATATGTGACGATATACACCATATATATCCTTGGCCTGCCACTCACGCTTTATTTCTGGTGGTATCCGCTTTTCATTCTCCTCGCACTCGCAAAGAACATCGGTGACAAGCCGTTTAAAACCGTCCTCTATAACTTGAGCTATACCGTGGGAATGTGGATTGGATTTATTATTCTGCTTTTTAAGGGTGATTATGTTTGAATTGTAATTACTGCCTTGGTAATCTAGATATCTATCGATAAACTCATGAAAGTCCTTTTTGTCCTAGACGATTATCCACCGTATATTAAAGGTGGCACCGCCGTAAGTACTTCGCTACTCGTCAACTGGCTCTCAAAACACGGTAATACCATATCGGTAGCCTGCTCAAAATTTACCGACAAACCCTGGGTTGAAAATGGAGTGGTTGTATACCCCGTTATTGCTAAGCCGTCTTTTGAATCAAAAAATCTTCCTTCAGCTATATGGCAAGCATTCTATATTATCGCTTTACAGATAAACTCAATGGTGCAAGTACTGAGATTAATAAATAAACTTAAACCGGAGATCGTAACTATAGTACCAACATCTTATCGTTTTATCCCAATAATAATAGGCGTCCGAATTTTTGGACAGCGCCCTACTGTTGTAAATTGCGTAGATTGTAGCTTGGTGTGTCCAGCCCAGCTTAGTGCTACTCACTTAGATGGTATAAAAGATTTTGATGAAACCGTTCAAACTCATCATGGATATCGCTGCATAGGATATAAATCAACAAATGATTCATCATTTTTATCCATCCGTCCATTCGCGCTCTATGAATCAACGGTATTCAACGTATATAAATTCTCAATTCGTTTTTTAGTGAATCATTTGAATGGTATAAAATTGGTTGGGGTGAGTAAATTTATTCAAGATCAACTAATTTTAAATGGTTTCGATGCCAAAAGAACCACTAATATTCCTGACATTTCTGAATCCATTACAGGAAGACATTATGTTGAAAATTTAAAAATTCCGACTTTTGTATTTGGTGGACGCGTCGAAACTGATAAGGGTATCTGGGATATAGTAGCTGCTGCCGAAATATTGAAAAAACAATTAAAGAAACCATTTGAGGTAAAGATAGCCGGCACGGGAAGTGAATTTAATAATCTAAAAAAATATATTCAAGAAAATAAACTCACATATATTACCCTCCTTGGACATATAAAGCCGGCTGAAATTTTAGACCTTTATGAAAAATCTATTGCAATTATCGGACCTTCGCGAAGTCCTGAAGCTTTCGGGAGGTTCATCCTCGAAGCAATTTCCGTTGGTAAACCAATTATTGCAACCCGCAGTGGCGGCATACCGGATAATGTTGACGATGGGATAACAGGTTTGCTTATAGATGTTGGGAATATAAAACAATTGGCAAATGCAATGAAATATTTTATCGAAGATCCTGAACGAAGCGAAATGATGAGGCCAGCAATTATCAAAAAACAAAAAAAGTATGAAGCTAATTTTATCGGTAAAGAAAATATGGAACTTTATCAAAATCTATGTTTGCGAAGGCCTTAGTATTAATGTATGCTCTTAAGACGTTTTGAAATATATGGGGAGGAATATAATAATGACCAAAAACAGTAAAAAGAAGTTTTGGATTCTAACTATTTGCCTGACAATAATAGTGGTTTTAATTTTTATCAAACGGGCTGATATATACAACCTATTTCAAAGTTCGCCGGCTCAGCCGAGATATACATCCATAGTGACGAGTACGAATACCACGAGCGCTGCATCAACCACAGCCCCCCTCATCGTGACTCCTGGATCCCCCACATCTACTAATCCAAAACAAATTTCGACGGCAACCACATCAATCCTTACGCCAATATCAGCTCAGGGTATCAGACATGCCGTCGGCATAGCAGCCGGGGGCAGTCTTTCAAAACTAAGCAGCAGCACACTCAATCAGGAGCTTAATCAAATGGTTGCCCTCGGCGTCATGTGGGTACGATTTGATATTGAATGGGGCGACGTGCAATACAGTTCACCGACCAGTTCCACCTGGGGTAGCTATGACACCCTTATAAATGCTCTTGTGGCACATCATTTACATGGCCTTGGAGTGATCAGTTATACGCCACAGTGGGCACGAGCTCCTGGATGCGATAACGGGATAGAGTGTCCGCCCGCGGACCCTTCAACGTTCGCAACCTTCGCCGCGGAAGTCGCA
>CAZXCH010000012.1:0-15127 GCA_964639165.1 uncultured Candidatus Saccharibacteria bacterium | reverse complement strand
CTGCGATTAGGCCAGGACGAATTCCTTCATTATCGGCGCACCTCACGAGGACGCCGTTTTATTTTTCCGGTATGCCTTTTGGAGACAAGGTATGCTATACTATTCGCAAATCAATGCTTCAAATCGCCTCTGACACGCCGCTTTTTGAGGTAGTGGGAGCGAGAGTTCCCGCTTTGCGCCGTCTTGAAAAGATGGGCATCAAAACCGTGAGAGATTTGCTGTGGCACTTTCCCACCCGCTACGAAGATTTCACAAAAGTATATCCTATCGCCGAGCTTGAACCGGGACAGCAGGCCACGATCACCGGCATCGTGGAAGAAATTCAGAGCAAGCGCAGCTGGCGTCGCGCGATGAGCATCGTGGAGGCCACGATCGCGGACGAATCGGGAACCATCCGCGCGGTGTGGTTCAACCAGCCGTACGTGGCGAATGTGTTGAAAACCGGACGCGCAGCGAACTTTGCCGGAAAAGCATCCGTATCGGAGGAAGGCGAAATTTATTTGAACAATCCCGTTTACGAAGTGATCCATGTGCGCGATAGCGAGCACCAGGAGATGAGCCACACCGCGCGACTCGTGCCGGTGTACCCGGAGACCCGCGGACTCACCTCGCGCGGCATCCGCTTCGTCACGCAATCGCTCTTCCGCAAAAAACCGGTGATGAAAGAATGGATCCCGGCGGAAATTTTGGTGGAATTCAACTTTCCGGAATTGAACGAAGCGATCCACTCCATCCACTTCCCGCGCGCGATCGAGGATGCGACCGCGGCACGTTTGCGATTCTCGTTCGAAGAATTGTTCCTGCTCCAAATTTTGAACATGCAGCAAAAGATGAAGCTCGCGCAGGAATCCGCGCCGGTGATCAAGGCGGACATCGAACGCGTGAAGGCGATGCTCGCCAAGCTCCCCTTTGAGCTCACGCACTCGCAAAAGCAATCGCTGTGGGAGATCATCAAAGATATAGAGAAGGCGCGGCCGATGAACCGGCTTTTACAAGGAGACGTCGGATCGGGCAAGACCGTTGTGGCCGCAGTGGCGGCGGTGATCGCCGCGGAGAACGGGCTTCAGACCGCGTTCATGGCACCTACGGAGATCCTCGCGCGACAGCACTTCGAGACGATGAAGAAATTCTTCGTCTCCGTCGCGCTCGGAGACGCCCAGCCCGCCATCGGGCTCATCACCGGCAGCAGCGCACATATTTTCTACGGCAAGGAATTGGAATCAAAGACGACCAAACCCGAATTTTATAAGAAGGTGGCCGCGGGCGAGGTCTCCATCATTTTCGGCACACACGCGCTCATCCAAAAAGCAATGGAGTTCTCGGCGCTCGGACTCGTAATAATAGACGAGCAGCACCGCTTCGGCGTGCGCCAGCGCGCGGAGCTGAATGCGCGAAAGAGCGGCGCGCACGCCGGCAATGGCACGGCGAAAAATGGCGTGGGGGGCACGCCCATCCCCCACTTCCTCAGCATGTCCGCCACGCCGATCCCGCGGACGCTCATGCTCTCCGTGTTCGGCGATCTGGATCTCTCGCTCATCACCGAACTGCCGGCGGGGCGCAAGGAGATCAAAACGGAGATCGTTGCGCCGCTCAAGCGCACCGCCACGTACAAATTCATCCATGATCAAATAAAAGAAGGACGCCAGGCGTTCGTCATCTGCCCGCGCATCGACGCGCCGGAGGAAGAGGAAGCGACGAAAGTGCCGGGAGGAAAAGCGGCATTCGTCAAAAAGCTGGAATTAAAATCCGTTAAAGAAGAATTTGAAAAATTATCAACGAAGATCTTCCCCGACCTGCGCATCGCCATGCTGCACGGCCAGATGAAGCCGAAGGAAAAAGAAGAGGTGATGAAAAAATTCAAAGACAAGGAGTTTGATATTCTCGTCGCCACGTCGGTTGTGGAGGTCGGCGTGGATGTGCCGAACGCATCCATCATGATGATCGAAGGCGCGGACCGTTTCGGCCTTGCACAGCTCTACCAGTTCCGTGGGCGCGTCGGCCGCGGCGAATACCAGTCGTATTGTTTTTTGATGGCAGACTCTCCGGCAGCGGTCGCGAACGCTCGGCTCAAGGCGATCCTGGAAGCCAAGAATGGGTTTGAACTCGCCGAGCACGATCTCGCTCTGCGCGGTCCGGGTCAGTTCTTTGGCAACGTACAGACCGGACTCCCCGATGTGGCGATGGAGGCGCTGAAGGATCCGGAGCTCGTCAAACATTCGCGCGAGGCGGCGATCAAAACCGTCACCGCCGATCCGCAGTTCAAAAAGAACGTGGCGCTACGAAAAAAAGTTGAAGAGTTCAGGGCGCGGGTGCACCAGGAATAACTCGGAAAAATAACAGCGCTTATTTGTATTTGAGTTCGCTGAAAGTAATAACTACAATTTCATCAAGGTTATAGCCATAACGCCGGAATACCTCTCGCGCGTCGCCATCGAATCGCTTTTCCCAATCCATATGCAATTTTTCACTGACGGCTTTCAATGATTCCACCGACGACCCCTCAATTTCTGCATAGGCAGGAATCTTTGGCCAAGTATCAATATCAATCGTTACATCGCCAAGCACAAACGTGTGCCTATATTTCTCAAGCTGCCGCATCGGCTCCAATCCAAGTTTACTTAAAAACTCCACGCACTTATCCCAATCGGGGACTTCAAATTCAATCTCTCGTGCGCTGTCGGCGGTCTGTTCCACATTCTCCTTATACGTCAGCTTTATTTTATTTTTTGTTTTCCTGAGGCGCACAAATTTTCTTTTCCCGATCCACGACTTATCCGCCGGATGAAAGATGATTTCTTCGAGTTTTTCCTCACCCTTATCAATAGCACCAAGCTCGCCAAGTTCTTTTGCGAGTTTTTCTTTATCGATATCGAGAAAACGTGTTTCGATCTCTTTTTCCATGGCTTAAGTATACCGCTTACGATTTCTTCTCATATCTCCCTTTCGGCGTCACCCAGAAGCCAAGCCGGAACTTTCCGCCGAGCATCAAGCGCGTCTGCGCCTCCAGTCCGGGAAACGCGCCGAAGATGATCAGCGTGAACGGCATCAGTACCCATTGCAAAATGAACACCGAGTAGTCCTTCATACTCAACCCGCCGGGTGGTTTTGGCAGGAGCATCACGGAAAGGATCGCGGAACTCGCGACGCCGATCATTGAAAGCCAAATGATGTCGCGCGTGATGTGCGGCAGATTGTACGAAAGCACCGAGTGGTCGAAGTGGCGGCCGCCAAGCGCGAGCGGCAGCCAGCCAAGCGCGAAGATAATGAGCGAGTTCGTGGCCCACGAATGGAATCCTTCGATCACGTTGAACGTCCAATAGCGTTTTTTGCCAGCGGGGATCTGCGGATCATGACGGAATCCTTCCAACATGTACGGAATGTTCTCAACGCCCCATCCCCACCGGCGCTGCTGCTTATAAATATTCTTCATCGTGCCCCAGAACGTCGGCGCGACATTCACGTCCATGGAAACGGGATAGAAGAGCGGCTCCACGCGGAAATCACTGTGGTAGCGCAGATATCCCTGCCAGAAAATACGTGAATCCTCGGAGACGATATCCTTCTGCCACCAGCCAATATCAAGCAGGGTGCTGAGCGGGATGGATTGCGACGAGAACGATGTGAGCCGCTCCGGCCGCGACTGCTGCATCATCTGCCAGAACGTGGTGCTGAACGCGACGACGCGCGCGAGCATCGGCGCCTCGTACACATTGTTCGTAAAAAGCGGGATCGGCTGATAGATCGCATGCGTGCGATTCTCCGCCTTCAAAAATACATACGTGAGCCGGCTGAAATATTCCGGGAATACCTGCGTATCAATGTCGAACACGGAGACGAGCACATTCTCCGGCGCGAGACCCTTTGGATACGTCGCGGTTTGGATATCCACGATCTCGCGCTTTGCCTGCGCGCCGGCCCACGCCTCGTTGGAACCTTTGCCCGGGATCTCGCCCGGCAACCCCGCCGGGTGATGCGTGATCAAAAACTTCCCGAACGCCGCTCCGTATTCGTGCTGCAGCTTTGTTCCCGTCGCGCGTGCGCCGTCCCCCGCTTTATCCTCAAGCGCGAGCACCACAAGCAATTTTTTTTTGTCGTAATTGACGCGAGTAAGCGACACAAAAGTTTCGCTCACCACCTCATACGGCTCGTCGTACATCGGCAGGATGACGAGGTGGTGGATGTCGTCAAGTGAGGGATGCGCGGCATCGCCGGCAGTCGCATCCGGCATCTCTTCGCGAATCTTCGCGAGCCAATTCACTTTCATCACCCGCCGCATCTCCATAAACGTCGCGCGCAAGTGCAAAGAAAGATACACCGTCTTCATCACCCAATAGATATCGAACAAAATAATAAAAATGGACACCCACACCGGCAGGAGCCACGAGAACAGGAACATAAAGATAAGAGTGAGCCACGCCAGGATCCCCGGCAGCATCTCAAAGAAGCGTTTCATAACCTGGTTAAACCTATCATCATTCGCCTCAATAGCAAAGGTTGCGGTCAAAATGAAGCCACGACCTTTCAAAAATCCGTACTTTATTATAGTATAGCATCAAAGCTCGGCCGTTCCGCGCGCGATATCGCGCACTCATGGCCTCATCGTCTAATGGTTAGGACGGCGCCCTTTCACGGCGTAAATGGGGGTTCGATTCCCCCTGGGGCTACTGACGTTTTTTTCACGTTTCGGCGCATTTCAACACAGCCCATGGTAAATGGGCTTGTGTACCGCCATTGTCCATGATACTCATGGCGTCAGAAGTTGATAGACAGGACAAATTGCCATAAGCGACAACAGCCGGGAAAATCATTCTTGTTATACGTCCTATGTATAACTTCTATAAACGGCTGACTATAATCGTATTGTCTATCATGGCCTCATTCGGCTGAAAAGATTTAAGGAGTCGCGGGATTTATATTCTTCCTTTCGGCAATCGAAATAATCTGTTCAACTTTCTTTGCAAACTCAGTCGTATCCAAGAAGAAGTTCGGGTATGCTCGTTGGAGTAAACTAATAGAACCGACAGCCACAAGTACGGGCTCTAACTTTTCACCACCCGCTGCCGGGTGTGTTTTTATTTGTGTAGTTCGTTCTAAAGAGGAATCGAACCGCCGGAACCGGATTTTTCAGCAGGAAAATCCGGCGAGGCGGTGCCCAGACCGAATGCGAGCGGCGGCGAGCATTCGAGTCGCGGGGCGATTCCCCTTGGGGGCTATAAGAATGCCATCTCCACCACCGCATCTTCAACTTCTGGCAGTATCGTGACTCCCGCGCTCGCGGTAAAGTGTCCCTTATCTTTGAAAATGATCACGCGAGCGCCGAGCTCCTTTTCAAAGACCGGCTTGTTCTCGTCGAATGGCACATCAGGGTCGTCTTCCGAAAACAATGCGACGCAATGCGGGCAAAGCGATTTGAGTAAATCCCAATCGAACGGCCGCTCTGTCCATTCTTTTACCACCGCCGCATCTTCCGGCGCGGAGAATGACGAAGGCGTCAATGTGATCCATGGCGCCACAAGCACTGCACCGCCAATCGTCTCTTTATATTTCTCCAGATACCGAAGAATGGCGAGGCACCCGATACTGTGCCCCACAAAGTACGTATCTTTGTCGGCGACGCCGACTTCTTGCTTGAGACGCGAGACCCACGCTTCCATCCGGGGCGCGTTCGTCTCCGGCATCTCGGGCTGATGCACTTCGAAGCCCCGCACCGCCAATCCTTTGGCGACCGACGGCATCCAATGCTCGTTCGGCTTACCCGTCCAGCCGTGGATCATAAACACCCGTTTCATTGCCTTTATAATATCACACGCCCCCTTCTTAGTATTACAAACCCAATACTTGACACTCTATTATATATAGTATATAATATTCTCAGACCATTGAAAGCCCGCTTCGTCCTGCCGACAGAGCCCGTGAACGCCCAAATGGATTCCGTCGGCAGGATGATCAACATCCTCGCCATTGTGACGATTACTCGTCCGAAGGAGAACTCATGAAGCAGGTAGCGTATTACAACGAATACTTTTTTCTCGAAGGCAGCGAACTGTCATTCCGCGCAGGTTTCGGTATGCTCGTTCTCGCATGCAAAGCCGCAGCGAACGTCATTCTCGAAGCGCAAATAAACTACGCGGAAAGCATCACCCTTCACTCCGGTCGTGATCCGCAATGGAATGCGGAACTGAGGGAGCAAGAGAAAAGGCTTCGCCTCGAGCTCATGCTCACCCTAAACGCATCCCACGATTGGCTCGGGTCGGAAAAGGTTAGAGCGAAGAGCGGCCCCGGTAGTTTCTGGTACACCACGGCATCCGGTTTGCAATTCGGATGGCGTCGGGGTCCCGAATTCCGAGGCTACGCGTTCTTCGTGATCCACCCCACCGGCCGTTTTGAGGAAGATTCCACGCTGTTGGCATCCCTCAAAAAACACAACTGGACAATTGGCAGTCCGGTGCCCGACGAGGAGTTGCAGGGAGTGTAGTAAATAGCACCACCCACGCCCCACATCAAAAGCCCCATGCTTTACGATGTGGGGCTTTTGACTTTTTGAGTTGCCGCAAACAACCCCAAAATAAAAAGAGGCTTCATCAAAATGACTCGGCCTCATGAGTTCAATGCTTTCTTTCGTACGATATCCGCGACTTCCCGGAGTTGCCACGGAAGCCGATCCCGCGGAACATCGAGGTAGTACACCTTCACCGTAGGAATTCCTTTGATGATAGTGTCTATCTCTTCTGTCTCGTGGGGGTATGCCTCCGCGAACGGGAGAATTTTTCCTTTCTTTCTCACGAGAAGATGTGTTGCCGGTTTTGCCGGAGGGTGCGCATCGATGAAGGTGATTCCCACCCCGCTTCGCAGAAGTTCGCGTTCACGTTCTTCTGCATGAGCAAGGGTGGTACATACCTCCACCCTGGGATTCGCGTTATACGAATCCGCGACGACAGGATTCACCTCTACTCCGAAGCGCTCCCGTATCATCTTATCGAGAAAAAAGTCGTCGTATCGGAGGAGATCGTCTTTCGTGATCGCCCCGATATCGATGAGATGCCGAACAAGCACCACCGCCGTCATCCGCTCCAAGTACCGCGAGCCCTGATGATGGTAGAGGTTTCGGAACATCCACGCCCGAAGCGTAAGGACATCGCCAAGCCACACGCCGTCTTCCACGAAGACAACATCCCCTTTCGTGCGCACCGTTCCCCATAGACCGAGAAGGTGTTTGCGTTTGGAGATGAACCGATAGACCTCGTGGTATCCATCCGAATACGAGATGGGACCATCCGGACTATAGCGGCCAATGTACGGTTGAACATCGCGCGACAGATACGAAAGCTTGTCTGCGATATCAAGCAATGATCCAAGCGGACCTTCTCCCTGCACGGTTGCCACGAGCGCATCCGCGTCGATGTCGTAGTCTCTGCGGAAGGTCTCCCAACGATCACCGCATAATAGATTGCGGTAATTTGCATCCTCATCAAAGAACGAGGGATCGATGGACTTCGTGCCGTCGCCATATGCGGGCGTAAGCGCGTCGTGCGTAAGTCCAGCGGTCTCGAGGATGCGTGTACGCCGTGGATCGAGGTTGTTGTTCTTTGCCATGAGGAGCGCGATCGCCCTCACATCAAGCGAGTGCGCAAGCCGGTTTTGCCCGAAAAGCATTCCGTAAGAAAGCGGTGTCATTCCAGCCTCAACCACTACCGGGTCGTGAAGACGGCCAAGTTGAGCGATATTCTGAAGCCGGAAAAGATTGAATGTTTCGCAGGCGCGATGGGTGAACCCGCTGTCGGTTACGATATAGCCGATGCCCGCGTATGGCACCGACGGTAGCGCGAAGAGAAGTTCTCCCTCCGTTATGGTGTGGCACCGGCAAAATTCCGCTTGCTGGCACCGGTTCATATTGTGAAGCCATTCGGGATCCTCTCCGAATGTTTGCACGTGGCGTTCGTATTCCCTCTGGAGAAAGCTCACGATAGCTGAACTGTGCGCGAAGCGTGCAAAGATGTCTGGCGGCAGAACACCCTTTATCCATTCTCGCTGTTTCGGAAGCTTGTAGTACGTCTTCGCTTCTCGATCCGAAGTTACGGGCAGATATACGATGTCCTCCCCTAGAGGATGGCATCGCGTGGTGCGGCTGAAAAACTGAGCAGTGTACACGGTTGCCTCCTTAGGGCGCGTTGATAGAGTACTGCGAACCTTATACCACAAAAGACGTCATATGGCTAGAGAATAGTGAGAAGATATTTCTTCAATCTTCCGAATGCGATCCCCCGATGATTGAACCGGCGATTCTCTTCCTCATTCAAATCTTCGTAATATTTGCCGTTGTCATCCAGAATAAAAACCTTGTCCCACGGATATCCGTGAGTGGTGCTGTGCTCATACACCTTGTCCGTGAGCTTTCCTAGGATCTTCCCTTCCTCCTGGTAACACGTGCCGTTGATGCAAAGCGTGAGCACCGCCCGCATCTGTGCCTGCCGCTCGCTCTCGGGAATCTTTTTTATCTTATCCAAAATGAAAGCGAAATATTCATCATCCGTCAGGTTGCCGCCCCATCGCTTCGTCTTAACGCCGGGCTCCATATGATAGAAAGGAATTTCTATGCCGCTGTCATCGGCAATGGTCGGCAATCCGGAGAGCTTTGCATAAAATTCCGCTTTGCCTTTTGAATTTTCTTCGAAGGTATCGTATATCTCATCAAAATCCTCTTTTATACCGACATCGGCAAGACCGACCAATTCAATGGGCAAATCTTTGCAGAAATCCCGATAGTCCTCAAATTTTCCTTTGTTGAACGTCGCAATCAATAATTTCATGTGTTTCATTATACCCTAGCTCCCGACGGGACCAAAATTGACACATTAAATAAATAATGTTATACTTTTCTGAGCTCGTTATACGAGTGAATTTGGAAAGGAGGTGCGGCGTGAGCGCACAAACCATAGGAATGATTTCCGGCGGACTGGTGTTCATCAACGTCATTCCGTATGCCATCAGGGTTTACCAGCACAAGATCCACCCGATCATCACCAGCTGGGCGTTGTGGTCTCTCATCGGCCTCGCGCTTATGCTCACCTACAAAAGCTCCGGCGCAGGCGCGAATCTCTGGCCGGCGCTCTTCGGATTCAGCAACCCGACGATCGTCGTCATCCTCGCCATCCGGCAACGTGAACAGTGGGAAAAGCTCGATCGCTGGCAGTGGGCATGTCTCGCGTTCGGCATCGTTTCGCTCATTGCATGGTGGTTCGTTCGCCAGAGACAGGAACTTTCGCAATACGCACTGTATCTTGCAATCGTAGCCGATCTTTGTGCCGCGATCCCCACACTCGTCTTCTTCAAAAGGAGCCCGATGGAAGACCGGCCGTTCGCGTGGTTCTGCTACGGCATCGGTTATTTTCTGGCGATATTCGCGATCACCGACAGGACATTTGCCAATTACATCCTGCCGCTCTACATGGCAGTAGGGGCGATCATTGCGGCACTCTTATTGGCCATTCCCCGCATCAAACAAAAGGTGCCTCTCAAGGAATGGATCTGAACTCGGAAAATTACACACAAAAGGGCGCAGCGGAGAATCTTCCGCCGCGCCCTTTCCATTTTATTTTTTATAGAAAAAGGGCCCGCGCAATTAGCAGGCCCACCCTAGGAATGCATATGCATATCCACTTCATCCCCCGCGCGGATCAGCGCGCGCGCCATCGCGAGCCGACGCTCGCCGAGAAAATCCAACCGATGCTCACCGCGTTCGTGTCGCGCGCGCAGAAGGCCTTCCACGAGATCCAGGAGTTGCTTGACCCCTTCGTTCCGAAACCGCTCCATGCCGTGATCGGGATCGTCGAATCCATCGACCGACGCATACTTGAGAAGGCCGCGAAACAGATCGTGCATGCTCTCGCCGTCCATTTTGAGCGTGGGACGCACCAGGGCGCCGCTATTGTTGATATCCAGCACCAGGTGCGCGGACTCCTTCAGGCTGCCTTCCAGATGGATCACAAATTGATCATCTATTACATAAACTTTCATACGTCCTCCCTGCGAGGTATTTAAGCAGAAAGGATATGGCATGTCCATCGCGTGATGGCCTTGACGTATTTCATCCTATATCTTTCAATTGAGGAAGTTCGTAAAAAAGGAGTGGGCATGGACCAGCAAAGCGTGGAAATTCTTACCAGCCTGACGCGCAACGCATTAGAGGGCCGTCCTCAGCAGGAATTCAAACCCAGGGTGACCTGGAACAAACACCTCGATGAGATCAGGGTCATCGTGAAGGAGTGCGGCTTTTATGAGTGTGACACCCCGCATCCGTTTCCCATGGTCTTTCTGGAGAATGAAAATCCGGAAAACGGAACCATCACGGAATGCGTGGGGTTCGTGGTCGTCGGGATGGGCCGCCTGTGCAAACTGTACGATCTCAAGCGCGATGGAGCGGTGAACCTCCGGGAACTCCTGGATGTCCTCGCGAGGAAGTATCCCCAACACGTTCGCTACGTGGAGATTGCGCGAGCGCTCGCCCGCGAACACCACCTGGAGACGGTAAGAATGTAATGGACGATCGCACATCGGTGCACCGTCCATTTTTATTTTTCCATAAACCATAATAAAGAGCCGCGCACCCCGCAGTGCAAACAGAGAACCCTTTTCTCCCATTCCGTAGTATCCTTAATGGTGGTGAACATCATCATGCGTTCCATCCCGCAAAAAAAATATCTTTTCGCCGCGGCGGCCGCGGTCGTATTATCAACCGCGTCGGGCGCCGCTTTTTTTGTTTCGGCGGTCGCGGTCGCGCAAACCGCAACCTCCACCCAAACCACCGCGCAGCGGCAACAGGATCTTGAGAACCAGCTTGCGCAGCTCCAGGGGCAGATCGACCAGTATCAGACCCAGATCGCTGCGGACCAAAAGAAAGGAACGACCCTTTCGGGCCAGATCAGCACTTTGAACGCGCAGATCGCGAAGCTCAATCTTCAGATAAAAGCCATCAATCTCACGCTCCAGCAGATCGACAGCCAGATAGCGCAAACCACTTCGCAGATCGGCGTCACCCATGGCCAGATCGCGAGTGAAAAAGTGGCGGTGGGCAACCTTTTGAACGCGCTGTATAAAAACGACCGGACCGGTTTTTTGCAATCGTTCCTGGCAAATCCTCAGCTCTCCACGCTCTGGGACGATTCCGAAAATATTTCCTTATTTGAATCCAATCTCAATGCGGACGTCGCACAATTGAACATACTGACCGGGCAACTGCAGGACCAGAATCAACAGCTCGCGCAATCCCAAAGCGCGGAGGCGACCGCGGCGGCTTTCGCCGCGGCACAAGCGGCGCAGGTGGTGGCGAACAAAACCCAGGTGAACCAACTGCTCACGGCCACCAAGAGCGACGCGGCGGCGAAGGCCGCGCTTGCGGCACAGGCAAAGCAGACCGCGGCGCAGATCCGCAATCAGATATTCCAACTCCTCGGCGGCGGCTCGCTGACATTTGAACAGGCGTATCAGTATGCGAAGGTCGCCTCGCAGGCGACGGGAGTGAATGCCGCGCTCGTCCTCGCGATCCTCAATCGCGAGTCGGCGCTTGGGCAGAACGTCGGCCAGTGCAGTTATCAAAAAGCGATGAGCCCGTCGAACATCCCGATATTCCTTCAGATCGTGCAAGGGCTCGGTTTGAATCCATCACAGATGCTCGTATCGTGCCCCAACGCGGACGGTGTGTACGGCGGCGCGATGGGACCGGCGCAGTTCGAGCCGTCCACGTGGCAACTGTATGCGGCAAGCATCGCCCAGATCACGGGTGACAATCCCCCGTCGCCCTGGAAGAATGCTGACGCATTCGTGGCCACGGCGCTCTACCTGAAGGGTGCGATGCAAGGATGCCAAGCGGTTTACAATGCACAGCTTGACGTGGATCGCTGTACCGCCGCGAAATATTACGCCGGCGGCAACTGGAAAAATTATCTCTGGACCTATGGCCAGGCCACGGTGGAACAGGAACAAACCTTCGCGCAGGATATCACGACGATCACAAGCTCGTAAGACGTGGAGTGTGCATAACACATATTTTTAATATCGTTTGATATAACGGGATGGGCAGCTGGATGTGATCACGCCGATAGTACTCTTCTTCCGCAATTTGACGCATTGGTGTTTTAAAAGCATAATAGTCGTAGCCTGGCGCCATGGGAGGTAGCCATGAAAAGTTCTCATTTAGCGTGGTTCTGGGCGATCATGGTCGCCCTCGTTTCTCTTGCTATGCCAGCTATGGCGGAGCAAGGAAAGAATCAACAATGCAAGGAACAGCAACCCGCAGAGGTTCTTTGTTGCCGGGTGGTCACCAAGGGCGACCGTCATCCCCCTCAATGGACAACCCTGGATAACATGAACGCGGTCTGGTTGGCCATGTTCAACGGGCCGTCGGACGTCAATTTAAGAAATTACAAGCGCCAAGTGAGGACGGCACCGCACCACAAAGGATGTCACGCCCACAAACATTAGATCGGCGCAAAGAAGCAGAGCGGAGGCCAGCATGTTCGGCCTCCTTTTTTCTATCCATTGAACGTGATAGGTTGTACAATAATAGAACATTTTATTCCCATTATATGAAAATCCTTGCGATCGAAACATCGTGCGACGAGACGGGTATCGCCCTGCTTGACGCGTCGGGCATCGCGCGCGCGCCGCACATCAAAGTTCTGGAAAATCTCGTTACGACACAGATCCCCATCCATCGCCCGTTCGGTGGCGTCGTTCCCAATCTCGCCAAGCGCGAACATTTGAAAAATCTTCCGATACTTTTTAGACAGCTCCAAGTAAAACATCCGAAGCTGAAGTTCGACCTCATCACTGTCACCGTCGGCCCCGGCCTCGAGCCGGCGCTCTGGACCGGCATCACGTTCGCGCAATCGCTCGCCAATGAATATCGCGTGCCGCTTGTAGGCGCGAATCATCTTGAAGGGCACTTATACAGCTTCTTGCTCTCACAGAAAAAAACGGGCAACGGGGCGGCTGCGCGGAACAATATTTTTCCCGCGATCGCGCTTATTGTGAGCGGCGGACACACCATCCTGCTCAAGCTTGATTCGTTCTCAAAATGGAAGCGGCTCGGCGAGACGCGCGACGATGCTGCGGGCGAGGCGTTCGACAAAGTAGCACGTCTACTCGACCTCCCCTACCCTGGCGGCCCGGAAATAGAACGCCTCGCCCGCAGCGGTAATCCGCACGCGATCGTATTCCCCCGCCCGATGTTGCGCGAGAAGAATTACGACTTCAGCTTTTCGGGACTCAAGACATCGGTGCTCTATTATATGCGCGATCACAAGACCGTCTCCAAAAAGGATATTGCCGCATCGTTCCAGGAAGCCGCGCTTGATTTGCTTACCCAAAAGACGATCCGTGCGGTGCGGGATTTCGGCGCGCGGTCGGTGATGCTCTCCGGCGGCGTCGCCGCGAACAAGGCGCTCCGCGCGCGCCTCGCGCGAGAGGCAAAGAAGGCCGGATGCTCGTTCCTCGTCCCCGACTTCAAATACAACTTGGATAACGGCGCGATGATCGGCGTCGCCGGTTACATGGCATATCTCCGCAAAAAACGCTATAAGATAGAAGCGCGCGGGGATCTGGAAATTTAATCAATTTTTAACAACGCCATGCTCACATTCTTTCAAGCGATCATCCTCGGTCTCGCGCAGGGCATCACCGAGTTGTTCCCCATCTCGAGCCTTGGTCACACCGTCCTTCTGCCCGGTCTCTTCGGATGGAACATCAACCAGAATGCCGAGACATTCCTGGAATTCTTAGTGGCTACGCATCTCGCCACCGCAACGGTGCTTTTTGTAATTTACTTCAAAGACTGGGTGCGGATCGTAAAGGGCATATTCCGCTCACTCGCGGCGCGGGAGATCAGCGACAAAGATCCGGATGCAAAGCTCGGCTGGCTGCTTGTGATGAGCACGATTCCCGCGGGTATCCTCGGCCTGCTCCTTAAAGATCGGATCACGGGATCATTCCTCTCTCCCCGAAGCGCCGCGTTCTTTTTGATACTGAACGGATTATTGCTCCTGCTCGCCGAATGGTTGCGTAAGCGCGCCGTGGCGAGGTCCGGCGCGGCGGCGACAACAACGGAAAGCGTACAAAATAACGATACGCGCATAGCACATCATCTTTCTTTCTGGCGATCGTTCAAAGTCGGCATCTTACAGGTGCTTGCACTCATCCCGGGATTTTCGCGCACCGGTTCCACGCTCGCCGGCGGTCTGATGGTCGGGCTCTCGCACGAGGACTCGCTTCGCTATTCGTTCCTTCTCGCCACGCCGATCATCGGCGCGGCGGCGCTGCTTGAGATCCCGCCCTTGCTCACATCGGGCGGGAGCGCGCTCATCGAGGTCTCGCTCGCAGGCGCCGCCGCCGCCGCGTTCGCCGCCTGGTTCGCGGTGAAGTTCCTCACGCGTTATTTCAAAACAAAGAATCTCGCGCCGTTCGCGTTCTATTGCATCGCTATCGGGATCATCGGCTCGCTGCTGCTCCACTGATGTACCATCGGTATATCTTTCTATCTCCTTACCGCGACCAATAAGGATTGTCCGTTATTCACGTCACGATCTTCGGGAAAACCCAGAAATCTCGTCTCCACAATATCGAATCCATTATTCTCAAATAGCGGCTGCCACTCTTCCAACGTCCGGAATCCGAACGGCATCGGTATCTTATCTCTTCGCTCCAAGACGCGATTGGCAATCCAGTCAAAAGCCGACATCACTCTTTTTCGGTCATCGGGGGCCAAGGCCATAAAGTCATCGTACAAATTCTTGCCTGTTTCAGGCGCACACTTCGTGCTGTAAGCATCCTCCAATATCACCACACGGGAGCCGCTTTTCAGATTTTCAAAGATCACCTTCAAATAGTGCTCTTGCTCCACGTAGTTCATATGGTGCAGCACCCAGGTGATAACCACCGCATCCGGAGATTCCGCCTTCATGAATGCTGGAAATTGCTCCTCTGAAATTTCCTCAACCCTGATCCCACGCGATCGCAATTCCTCCCATTCGGGATATGAATCTATATCTATACCTACGATCTCCCCGCTCCCTCGCGCACGCAACTCTTTAATAAGAGTTCCCGTGCCGCATCCGATATCTATGACCTTACCGGT
>CAZXCH010000011.1:0-16077 GCA_964639165.1 uncultured Candidatus Saccharibacteria bacterium | reverse complement strand
CTGGAACCATCGCCTTAACAGGGCGCCGCTCTACCATTGAGCTATCGCGGAATACGCATACTATTCTAACAGACGGCGGGATTATTTCAATAGACGCGCCCGGATCATTTTTAATCCACCTGCGGAGGCAGCTGGGCGGTCAGGCTGCCATCGGGATTTTGCACGATCTCAAAGAGGAGATTCGCGTTGCCGCCGGTCGTAAGGACGATGGGGAAAGCGTTCGGGTCGGCGAGCGTGAAGACGATCGACTGGGCGCTATATATCTCGCCCGCGGTGCCGTTGCAGGTGCCGGTATCGGGGAAGGTGAACTGGGATGTGATCGGAGGGGAGAGGTCTCCCTGCTCATCCGCGATCAATCGCATCGTAAGCGGCACGCATTCGGATGCGGAACCCATGGTGACCTGCGCCCCCAGCGTAAGCTGGGATCCGGAGATCGCCACATTCGCGATGGTTATCGTCTCGTCGCCTTGCGACCATGTGACAGGCGCCGCGGAGTTCTCGGTGGAGCTTGCTTCGCCGGTCACGTCCGAGGATGATGTGGTGGAACTGGCGGACGACGATGCGAATGCGAGGGTGGATGACACGGTGGAACTTGCGGTCGTGGTGTTTGTATTGCCCGAGCCGAAGATGTCCGCGTTTGAGCCGGAGAGTGAGCTCACCACATACGTTCCGGCGCCGCCGTAGAAAACGACGTAGAAGGTGATGGCGACGAGTACTACCGCGACGATGCAGAGTGTAATGAGAATATTCTTAAGGGTCATATATCTTTTCATTATATCAGAAATAAAAAAAGAGCCCCTTGCCGAACGGTCATCCGCTTGGAGGCGAGGGGCTCTTTTTTATTTTGCTTTGTCCGCAGCGTGACCGTCCACTTCGTAGCTGGTGTTCTGCGCCTCGAAGAAATTGACGAGCTCAAGGACGTCGGTGGCTCCCGCCATCCACTTGGCGGGGTTCTTTGCGCCGTAGTGCGCGCCGATACCGAGTTCTTCCAGGCGTCGGTCGGCGACATATTGCACGTATTGATTCACGTAGTCCGCATTCAATCCAAGGATACCGCGCGGGAAGAGATCTTTATTGTAATCAACTTCCAAGTTGACGCCCTCGACGACGATGTTCTTGATCTCATCGGCGAATTCCTTCGTGAGCAGTTCCGCGTTCTCCTCCAGGATGTTCTGGATGAGGTTCATGCCGAATTTAAGGTGGAGCGATTCGTCACGGATCACCCAGTTGATCATCGAGCCAAAGTTGCGGAGCTGGTTGCGTTGGCGGAACGAGAGTACCACCATGAAGCCGCTGTAGAACCAGATGCCTTCCATCACGATATTCGTTGCGACGAGGTTGCGGATGAAGTCCTTCTTGCCATCGGGCGTTTCGACGTCGAGGGAGTCTTCCGTCATGCGCCGCATGTACTTGTTGATGTAGTCCTCCTTCGCTTTCATGGACGGTGTATCGAGGTGCAGGTTGAACACGTTCGAGCGGTCAAGCGGGAATGTTTCCAAAACATATTCAAAGGCGACGCAGTGGTTCGCTTCCTCCCACATCTGCTTGGCGAGATAGAGGTGGCACTCCGGCGATTTAAGATACGGATAGATGCCGAGTGCGATCGAGCGATTGACGATCAATTCTCCGGGATTGAAGAATGCCATCAGAAATTTCACCGCATGCCGCTCGTCATCGGTCATCTTTTCCCAATCGTACAGATCTTCTTTGAGCGCGATTTCGTGCGGGAACCACGTGTTGCGCACTGCCTGCTGGTAGAGGTCGTATGCCCACTGATATTGAATTGGATGGAGGTTCATATCCTCCGGGGATGCTTTGCCGATCAACATGGATTTGGTCGATTAAATTTATCTTATTCTTTCCTTTATTATTGGCAGCTGTCACAGAGGAACTGTTCCATCGGGTCGCTTGGCGGCATGATACGAGGAGCGTTGGCGGGGGAGGTGGTGTGGACGTGTTCGGTATGGCTCTCGGCTTTGACGGCGGCGAACGGACCGGAAGCTGCCTTTGCGGGCGTGACCTCAACGGGCGTCGCCATCGTGGCTTCGGCGGTAGTTATCTCCGGTGTCGTTTCCGCCGTGAAGCCGAATGCCGCCACCGCGGGGACGACTTTCACTGTTTCAGTAGCAGATTCATTCACTGCTATCGCTTCCGCGACGGTCATTGGTCGTGCCATTGTTGTCTGCGCGGGTTCCGCCGCCGGTGCTCCAGCTGCGGCCTCCATCACCGCGGCGAATCCGCGCTTGCCCATCTGCTCCGCTTTGTTCACGCGCACCGTGCTCTGCTCGGCGGTGTGGCGCGGCTTCATGTGTAAGTAATAGGTGGACTTCAATCCTTTCTTCCACGCGGTCGCGTAGATGTCCATCATCTCGCCGATGTCGCGCGTCTCAAGATACATGTTGCGCGAAAGCGACTGGTCCATCCACTTCTGCGCGCGCGCCGCGACCTCGATGAACGCGTACGGCGACGTGCTGAACGACGTCTTATAGATATCGCGCACGTGCTGCGGAATCTCGTCGATCGCGGAGATGTCACCCTGCTCGGCGATGATCCGCTCTTTTACTTTTTCCCAGATGCCCATGTTCTTGAGGTCGTTCACCAGATTGTGATTGAGATCGAGATATTTTCCGGAGATCTTGTTGCGTGAGAAGACCTGCGCGAAGCGGGGATCGATGCCCGGCGTGGTGCCGGCGACGAGTCCGATGTTCGCGTTCGGTGCGGTGGCCATCAAGGTTGCGTTGCGCATTCCCTTTTTCACTTTCTCGCGAAGCGCATCCCAGTTCAGTCCGCGATAGCGGTGTTCCTTTGAAACGGTGAGCATCGTGCCGCGGCCGTCCTCAAGAGTCTTTATCGTATCGATCGGCACCATTCCTTTTGACCACCCCGATCCTTTGAAGTTCTTGTAGCTTCCACGCTCGGCAGCAAGGTTTGCGCTCTCGTCGATCGCGACGTAGCTCACGAACTCGAATACTTTGTCCGCAAAGTTGTGCGCGTGCTCGCTCTCGTACGAGAGCCCGATCTGCTCCAACATATCGGAGAATCCCATCACGCCCAAACCGATCGCGCGATTCTCCTGATCGGAGTGTTGCGCTTCCGCGATAGGCAGTTCGTTTATGTCGATGAGGTCATCGAGCTGGCGTACGGCAAAGCGGATGCTCTCTTCCAGATTCTCCCAGTCGATTTGCTTGTTGTGCACATGAGTGGCGAGGTTGAGCGATGCGAGATTACAGACGGCGATGTTCTCGCGATCCTGCGGAAGGCAGATCTCCGTGCAGAGGTTCGACATGTGGATCGTGCCGGTATTGTTGTTTAACGCCCGGAGGTTCATCGAATCCTTCCAGGTGAGCCACGGGTGGCCGGTGGCCTGCAGGGAGGTGAGCATCTGTCTATATAATTCTTCGGCGGGAACCTTCTTGAACACCCGAAGTTCGCCCTTTTCGGCCATTTCCACATATTCCGCATAGCGGGCGCTGAATGCCTTACCGTAAAGCTCTATTAAATCGGGGGTTTCCTTGGGGTCGAACATATACCAAAGGTCATGGTTGGCGACCCGGTTCATGAACTCGTCGGAGATAAAGGCCGCGGTGTCGGCGGTGCGCATGCGCATATAGTCGTCGCCGGCATTATGCTTCCAGTCCAAAAACTCCGGGAAGTCGATGTGCCAGTTTTCCATATAGAAGCAGAGCGCGCCTTTTTTCTTTCCGCCGCGCTGTACTGCGCGGATTGCGGTGTCTATGATCTTTGCGAACGGCGTCGGGCCGCTCGAAGGAGTATTGTTCGATTTGAGAGGGGAGCCGGTCGCGCGCAACTTTGTGACATTTGCCCCGATGCCGCCCGACGCCTTTGAGAGCATCATCACATCACCAACGGATTTTGCGATGTGTTCCATGTCGTCCTCGATCTGAAGTAAGAAGCAGTTGGAG
The DNA here is from genome assembly GCA_964639165.1 of uncultured Candidatus Saccharibacteria bacterium. Lineage (GTDB taxonomy): Bacteria > Patescibacteriota > Minisyncoccia > UBA6257 > 2-01-FULL-56-20 > JAKAGE01. Next base: position 12,154 of record CAZXCH010000011.1, on the reverse strand, counting down.
AGCGAAGGGCGCGTGGTACCGGCGCCAAGGTTTGTGGAGCCGCCGGCGATGTACTTCATCTGCGACATCTTATTATAGAAGCGCTTTGCCCAGAGCGTCGGATCTTTTTCGTTGAACGAAAGTCCCATCGCGATGCGCATGAAAAGATATTGCGGCGTCTCGCCGGCATCATTCTGAACATCTTTGATGGAGTAGCGATGGAGAAGTGTGTCGAGCCCGCTGTAGACGAACAGTTCGTCGCGGCGGATGTCGAGCGCGGCGGCGAGTTCCTTGAGGTCGAACTTTTCCACCATGCGTTGATCGAGTATTCCGTTCGCGACGCCCTTTTCCACCCACGCGGAAAATCCGTCGCGATGTTTCTTGCGCAATATCTCCTGATTGTCCTCGTAATCGCCGACCACCTTCCGATAAATGGTTTTCAGAAGCAATCGCACGGCGACCTTGTCGTATTCGATGTCCTCTTTTATATTCTGCACGGCGGCGTTGATCGTCGCCTGGTCCATTTCTTCCGTCGTGATGCCATCATAGAGCGTCAGGCGCGTTTCCGTGGCGATCTGCGTGACCATGCCGATGGGATCCTGCAGTCCCGCGCACGCGCGCTCAATGGAACGGTTGATCTTATCCGCGTTGAATGGCTCTCTTGTTCCGTCTCTCTTTGTTATTGTCAGCTCCATGATGGGTTATTGATTATTGTTTGTTCTGTTTGACGCGTTTTTGGCCGATCATGCCAATCGGCAGACGTTTTTCTATATATCGTTTTTTGATGAAGTGGTGATTGATGAATATCATGGGCGGGGATGGTGAGGGGGAGCGTACTTTTTTGAGGTAAAACCAGTGTACCATCAAGGTCCGCGCCGGAACCCCCGGCTGTGGATAAAAAATAGACAAAATTTTCAAAAATGGGCTTCGCGGGGGTCTTCGGGAGAGGGCAATTTTGGGGGAAGTCTTTAAGGGTGGCTTTTCCGCCATATGACCCACTTCATCCGCCTGCTTTTAGGAAATCCCTTTAAAAACGAAATTTTTAGGATCGGAATTTTGGGAAATTTGGGCTACCCGAGGTCGGGTGGAATAAAAGTATAACAATTTTTTTCACGTAAAGGAATTTTTTCAAGGAAAGCCCCACAGAAGGCAAAATTTCGGACAAAAAGGCCCCTGTTTGGAGACCGGCTTGGAGTTAGTCGTCTCACCGACCGGGCCTCCACATATAGGTACATTCTTATATGTGAAGTTCTTAGGGGCAGGTGGTTTTAAGGGGCTTGACGGGATTTAGGGATATTTAAATAATTCCCATAGTGGGTGAGTTGGTCGGGCATTTTTAATCTTTCTTTAATCATTGGATGGTAGGGTTGCTATATGTATATATCAAAAGAACGCCGGGAAGAAATTGAGTACCACGCAGAGGTCAATGATTATTTTGGGACGTTAGCAACCGTGTTGAATCTGATAAAACACGATGAAAGAAGCGAGGAGCTCGTTCGGTGCTTGGATCGTCTGATTGGTGATCTTCTCTACCTACAAGAGAAATATCATATCACCAAAAATAAATAGCCACGATCACTGCTTATTCACGATAAATGGCGATGCGGGGATATTATTTAAGAATTAAATATCGCCTTCATGCTTTCGGTAACGCGCCTTCGCGGTATATAATCCTGTTATATGTACGCTGGCCTCATCATTCTTTTGGCGATCTTTCTGGGGATTCCCACGCTCATCCGCCTCAATCTCTTTTCCGTGGAGTATCGGCTATGGCTGTTGTTCGGCGCGTTTGCGGTCATAGCAGCCTGGGGATTTTCCACATTGACCCTTTCGGCCATGGGGCTGACGAGCGGCAATTTCATGAACGACCTCGCGCCGTGGTTGGGAGCTACGCTAGTGATGTTGTTAGGGATTTGGATCGCCGCCGCTTTCTTAAAACAGAAACACGCCGAACATCCTCTGCGCGATCCGCACTTCCTATTCCTTTTCATTCCGATCAGCATTGTCCAACAGTTCATGTATCAGTCGGTGCTGCTACAAGATCTCTTGCGGTCATTCGTTCCTTGGATTGCCATCTTGATCTGCGGCCTCTGCTTCGGTTACATGCACACCATCTTCCCGCGCCGATGGCATAACCTCATACTCGCTACGCTCGGAGGGATGGCATTTTCCTCCCTCTTCTATCTCTATCCGAATTTTTTGCTTGCCTCGCTTTCGCATATGGTTCTGAATGTCGCCGCGGTATACTTTGGATTTTTCACCCTGCTTACCCCGGAAGGAAAACCTCGCGCCACGAGATTGCTTCCTATACTAAAAAAGGAATGAAGCTCGCCGTCATCGCGCACGACATCCGGAGCGTCCACAACGTGGGCTCCATTTTCCGCACCGCGGACGCCGCCGGCGTGGAGCGGATATTCCTCTGCGGCATCACGCCCGCGCCATTGGACCGCTTTAAGGAAGTGCGCGCGGACTTTGCCAAGGTGTCGCTCGGCGCGGAGGAGTACATTCCATGGGAGTCCGCAAGGACGACGGCTGAAGTGATCAAGCGATTAAAGAAAGAAGGCTATGAGATCTTTGCGCTGGAACAATCCAAGAAGTCGGTGCCGTATTACAAAGAAGCCGCGCGCCTCGCGCGAGCGCAACGTCGCACGCAAACCGATGCGCGCGTGGCCATCATCCTTGGCAACGAGGTGAAGGGATTGCCGCCGTCCATCCTACGCGCGGCCGACCGGATTCTGGAAATCCCGATGATTGGCAAGAAGGAATCGCTCAACGTGGCCGTCGCGTTCGGCATCGTGGCATTCGGCCTGCGCTATAGTGGCGTGAATGGTGGCGATGGCACGCCGGATGCTAATATATAGAGTAATGTCGTCCGACAAAAAAACGATGATCATATTGCTTGTTGCTGCCGTCATCCTGTTCGCCGTTGCCGTGGGCATTTGGTGGCATCTTTTCTTCGGTACGCCGAATCCGCCACTTCCGCGTGCGGATGTTTCCATTGCGAGTTCGTCGGCTTCGTCGGGCGCCGCCGGCGTGGCTTCGGCTACTACCGCTATCGCTTCAAGCTCCGCCGCTGCTAATACCATCGCCGATCCGACCGCAGGGGCGGCCACCAATTCTGCGGAGAATCCTCAGCTCAGCACCGAGCAGTTGAGCGTGGACGGTGCCGCTTTCAATGTTGAGATGGCCACGAACGTACTTGAACAATCCCGTGGCCTTTCCTTCCGCACGTCGCTTGCCGCGAACGACGGAATGTTATTCATCTTCGGTTCCGCCACCACGCAGTCGTTCTGGATGAAGGACATGGATTTTCCGTTGGATATGATCTGGATCAATGGCACTACGGTCATCGGCTCCTCGCAGAATGTTCCTGCACCAGCGCCGGATGCCAAGATATGGCAATTGCCTGTCTATACTTCTCCTGGTAGCGCCGACACGGTTCTAGAGGTGAGCGCCGGCACCGTCGCGAAGTACAACATCAAAGCGGGGGATACGATCACGATCAAGCCGAACCGATAGGCACCGTTAAAAGTTTTGCACAGGGCCGTTAATAGCGTTTTGCTAGACTCAATATATGAATCCGGCAACAAAAGATTTCGTTTCAGAGGAGCCGCGGGCGTTCCGCTTCAAAATGGGCCGCGTTTTGGCGTCGTCCTTGGCTGGTTTTATCGCTGGCGTCATTGTGGCGAGCATCGTATGGGGAATCGGGGTTTGGTATATAAATCAGGTACAGAAGATCCCGACGCCAAATCCGGCCATAAACGCCTCTGCAAAATAGGATTTACTCCGCCCTTCTTCGGGGCGGTTTGCGTTAAAGTCCGCTCTTTTACCGCTTGGGCTTCCAGGGCTTTTCACTATATAATAGAGGGAACGGTCACCCAACATAAACTTTTAACGATTTTTTAATAAAAAAATGGCAAATGTGCGCGTCGCGATAAACGGGTTCGGCAGGATCGGGCGGTTGTTCTTTAAAGCGGCATTCGAGCTGCCAAACATTGAGATCGTTGCCCTGAACGACCTTGGCGATGTGGAAAATCTCGCATACCTTCTAAAATACGACACGGTCTATGGGCGATACGCAAAGGAAGTGAAGGCGGATATGGCGAACGGCAAACTTATCGTGGACGGGAAGGAGATCGCATTTTTGCAGATCAAGGATCCGACCCAGCTTCCGTGGAAGGATCTGAATGTTGATGTTGTCGTGGAATCGACAGGTCTTTTTGACGAGTATGAGAAGGCCAAGGTGCATCTTGCGGCGGGCGCGAAGCGCGTCGTTATCACTGCGCCGGCGAAGGACGAGGACGGCGTTGCCGGACAGACAGTGCTCGTGGGCGTGAACGAAGACAATTTCAAGATCGCGCCGATCACGTCAAACGGTTCGTGCACTACGAACTCCGCGTCGCCGGTGATCCGGGTGCTATCCGAGAACCCCGGCATCGTGAAGGCTTCGCTTTCCACCATTCATGCCTACACTGCCACGCAGGCGCTCGTTGACGGACCGATCCGCGGCGGTCACGATTTCCGCAAGGGCCGCGCCGCGGCGATGAACACCGTTCCCGAAACGACCGGCGCCGCGATCAGCGTCGCGCGCGCAATCCCGGAACTCAAGGGAAAGTTCGACGGGCTCTCGTTCCGCGTGCCGAACATCACCGGCTCCATCTCCGACATCACGTTCATCGCGAAGCGTCCGACGACAGTGGAGGAGATCGCGCAGATCCTGACCGACGCAGCGAACTCGGAGCGCTGGAAGGGTATACTGCAGGTAACGCGCGATCAGCTCGTCTCATCTGACATCATCGGCCAGCCGTTCGGCGCGACCGTGCCGCTTGATCTTATCAAAGTGATCGACGGCGACATGGTGAAGGTGCTCTCGTGGTACGACAATGAAGCGGGGTACGTATCCACGCTTATCAAGCACGTGGAAAAGGTTGCCGCGCTGCTCTAAACAATTTTGAATCGCACATGATCATCTATATCGGTGCCGACCACCGGGGATTCTATCTCAAAGAGACGCTCAAAAGCGCGCTCAAAAGCGATGGCTACGAGGTGATAGACCTTGGGGATTCCAAGATCGATGACGGCGATGATTATCCCGAGTTCGCGAGCGCGGTGGCGGAAAAAGTGGCGGGAACCGGTCAGGAGGTGCGGGGCATCGTGGTCTGTGGATCGGGAATCGGCGTGGATATTGTCGCGAACAAGTTCAGTGGCGTCCGTTCCGCCCTCGCGATATCCGCGGAACAGATCCGCGCCGGTCGCCAGGATGACGATGTGAATGTGCTCTCTCTCGCTGCCGGTTTCATCAAGCCGGAAGATGCGCTCGATATCGCGCGCGTCTTTCTCTCGACCCCGTTCGTAAAAGAGGAGCGCTATTCCCGGCGTCTTGGGGAGATAGCGCAAATAGAGGAGAGTAAATAACGGAGGCTTTCCGGTTTTTTTCTTACTTATGCACAGCACAGGTTTCTTCCGCACATTCGATATGTTCTAATAGAGGTATTAACACCCTCCCCGGTCAGGAGCTAAAGGCATTATTTATTTATGAATATAAAATCTAAGATGGTGGCGGCGCTCGCGCTCGCTGTTTTTGTGTTGCCGGGAATAACGTTAGCTCAGACGCTGCCGTCGGGGCCGGCGAGCAATGCGTCGCTTCAGGCGCAGATACAAGCCTTGCTCGCACAGGTGCAACAGCTTCAATCGCAGCTTTCCGCGCAGGGCGGGGGAACTACGGCGTCCGGGATACCAACCCCCTCAGCGCCTGCCGCATGGTGCTATACCTTCAATACCAATCTTTCGATCGGCATGTCAGGATCGGCGGTCGCTAAATTGCAAACCGCTCTTCAGGAAGATGGCGAGTCGGTCGTGGTCAACGGCACATTTGACGATCGGACCGCTGCAGCGGTCACTGCATTTCAAGAAAAGTATCAAAGTGTGATCCTTACTCCCTATGGTTTGAGCAATGGTACGGGCTATGCGGGCAAAGCAACAAGAGCAGAACTCAATTCGCTCTTTGGATGCGGTGGTAGCAATCCCATCACACCGACATCATCATCGCCGATCGCGTGTCCTATGATAATGCCATATTGTCAGTATGGCGGTCATGGTGTAATGGAGAGCAATGGGTGCAGTGAACTGATTTGTAATCAAGGGCCTATTACGATCACCACTCCCGTCATCACCGGCGTTAACTCGGCTGGTGCGCCGCCCACTCCGGGATCTAATGAGTTTCTGGTCGGAACCAACCTGCCGACGGCCAACGCCACGATAGTGATCGACCCGGGTTCGACGAGCGCCATGGCGATCATGCCGAGCTACTACAATGTTGGCGGCGGAGGGAATATCACTTTCTACTTACCATCCAGTATCAAGGCCGGTTCACATACGATCGAGATACAAACGGGTGGGGTGATAAGTAATGTGTTCGCCTTCTCGGTAGTTGGACAATCCACCCCCACCAGTACTTTACCGAGTGCTACCGGAGCCGTTACGGTCACGCAGGATAGTTCGAATCCGCCCGTGCAGCAGCTCGTGATGGGTTCATCCGGAGACGTGCTGGCCGTATATCGGCTCACCGAAACGACGGGTGTTGAAAATGCAAAAATTACCTCCCTGTCCCTTATGGACGGGGCCTCTTCGCCGGCAGGCGCACCAAAGGTTTCATTCACCAATGTGCAGGTGTACAGCGCCGGCACCTTACTGGGAGCGGCTACGCTTACCGGAACCTCCAATGGCGGATACGATTACAACTACACCGTGAATTTCACCACGCCAGTCATCGTACCGGCGGGAGGTTCGGTCTCGCTCACATTGAAAGGGGATGTTTTGCCATATATTTCCGGAGGAGCGACGGATCTCTCCGCTCATCTTTTTGATGTGACCGGAGGCACGGCGATCGGAGCGTCTTCCAATATGCCCTTTCAACTGACGCTCGGAACTTCCTTGTGCGCCAAGGGTTCGCCGCCGCCCGGCGCGTGTGCAAACGGTAACATCGTAATGGTCTACCGCACAAACATTGCGGTAGTGGCGGCACCGATCGGAACGACCTCTGGTCGTGGGCAAGGCATATCGGATACCATCGGATCGTTGACCGTTATTACGAACTCGTCCGGCAACGCGGTTTTGGACTCGGTCAAGGTTACTTTTGCTGGATCAGCCGCTTCCGGGATTCCCAGCAATGTTGCTTTAGTCGATCCATCAACGGGACTTTCCATCAACGGTCAGGTGATCTCTACCGGGAATGTGTCATCCGAGGCCGCGCTATTTACGCCGAACACGGTTCTTTCTGCGGGTACGGCGAAGACCTATAACATACGCATTGATTCCAGCCACTTCCCGTCGGGTGCAACACTTGCGGCATCCATCGCGGATATATCGGGCGTGACATTCGCTGATGGTACTGATGCGCAGGCGGGAACGGGACTTTTCCTGGCGGCGAGCGCCGTGCCGATCGCGATCAATAGTGTGCAATATGGTTCGAACAGCACGATCTCCGTACCGACCGCAACTCTCTCGGCGAATCCGACCACCATTACCGCCGGTCAGGGGACGGTCCTCACGTGGTCGAGCACGGGCGCGACGAGCTGCACCCTCACCGGCAACGGCGGCTATAACGACAACGGCCCATGGTCGCAGAGCGGTCTTGCGACCTCCGGTAGTAAGTCGGTGATCCCATATCCTTCTTCTACGGTCGCTTACACCGCTCAATATGCGATCACGTGTTACGGTTCCGGTGGTACCGGTAATCCAGCGCCGGTTGGAGTGACAGTGAATCCCGCAGTGGTCGCTGTAGCGCCTTCATATAACGGCACCGTGAACATAAGCCTTGATCGTTCTTCGCCGACGGGAGCGGTTCCGCCAGGAGCTCCACGCGTCTTGTTCGCGAATATGGATATTACGGCCACAAACGGTCCTGTGAATTTACAATTTCTCTCGCTTGTGACCAATAGCGCGAACGCGGTAAGCGGATTATCGAATTTCGCGTTATATAATGGGGCGACCATCGTCGGCAGCACTACTGTCGCTATGACTTCAAATCCCAGCGTGCCCGGGGGATACGTCAATATATCGTTTACATCGCCGATTGTGCTCGCGAGCGGTCAGAGTATGACTTTGGCGCTTGTTGCGGACATTGGGGCGTCCGCCACCGGGACGCTGAATCTTGGTATCGGCGGGGGGGGAGGGAATTATGCCGCATGGGGTCCGAATGCTTCCGTATACGGGAATTCCCTGACCGTTTCCAACGATGTCGGCCTTGCGAACCCAAATTCGAATCAAACAGCGATTGCGTCACAATCACTGCAGAGCCTGCTTGACCAGCTTGCGGCGTTGTTGAAGTCACTCTAGGTTTTCCTGTGCTAAAATTGAATACATGAAGGTCATCCCCGTCATTAACTGTCCGGATATCGATTGCGTACGAAAAAAAATCGAGATCGCAAAAACCTTCCTGCAGGAGGGCGACTTGCTACACCTCGATGTCACCGACGGATCTTTTTCATCGCATATGACGTGGGCGGATCCGCTCGCGTGGGTGGATCTCAAATCGCCGTTCGGCTTGGAGGTGCATTTGATGGTGGACCATCCCGAGCAATATATCGATAACTGGCTTACCGCCGGCGCGCGACGGCTGATCGTGCATGCGGAGTCGCTCAACGCGCAATCGCTGCACGAGATACTTGGCGCGGGACGGCAACGCGGTGTGGAGGTCATGCTTTCTTCAAAGCCGGAATCGGAGATCGAGGATATCGAGCATTATTGCAAGCACTTCAAATCGTTTCAGGTGCTCGCCGTACAGCCGGGTCCCGCGGGGCAGCTCTATCTTCCATTCATCGACGACAAAATCCGCTTTTTGAGAGAAGAGTTTCCGAATGCTACAATTGAAGTGGATGGGGGAATGAGCCCGCTCACCGTGTGGCGCGTGAAGGAGCTCGGCGCCGATACAATCGTTTCATCAAGCTATATTTTCAACAGCGCCGATCCCAAAAAGGCATACGAGGAATTAACAAACATTTAAACGTTCATGGAACCGCTCACTGAAAAAAAACTGAAAGAGATGGAGATCATGGCCACGCGCCTGCGCGAGGACGTCATCAAGATGGTCTCGCACGCGGGGTCGGGTCACATCGCGGGACCGATGGATATGGCGGATATTTTCACCGCGTTCTATTTTCATATTTTACATCATGATCCCAAGAATCCCCATTGGCCGGATCGTGACCGCCTTGTGTTGTCGAACGGGCATATCTGTCCGATCCAATATGCCGCTCTCGCGCATGCGGGATATTTCCCCGTGGAGGAATTGAAAACGCTTCGCAAGTTGGGAACGCGCCTGCAGGGCCACCCGCACCGCGGCACGTTGCCGGGCATTGAGACGACATCCGGGCCGCTCGGCTCCGGCATCTCGCAGGCAGCCGGCATCGCGCTCGCGGCCCGCCTGGATAAAAAGAAATATCAGGTCTATTGCATGACCTCCGACGGAGAGCATCAGGAAGGCAACACGTGGGAAGCGGTGATGTTCGCGGCAAAGAACGGACTCAGCAATCTCACCGTCGTCGTGGACCGCAACAATATCCAGATCGACGGTTTTACGGAGAAGATCATGCCGCTCGAACCGTTCGCGGATAAATATAGAGCGTTCGGTTGGCATGTGCTTGAGATCGACGGGCACATCTTTGAGGAGATCATCTCCGCCGCCGCGGAAGCGAAGGCGGTACACGAACAGCCGACGGTGATCATCGCGCATACGATCCCGGGCAAGGGAGTGGATTTCATGGAGAACGATTATCTTTGGCACTCGAAACTATTTAAGCCGGGCGAGGCGGAAAAAGCGCTCGGGGAGTTGCGCACGTTACAGCATAAAATAACCAGCGAGCATCAATAAATTAATCATTAAAATAACATGAAAGTCGTGAATTTCGTGCTTGGGCTTGCGACCGCGATCATCCTTGGGGCACTTATCAATCTTGGCATCAGGGCGTTCTATCCGGAACCCGTGTCGCCGAACTATCCCACCGTTCCGGTTGCCGCGCCGTGCGCATCGAGCGACGTCCCGTGCCAGAAAGCTCAGGCGGATATTCAGAACCAGCAGCAGGCGATATGGACGCAACAGGAACAGGTCTACACCGACCAGATAAACATTTACGATAAAAATCTGTTCATCATCGCGAACGTCATAGGGATCATCATGTTCGCGGCGGGATTTTGGCTCGTGTTCGGCGGCGTGTCGCTTGCGTCCAACGCCGTTCCCATCGGTATTATGCTCGCCGGATTGTGGAGCATTATCTACGGCTATGCACGCGGGTGGGGGAGCGTTGATGACCAGCTGAAATTCTTTATCGGGCTCGTGATCGCAGCGCTCGTGATCGGCGGGAGCATGTGGCTCATGCAGCGCTATCAAAAAAACCATCCTTCAAAAGCGTGATACATAAAAAAGAACTGTGGGCGGCGTTGATCGTTGTCGTTGGGGTCACCTCGATACTCGTGTATGTCGCGTCGAGGGCGATCGGGCAGGTGACCGCGTTCCAAAATCAGAACAACGAAGCGGCGGCGATCGATATCTCCTCATGGCAGTTATACCGCAGCGCGCAATTCGGGTTCTCATTCCAATATCCTCCGAACTGGCAGATCTTCACCGGCGGCCTTTCTGCAGAAACTCCTTTCCTCGCGATCGGCAATCCACTGAGCGGAACGACCACGTACACCATGTATATCTATATAGAGCAGAATCCACAATCGCTTTCTTCCGCGGAATATGTACATCAATTATTGGACGCTGACCGTGCACGGGACGCGGCAAATGCGAAGGCCGGTCCCGCGCCAACGGTAACGCCACAGTTCAAATCCAATTATGTCACGACGATGAACGGTAACAACGCCTACGAGCTCTTTGACGTGTTCGAGTTTGACCACAACGCCGAGCGGGTGTATGTGGCGAATGGCGCGAGCGTGCTCCACTTCGATTTTCCGGTGGCGGACGCGAATCCCAATATCTCATCGCCGACGAACAACAATGCGGTCGCGCACATGATCCTCGGCACGCTTGAACTCTAGCATCGGCGGACGATGTGCTAAAATTGAATCATGCTGAATCCCGACGCAAAACTGAATCCGAAGATGTTCGATGAAGACATTGAGCAGGCGCCGACCCGCGACGGGTTCGGCAAAGGGCTTGTCGCCGCCGGCGACGGCGACAATAATGTCGTCGCGTTGTGCGCCGACCTCATGGAGTCAACGCGCGTGCAGGCGTTCGTGGAAAAATACCCCGAACGGTTCTTTGAGCTCGGCGTCGCCGAACAGAACATGGCAGCCGTCGCCGCGGGGCTTGGCGTGACCGGAAAGATCCCGTTCATCGCTTCGTACGCCACATTTTCCCCAGGCCGCAATTGGGAACAGATACGCACCACGATCGCGTACAACAATGCGAACGTGAAGATCGCGGGTCATCACGCGGGCATCTCCGTCGGTCCTGACGGCGCGACGCATCAGGCCACCGAGGATATCGCCATCATGCGAGCGATGCCGAATATGAGAGTGTTCGTCCCGTGCGATGCCGTGGAAGCGCGCAAAGCGACGCTTGCGGCCGCGCAAGTGTACGGGCCGGTCTATCTGCGGTTCCAGCGTGAGAAGACGCCGATCATGACGACGGATGAAACACCCTTTATTCCGGGCAAAGCGGAAATATTCTGGCAATCAAAAAAACCCGAGGTGTTGGTCATTGGTTGTGGCGGATTGCTCTATAATGCATTACTTGCCGCGCAGGCGTTGGAAGAAGAAAAGATCGGCTCGTTGGTATTGAACTGCGCGAGCATAAAACCACTCGACGAAAAGAAAATTGTGGAGTTGGTAAAGAAGATCGGCGCGGTAGTGACGGTGGAGGAACATCAGGTACACGGCGGCCTCGGAGGCGCGGTCGCGGAGCTGCTTGGCAAATATGCGCCGACGCCGATCGAATTCATCGGCATGCAGGATGTGTACGGCGAATCCGGCGCGCCGGAGGAGCTCATCAAGAAATACGGTATGACACCGAAAGACATCGTGATAGCGGCAAAGCGTGTGATACGGCGGAAATAAAGAGAGAGAAGAGAGCGGTTTTTCGTAGGTTTTATTTGCTATCATATATATATGAAACGAGGCTTCACCCTCATCGAGCTTCTGGTCGTCATCGCGATCATCGCCATATTGGCAG
>CAZXCH010000010.1:4349-16770 GCA_964639165.1 uncultured Candidatus Saccharibacteria bacterium | reverse complement strand
CCAAAAAGGTACACCGTTCAAAGTTGTATTTCGTCCGGAAGATCTCCGGTTCCCTCATTCGTCAGAAGCTGGACGTTTCCATATAGCTTTCGGAGTTATCCGAGAAAAACCGCCGTCTGGCGGTTTTTCTTTTGGGGTGGTAGGCTATTTCAGGTAAGGAGGGCTTGAATGGTCAACCCAATTATTGACAATGGAGCTCTTTGGAGGCGCGGGAGTTTTCAACAGATATACTCGGAGGCGCTTACGGCGCTTGCCCAGCTTCACGGTTACAGCCATGATCTGCTGGGATCCTGCAATGAGGGAGCCGACTTCTCCACAGTGCAAGCCAACTTTAATCTTGCCGACCAGTATTACAAAGAGGCGAAGCAGAATGCCAATCATCTCTCTCTTTGGCATGCGGCAAAGGTGGAAGGAAAGCCTGTTTCCGGATGGACCCAGCGGGAAATCGAGCAGAACGCGCTTCTCCGTTCATTGGAGAAGATGATATCTTCGGCTATGGACAACCTTCTTCTGGTCTATCGCATTTGGCTTGCGAAAGAACAGTTTGCCCACCCGGCGCCGAAGAGTGAAGACGATGTGGGTGCCCCGTGATTTTGGGGCACTTTTTCTTTTTTTATGCATACCCTAATCGATCTGTTCCGTCACGAGCGTTGGTGTGGAGGTCACGAGCGCGACGTTGAAACGCAGCTGGCCGACGAGCTGGCCGGTCGGTAGTTTGACGTTCATGCGCCATGCCCCGGCGGAGACGTTCTCCATGAGCGAGAACGTGCGCCAGCCTTGGCTTCCGCCGCCGGCCGTGGGAAGGGTGATACGTCCGCGCGTAACCCATGCTTTCTTTGTTGCGTCGTAATATTGCCATTCATGGATGACGGTGGCGTTGAACGATGCGGGGGAAAAAATGGCGGTGTAGGCATAGATCGTGGCGCCGGGCTGTATATGAATGGTCGGACTCCATTCGAAGTAGGAGAGCCATCCTTGGTCTTCCGCCTGGGCGGTGTAATTGCCGGGACTGTTCACGATGAAGGATTGATAGATGCCGGCATCTTTAAGTGAAATAGGGAGGGGAGGAATGAGATTCTCAAAATAAAGTACGTTCACGACGATGACGATGCCAGCGATGGAAACGCCCGTTATCCATTTTGTCTTTCCGGGGAAACGTTCACGTGCAAACATCTTAAGGATACCGACAAAGACCGCGATCGCGGCCAGTGCCGTGACGCCGCTCAGCAGGAATATCCAATCGTTGATGGTGTGAAAAAAGAGCGGCAGGAGGTAGATCGCGAATGCGTAGTACGAAAGAAAAATGAGTGAAAGCTGAAACGCGAGCCGCGCGTAGTGGCGTTTGAATCGTTCATTCGCGATGAACGCGGCGGCGAGGAACGCAAGGAATGGCCAGCTGGATACTATGGTGCCGCTCCGGAAATAGAAGACGAGGAATGTGGAGAAAATGCCGCCGAAAAAGAACTGCATCACATTCACCAGCCAGAAGTGGATCTTTGCGGGATTTTTCTCGGCACCCGGCTCGTTCTCGATAAGGTGAATGAGGAGTGCGCAGACGGTGACGATCCCGAGATGTCCGACGACCCAGAAATTTTCCCAGAATTGGTCGACGCGGGTGAGTGTCACCGCGTCAAATACGAATCCGGCAATGAGCGAGAGGGAAGAGAACGGGCCTTCGATGCGCGCGTAAAAATTCTGCGCGCGGGAAAGGAGGGTTTTCTTTTGCAGTTGGTCCGGCATGTCTATAAGGATAGCCCACTCACGGCATTTGAAAAGAACGGACAGATTATCTATAATGGGTGAGCATTCAAATGCGCGGGTGGCGAAATGGCAGACGCACTACCTTGAGGTGGTAGCGCCGAAAGGCGTGGAGGTTCGACTCCTCTCCCGCGCACAACTATAATAAGAGCTATGCAGGAATATGTGACCGACGCCATCGTGCTGAGGAAGGATCCGTTGGGCGACCTGGATGGCCGTTATACGCTTTTTACAAAGCGCTTTGGGAAGCTTGTTGCAAAGGCAAAAAGCTCCCGGAAGATCACCTCAAAGCTGGCGTCCCATCTTGAGCCCGGAACCCTTACAAAAGTCCGCTTTATAGAGACGAAAGGTACCCAACTCATTGATGCGCTCAAATCGGGGAATATTTCGCTGCCGATCGGGGAGCTGTACCTTTTGAACCAGATAGTTCCCGACGCGGAGCCGGAACCGGCGTTGTGGGATCTTTTGACGCGGGGAGCGTTCGCGTGGGCGCCCGCGCTTGCCATCATGGGATGGGATCCCGAAGGCGCCGAATGTGTCATGTGTGGCGCAAAGAAGCCGCGTTATTTCTATATCACACGCCAGGAATTTTATTGCCGTACGCACGCTTCAAAAGCGCGCAAAGATGCGGTAATATCAATTGATGGCATATAATCCCAATTCCATTTGGGGAAGCAAAGAAAAAAAATATGTGACTCCGCCAGAGCAGCTGGCCCCGGTTAAAAATCCGGCCCCGGTTTCCGTTCCCGCTCCGGATCCTGTTCCGGCGCCGCCAGCTGCGCCTGAACCATCGATGCCTGCCGCGAGCGTCGAACCATCATCGCCGTCCTTTTTCCATCGGCACGGACTGATATTTTTCACCATCGGAATAGTTCTTTTGATCGGGCTCGGCGCCTACATTTACTATTTATTGCTTCCACCATCAACGCCGAATGTTGCGATCGCTTTTTCCGATCCCGGAACGGTGATGATCGGCCAGCCGTTCCCGCTCACCATTACGGTTTCCAATAAATCAAAAAGCGTCTTGCAAGACGCAACCTTGAATATTTCATTGCCCACCGGGATCGTGCTTGTCGGTAATGACCCCGTGCGCCCGCAGTCGGTCGTGACCGAGTCCGTCGGTACGCTCAGTTCGCAAACCATCAATCCACCGCAGACGGTCATGCTGGTCGCCGTCGCGAATCCCGGCATATCGCAGACGATCGGTGCGAACGTCACCTATCAGACGGCGTCCACCGCCGCGACCCAGTTTCGGAACAACGCAAGCACTTCGGTCGCAATCGGCACGCAGTCCGCACTCTCGATTTCATACAACGCCCCCTCGAGCATTTTCAGCGGCCAAAATTTTGATATCATGGTGAATTACCAAAATAATACGGGTGTCGCGCTTCAGGGCGTGCAGATCGCCATGCAGTATCCGCCCGCGTACCACTTTGTTTCAAGCAGTACGACCGCACCCACCGGCGCGGCGGACAACGTATGGAATCTTGGTACGCTTGCGCCGGGAGCGACGGGCACGCTTGATATCACCGGTAATATCGTCGGACCTCCGCAGGCACAGTACCAGTTGAACGGCACGATCGGAGCGACGTTCTCCGGACAGAATTATTCCGCTCCCGCCTCGCCGGCAAGCTTCGTTATGACATCGTCGCCGCTCTCACTCACGATCGCACTCAATAATTCCAGTACGTATGTGGCGGGGCTCAACGACAATCTCAGCTATGTGCTTACCTATACCAATAACTCAAAGATCACTTTCCAAAACGTGAAAATTTCCGCGACACTCACCGGATCGATGTTTGATTTCTCATCTCTTAACAGCAAAGGGTCGTTCAGCTCGAAATCGAATACCGTTATGTGGTACGCGGCCGATATGCCGGCGCTCGCGGCGGTCGCCCCCGGGCAATCCGGAGAGGTATATTTCAATGTCGGCACGAAATCTTCATACCCGATCAAACTGCCCAGCGACAAGAATTATTCCGTGAGCGTCACCGCAAATGCGACGTCGCCGACGGTGCCTCCGAATACCGCCGGCAGTAGCACGGTGTCCGTCTCCGCGCTTACCAGTAAAATGGCCGGGGAGACGTCCATGACATCGGACGGGTTCTATAAGGAGACGAGTACCAGCATCTCAAACACCGGCCCTTATCCGCCGGTCGTGGATCAGCCCACCACCTATACGATCCATTGGAATATCGTGAACTATTCAACGGACATACAAAATGTTACCGTGTCTGCGTATCTGCAATCGGGCAGCACGTTCACCGGCGTAGCGACGAGCACCGGGCTCACTTCAACCTCGCTGCCGGTTTATAATGCAGGAACTGGACAGATCACTTGGACCATCCCGTATATCCCCGCGACCGCTGGGGTGATCAGCCCTTCGGTGCAGGCGGTATTCCAAGTGACGAATACCCCGGCGGTCAATCAAGTGGGGGGACCGGTCACGTTACTTGGTCCGACCACGTTCACCGCCACCGATGCATATACGAGTTCCACGATCGATCTTTCGGCCCCGGCGGTGACGACGCAACTTCCTCAAGATCCGTATACCAAAAATCAACAAGGCTACGTAACGCAATAACTATAAAGAAATGGAAAAAGGAAAAAATATCGGAGAGCTGGGATTGATGGAAAAGATCGTATCCCTCGCGAAGAGGCGCGGATTTGTGTTCCCGGGATCGGAGATCTATGGCGGATTGGCCAACTCTTATGAATACGGCCCGGTTGGCGTGGAGCTGAAGAAGAACATCCAGGACGAATGGTGGCGTGTGTTTGTGCGCGAACGGAGCGATATGGTGGGCCTCGATTCATCGATCATCCTGCATCCGAAGGTGTGGGAAGCATCAGGCCATGTGGCGGGACTTGTGGATGCGATGGTGGAGTGCAAGGAGTGCCATGCGCGCACCCGGGCCGACCACTTGATCGAAAATCATTTCGAAGCGAAAGGTGAGAAGATCAGCGTGGAGGGGAAATTGGAGGCGGAGCTCGACGCGATCATCCAGGAACACAAGATCAAGTGTCCCACGTGCGGAAAATTTGATTGGACGCCGGTGCGCAAATTCAACCTGCTATTTGAGACGCACGTCGGCATCGTGCCGGAAGCGCAATCAAAGGTATATCTTCGCGGCGAGACGGCGCAAGGCATTTTTATCAGTTTCAAAAATATTTTGGATTCCACGCGCGTGCGGTTACCGTTCGGTGTTGGCCAGCTTGGTAAGAGCTTCCGTAATGAGATAACAAAGGGCAATTTCATTTTCCGGACGTTGGAATTTGAACAGGCGGAAATCGAATATTTCTTTGATCCGGAAGAGACCGACTGGAAAACGCTTTATGAGCAATGGAAGGGGGATATGTGGAAGTTTGTCACGGAAAACCTTGGCGTGGCTGCGGATGCGCTCCGCTGGCGTGAGCACGGCGACGAAGAGCGTAGCTTCTATAGTAAGCGCACGGAAGACATGGAATACAAATTCCCGTTCGGGTTCAAAGAGCTCTGGGGATTGGCGTATCGTACGGATTATGACCTTACGCAGCATATGAAGTTCTCCGGCGTGGATCTTTCATATACCGATCCGACCTCCGGCAAGAAATTCGTGCCGCATGTGATCGAGCCGGCAGTGGGCATCAATCGTCTGATGGCGATGACCATGCTCGCCGCATATACCGAAGACGGCGATCGGGTCTACCTAAAACTCCCGCCACGTCTCGCGCCATACAAAGCCGCAGTGTTCCCACTGCTCGCCAATAAGCCGGCGTTGGTTGATCTCGCTCGGCAGATCCATTCACGCCTGCAGAAAAAATTCCCGGTGGCGTGGGACGACCGCGGCAACATCGGTAAACGGTACTACGCACAAGATGAGATCGGCACGCCGTTCTGCATCACGGTGGATTTCGACACGCTTGGCGAGGGCGATGCGGAGAAGAAGAACACGGTGACGGTGCGCGACCGCGATACCGGCACGCAGGAGCGCGTACATATTGATAAGCTTGAAGAATTCCTCCATGGCAAAATTTATTATTAAAGGAGGCAAGCCGTTGTTCGGCGAGATCACGATCGCAGGAGCGAAGAACGCCGTGTCAAAGATGATGGTCACGTCGCTTTTGACGGACGAGCCGTGCATTTTGGAAAACGTGCCGACGATCGGCGAGATCGATATCATTGTGGAGTTTTTGAAGAACATCGGCAGCGAGATCACGAAAGCCGGACCGGTGGTGAATATCGCGACGCCTGTAATAAAGAATAACCGCGTCCTTTCGCTTTCGCGGCGCAACCGCATTCCGATCCTCGCGCTCGGGCCGCTACTCGCGCGGACGGGCGAGGCCGAGGTGCCGGTGTTGGGCGGGGATAAGATCGGGCCGAGGCCGGTGGATATTCACCTGGAGGGGCTATCAAAGCTCGGCGCACAAATTGAGATCACGAAGGATAGCTATCATGCCTGGGCCAAGGACGGCCTCCATGGCGCGGAGATAGAGTTGCGCTTCCCGAGCGTTGGCGCGACGGAAAACATCATGCTTGCCGCCGTGCTCGCAAAGGGAAAGACCGTCATCAAGAATGCCGCGCTCGAGCCGGAGATCATCGAGCTTATGAAGATGCTTCAAAAGATGGGAGCAATCGTGGAGCTTTGCCCGCCGCGCACTATCACGATCGAAGGAGTGGAGAAGCTACACGGCGTCACACATCGTACGCTCGCGGATCGCAACGAATCCGTTTCCATGGCGTGCCTCGCGATCGCCACAAACGGCCGCATCATGCTCAAGGGCGCAATTCAGGAACATCTCATTACGTTCCTCAACGCCGTGCGGCGCATGGGCGGTGAATACGAAGTGACGGATGATGGCATCGCATTCTGGAAAGCAGGGGAGCTGAAGGCGCTTGAGATTCGCACTGACGTCCATCCCGGATTCATGACCGACTGGCAGCAACCGCTCGCAGTGCTCCTCACGCAGGCGCATGGCGTATCCACCATCCACGAAACGATCTACGAAGACCGCTTTGCGTTCGCGATGGACCTCAACGAGATGGGCGCAAAGATAAAAGTGACGACCGACTGCCCACCGAACGATCCGTGTCGCTTGCAAGGAAAGAATCATTATCACTTTGCCACAATAGAAGGTCCGACCCCGCTTACGAGCAAGAGCCTCACCGTACGCGATCTCCGTTCCGGCATGGTGGACATCCTCGCCGCGCTTGTCGCGAGTGGCGTCTCCGAAGTGGACGGTGTGGAAGAGATCGATCGGGGATATGAACGTATTGATGAGCGATTGCGCCAGCTTGGAGCCGACATCACCAGAATATAATTTGTACAAAGCAGCTTGTATTATTTCAATAAATGTGGTCTCATATTATGAGATATCGGGAGACATCGGATGATAAAACGTTTTGTGTATGCGGTCGCGGGACTTGCAATGCTATGCGTTTTTGTCTGGACTATCAATCAAAACTGGCAGCCAGCCCCGTTCGAATTCCTTGCACTTCTCTGTCTATCGTTTTTGCTTGGCCAATGGGGGTTCCATGTTGCATTCAAAAAATCTCCTCCAGAGCCACATTCATTGCCGGGTCAACCTAAATAGGCCGACCCGGTTTTATTTCACAGCGATAATTGCGCAACGGTCCTTTTTCGCCTATAATAGCAAGCATGTTCGGAAAGAAAATCGGCATCGATTTGGGCACGGCTAACACCGTTGTTTTTGTGCCCGGCAAGGGATTTATCATCAACGAGCCCACCATTGTGGCGCTTACGCAACCCGATAATACCGTCCTTGCCGTAGGTTCCGAGGCTAAAGAAATGATCGGCCGCACGCCTGATGAGATCATCGCATACCGCCCGCTCAAGGATGGCGTGATTGCGGATTACTATATTACGAAGGCAATGCTCACGTACTTCATCTCGAAGGCGTCGGGCTGGTTCAATATCCTTAAGCCGGATGTCGTCATTTCCGTTCCGGCGGGCATCACACAGACCGAACGCCGCGCAGTGATGAATGCCGCGCGCGAAGCGGGCGCGGGCAATGCATTCATCGTCCGTGAGCCGATCCTCGCCGCGCTTGGTGCCGGCATCCCGATCAATGCGCGCAGCGGAAATATGATCATCAACATCGGCGGCGGCACATCCGAACAAGCGGTGATTGCGCTCGGCAATATTGTCTCGTGGAACTCACTTCGCATCGCCGGCAACAAGTTCGACCAGGCGATTATGGATTACATCAAAAAGAAGTATGCACTTGCGATCGGCGAGCAGACTGCGGAGCAGGTCAAGATAGAGATCGGCTCGGCGATGCCAACAAAGGAGAAAATGGAATACCAGGTACGCGGGCGCGACCTCGTAACCGGTTTGCCGAAAGACGTCGTCATCAACTCCAACGAGATCGCGGAGGCGCTGAATCCACTCCTCATCGAGATCGCGTCGTCCGTGCAGAACGTCTTTAATGTGACACCGCCGGAACTCGTAGCGGACATTATGGAAAAAGGGATCATTTTGAGCGGCGGCTCGGTTCAGCTACACCACTTACCCGAGTTCTTTGAGCGATTCCTTGGCGTGCAAGCGTATGTGGCAGAAGACCCGCTTTTCTGCGTGGCAAAGGGCACCGGCCTCATTTTGAATCATTTGGACACGTATAAGAGGACGCTGCTCAATAAGCGATAAATGATCGGCCACGAAGCAATTATTGCAGATCTGAAAGACCTTAACGACCGGGGCGTGCTTGGCCACGGCTACATTTTTGTCGGGCCGTCGATGGTGGGAAAGCGGACGGTTGCGGCCGCGCTTGGGCATTATCTTGAAAAAGGCGTGTTCGAGCCGCCGCGCGACGCGACAACCGAGCATGAAGAGGTCTTGCAGGATACCAAGATCATCGATGTCGCATTCATGAAGATACTGGACACCGATGCGAGCGGGGATTCAATTGGCATCGACGCGGCGCGCGAGGTAAAGATGTTCCTATGGCAGCGGCCGAACGCGAGCGCGCGGCGCACGCTGATCATAGATAACGCCGAGCTCTTGACCACCGAGGCGCAGAACGCGTTGCTTAAGATCACTGAAGAACCCCCGGCAAGCTCACTTCTTATTTTTATCACATCGGACATCGAGAGTATCTTACCGACGATCGTATCGCGCTTGCCTAAAATATACTTTGGAGCGGTGGCGACGGAAGATATAGAGAAATTGTTGGTAAGCGAGGAGCATCTTACGAAAGCCAAGGCGACAGCGCTCGCCAAGCGCTCGCTTGGAAAGCCGGGCATCGCGTGGCGGATGTTGCATGACGAGGCATTCCTGAAGAATCTGGAACTTGCCGAAGCGTTCCTTAAAACAACGCCAACGGGCCGTCGCGACTTTATCAAGAAGCTTATCGACCCGGAAGACTTTAGTTTACGGATATTCCTGGATGCGGTTATAATGACCTTGGCGTGGGAAACGCCGTCAAAGGCAAAATCGCAGTTCTGGCACAAAACATTAAAATTATATGAAGGTGTGAATAACTTCAGTCTCAATCCGCGATTACAACTTGAAGCATTAATGAAATGACCATTTTCGAACAAATAGTAAAAGATCTTGATGTCGCGCTCGTCACCGTAACGGCGAAGCTTAAACAGGACTTCGGTCAGATCCGGGGCAATCGGCCGTCGCCGGATATGATCCAGGACATCCGGCTGAGTCTCTATGACCAGCAGCTCAGCATCCGTGAACTCGGCTCCTTGAGCGTGCTTCCGCCGCGTACCATTCAGATTACGGTCTGGGATCCTGGCGCAATCAGCGCGGTTATGAAGGCAATCGATGACGCGCACCTCGGGCTTTCCACTAACAACGACGGAAATACCATTCGCGCCACGCTTTCGCCGCTCGGCGACGAGCGCCGCGACGAAATGTCCAAGCTTGTAAAAAAGATATCCGAGGCAACGCGCATCCAGATCCGTGCGCGTCGCGAGGACGCGGTCAAGCGATTGAAGGATTCCGAAGGCAGAAAAGAAATCACGGAGGACGACGCTTTTAAAGGGAAGGAGAAGGTTCAAAAAGCCGTTGACAGGGCCAACGCCGAAGTGGAAGCGATGGTGAATTCAAATCTTGCGGAGTTAGGAGAATAAAAAAACCACCTCAAGAGGATTCCTCCTGGGGTGATGTATCGTTTTTTCTCTTGGAAAGTTCCAGGGCAGCGATGAGCGAGCCGCAGTATAACGGTAGAAAAGCAATGGCGATCCAAAGCCATTGCATAAATGTTATTCCCCAAAGGGATGATTGCAGATCATCGGTTATCTTGCCAACGATGATGCATGCTATCATTGCGGCAAAGAATAGCACGGTCAGTATTTGGAACGTTCGGATCCAAAACAATCTTCTTAGCACAGAAACCTCCGGAATATGGCAGTTGCAGACATCATTAAAGCATTTCGCATAGATATCCGTCAAGTATTTTTAAAGCAGGTTATCTGGTATATTTAATAGGATTTCATAGTTGCTTATGTTCACCACTATTCTCATCATCGTTCTTGTTGTCATCGGACTTTCCGTCCTTATTCTCGGCCACGAGGCAGGACATTTTTTTGCGGCCAAATTATTTGGCTTAAAAGTTGACGAGTTCGGCATCGGTTTCCCGCCGCGCATGGTTGCGAAGAAGTTCGGCGAGACGGAATATAGCATCAACTGGCTGCCGTTCGGAGGATTTGTGCGCATTTCCGGGGAACGGGGAGAATTCGAGGGCATCAGTCCGGAGGAAGGCGCCGGGGGTAAAAACGATGCTCAAGTACCGATGATCGAGGCGGAAAAAGCCCGATTGTTCTATAACCAACCGGCGTGGAAAAAAAGCGTGATAGTGCTCGCCGGGGTATTCATGAACTTCATTCTCGGTTGGCTGCTCATTGCCGTGGTGTTTATGGTCGGCGTTCCGCAAACACTCGTGATATCGGCAACGCAGGCAGGTTCGCCTGCGGCTGCGGTGGGAATCCAGTCGGGCGATGTGGTGAAGGGTTATACCGACTCGCAAAGTTTCATCAATTATATCAACGCCAATAAAGGACAGCAGATCCCCGTCACGATCATCCGGAATGACAAAGATATCACGTATACGGTCACCCCGCGCGTGAACGCGCCAGCGGATCAGGGCGCGCTTGGCGTCGCGTTGGAAGAAGGCGGCGCGGCGCGGGAAAATTTCTTTAAAGCGTTGTGGGACGGTCTCCAGGATGCCGCGATCATTTCGTGGCTTACGCTTCAGGCATTCTATGAGTTGATCAAGCAGATATTTGTTCACGCGTCTATTCCTGCCGATGTCGTCGGCCCCGTGGGTATTTTCGGCATTGCGGAAGAGACGGGTAGGATTGGACTCGCATATCTTTTGCAGTTCCTCGGGATCATCTCCATCAATCTGATGATCGTTAATTGCATCCCGTTCCCGGCGCTCGACGGCGGCCGGTTCCTTGTGGTGCTCGTAGAAAAAATAAAAGGTTCGGCCATGCCATACAAAGTGGAGGCGTGGATCAATGGCATCGGCTTTGCGTTACTTCTTACGCTGATGGTAGTGCTGACGGTGCGGGACATAAGCGGGTTGCTCTAAGCCTCCCTTAAAGCAGTATAATAGAGGCATGATCCAGCGTGGCATAGCCTCTTTCGGGCTTGATTACGGCAAATGTCCGCCGTGGCTTTTTGAGCGCATGGTGAAGCTCGGCCGGGAGATGATGTATGTGCTTGTGGCCGAATATGGCCCGGATGAGTTCATCAAGCGCATTGCCGACCCGGCGTGGTTTCAGTCGCTTGGCACGGTGTTGGCGTTCGACTGGAATGCATCCGGTCTCACGACCATTTTAACGGCAGCCCTCAAGGAAGCGATCCGTGGGCACGAGGCGGACTTTGGCATCGTGATCGCCGGCGGAAAGGGGAAGACATCCCGTAAGACGCCGGATGAAATCCAGGCGTGGGGTGAGCGCTTGGCGATGCCCGTCGCGCAGACGAACAAACTTGTCTACAACTCCAAGATGAGCGCAAAAGTGGACTCCGCGCTTGTGCAGGACGGATTTCAGCTCTATCATCACGCGTTCTTTTTCTCTCGTGGCGGGGCGTGGGCGGTCGTACAGCAGGGGATGAATGCGGAGAAACAGTCGGCGCGGCGCTATCACTGGTATTCAGAGAATGTGAACGATCTCGTGTCGGACCCGCATTCCGGCATCTCGTCGCCGGTTACATTGAAGACCGTGCTTGATCTGAGTGCCGCAAAAAGCGACAAGACCCGCGAGATTTCCACCGAGCTTACGCACGCAGGCTATGCGACGCTCATGAAAGACATCACGCTCTTGCGAAAATATTCATCCAAGCTTTCGCAGATGGCAAAAATCCAGATCGGCGGCGACGGCCGTGCGAGCCAGCAACTCACCCTGCTCAATCTCGAGACGGTGGAGTTTACCACCCACCCCGTCGTGTTTGAGGATTTTTCAAAGAGCAAATATTTGGAGAAAGTTTTGGCAAAGGTGACGGATGAAAAGCCGGAGAACTACGAAAAGCTGCTCGCCACGCAAGGGGTGGGAGCAAAGACCGTCCGCGCGCTCGCGCTTGTGGGAGAGATCATCTATGGCGCTGCGCCGTCGTACGAAGATCCCGCTCGCTACAGCTTCGCCCATGGCGGCAAGGATGCAACGCCGTATCCCGTGGACCGCAAGACGTATGACGAGACGAGTATGATG
>CAZXCH010000010.1:0-4339 GCA_964639165.1 uncultured Candidatus Saccharibacteria bacterium | reverse complement strand
TGCTCGGCCGTGCGGTGCGGAAGACGCGCCTCCCGCTCGCGGACAAACAGAAAGCGTTGAACCGGCTTAACGGCGCACAAGCCGAGACACCTATGTTATAATTCAACATATGACCACATTGATTCACGCGGACATATTTTTCTTTGTGACGACGATCGTCGTGGTCATCGTTGGGATTGCGCTCACCATCGCTCTTATCTATCTTGCAAAGGTGTTGAGCGATGTCAAAGAAATTACCAGGCAGGTAAAGGAGGAAACGATCTTGTTTCGCGAGGATATTGGCGGTCTGCGGAATGATATCAAGAAGGAAGGATTCCGCCTCGAGCGTTTTTTGATGTTCGCGAAGAATCTTTTCAAAAAGACGAAGACAAGGTCGAAGAAATTATAAATGTAATAAAAACATCCGATATTATGGCAAAAAAAAAGAAGTCGAATAATGCGAAAGCGTGGGAAATCGGCGGTGCGGTGACCGCGGCCGCGATCGCGGCTGCAGCCGGAGCCTATTTACTTTCCGATAAGAAAACAAAAGCCAAGGCAAAAAAATGGGTCGTTGCTGCGCGAAAGGAAGTGGCAAAGAACGCCAAGGTTGCAAAGAAGCTTGGCGCGAAAGAATATGCAAAGATGGTCGACCAGGCGGTCAAGCGTTACGGCTCGATGGAAAAGATGACCGCTGCCGATATGATTGCTGCCGCCAAGGATTTGAAGGCGGAGTGGACGAAGATCAATGCCGAAGCCAAAAAGATGGTCAAGACATATGTTCCAAAAAAGGTAGCGGCAAAGAAGAAGCCTGCAAAAAGAGCAAAATCAGCAAAGAAAGCCAGAGCATAATTAGATCATCTACGATCAATAAAAGTCCCGGAACAAGCCGGGATTTTTATTCTTCTACTATCAAGCTGAATTACGAATAGCATCATAAAAAAACCATTAATCCGCTGGTTTTCAAAAGCACGTCCTACTCGTAGCGAAGCGCCTCGATCGGGCTCTTTCTTGCCGCTTGTTGCGCCGGATAGATGCCAAAAGCAATGCCGGTGACGCTGGAGACGGCAACGGCGAGCAGAATGGCCGATAATGGGAATTCGAACGTCCACGCGATAGCGAATCCTTTTGTGATGACGAGCCATGCCAGGCCTACCACCAGTCCGCCGATTGCGATGCCGATCACGCCACCAATGAAGGTGAGCATCACAGATTCCACGAGGAACTGTTGAAGGATGTCGTTGTTTGTGGCACCGACGGATTTACGGAGGCCGATTTCTTTCGTGCGCTCAATGACGGACACGAGCATGATGTTCATGATGCCGATGCCGCCCACGACGAGCGAGATGGAAGCAATTGCGGCAAGAAAGAGCGTCAGAATATTGGTAATGTTTCCGAGCAACGAGAGTACGTCCTGCTGGGTCTCGATCGTAAAGTCATCCTTCGCCGGGTCGGTGATGTTATGATCTTGTTCCAAAATTGTTTGCACGCGCTGTTTTGCGAAATCAATATTATACGAAGCGTTTGCCTGCACCATGACGTCGGTAAAGTAATCCGTGCCGAGCATCTGTTTTTGCCCGACCGTGATCGGCACGAGGACGAGGTTGTCCTGGTCGATGCCGAACGCGCCGGTGCCTTTCGGGACAAGCACGCCGATGACGCGGAACTGGATGTTCTTGACCTGGATGTATTGTCCGACCGGATCCGACCCGGCGCCGAAGAGCGTGTCGGCAAGCGACGAGCCGATGACCGCCACGTGGTTATACGACTGCACGTCGGCATCGGTGAACGCATAGCCGTTCTGCACCTCAAAATTTCGCACGGTAAAGAAGTTGGCCGGTACGCCGTCGAATGTGACGACCTCGCTATTGTCGCCGAACGCCGCAGTGCCTTGTCCGCGCGATTCTTCCGTCACCGCCGCGACGGATGGATCGCGGCTGAGTGCGTCAACGTCGGTCTGTTTCAGGGTGGTAATGATGATTCCTTGTGCCGAGGCAGGGGATGAGAGCTTTCCATTATTCGTGCCGCCCGGGATGACGATGATCAGGTTCGAGCCGAGCCCTTGCACTTGGCCAAGAATATAGTCCTGCGCCGAGGCGCCGATGGACATCAAAATGATCACGGACGAAATGCCGATCACGATGCCGAGCATGGTCAGAAGCGACCGCATTTTGCCGTGTTTGAGGGTGGCCCGCGATGATTTAATGAGGTCGCTTACGCGCATTGGTGTATATTATTTGAAAAATTCGCTCTTTGAATGACGAGGATTTTTGACGGGCGTATCGCTTTCGATCGAGCCGTCGCGCAGGCGGATGATCCGATCGGCGAATTCGGCGGTGTTCGTCTCGTGGGTTACGAGGATCACGGTGCGCCCGGCATGGTTCAATCCGTCGAGGATGCTCATCACCTGTGCGCCGGATACCGAATCCAGGTTTCCCGTCGGTTCGTCGGCGAAGATGATGTCCGGGTCGTTCACCAGCGCGCGGGCGATCGCGATGCGCTGTTTTTGTCCGCCGGAAAGTTTTGCCGTCTCCACGTATAGTTTTTCTTCCAGGCCGACGCTACGCACCGCATCTTCGATCATCTTTTTTCGTTCAACGACCGGCACATCGGAATAGATGAGCGGGATCTCAACGTTCTCGTACACGGAGAGCCGCGTGAGAAGGTTGAACGACTGGAAGACAAAGCCGATGCTCTTGTTGCGGATGTGCGCAAGCTCGACGTCCGACAGATCGTCGATCTTTTTGCCGAGGAACGTGTAACTGCCGCCCGTTGAGCGGTCAAGGAAGCTCAATATCTGCACGAGGGTGGATTTTCCGGAACCCGACGGCCCCATGATGGAGACAAAGTCGCCTTTGTTGATCGTAAACGAGACGCCGCGCAATGCGGACGTGATCTCGCCTTCGTCGATATAATCCTTTTTAAGATTCTGGACTTCGATCATTCATTCAGATGCTATGGTGTTTTTAGCCCGACGTTGATGACCTGTTCACCTTCGGTCACGCCGGAAGCGACCTCCACGTTGCCGTTCTGATCATGGATACCGAGCGTCACCGGCACCTGTGTCTCGGACCCGTTCTGCAGGATATCCACATAGGTACCGCTCACATTCTGTACGACCGCGAATTGGGGAAGAATGAGCGCATTCTCGTCTGTCTGCGTTTTGATGTCGAGGTTGGCGGTCAGCCCGCTCTTGATGCGTTGATCGGGTTTTACGAATGATATCTTTACAAGATAATCCACGACACCACTCTGGATCGTTTCCGCGGGATCGATATAGAACACTTTGCCGGCGAACGTCTCTCCGGAAAACGCGTCGAATGTCATATCGACCGGATTTCCGATCGCGATCTTGCCTATGTCGGTTTCCGGCACGTAGGTGTCAACTTCGAAATTGTTCGCCGAGATGATCGATGTGACGGTCTGACCGGCCACCGCGATCTGTCCAACCTTCGCGTTTTGCACGGTGACGACCCCGCTGATGGGGGAGGAGAGGGTTGCGTTCGCGATGCTCACGTTGATATTTTGCACATTCGCCTGTGCCTGTTCCACCTGCGCCTGCTGAGCGGCGATCGCCTGCGGGGTCGAACCGGCCATGGTCTGATTCAATTGCGCCTGCGCCTGCGCGATTGCCGCCTGTTCGGAAGCGAGGTTCTGCTGGATCGTGTTCACGCCGGTCGCGGCGGAGCTGACCTCGGTCAGCGCGCTCGCCACGTCATTCTTATAGGTGGCCGTCACGCTTGCCGAGAGCCCCGTCTCGTCCACCACGGCGTTCGCATCGGTATTGAGCATGGTGGTGACGGTGGCAAGATAATTGGTCGCATTCTGCAATGCCTGCGCGAGGGTAGATGCCGATGCGGTGGAAGAAAGCGCATTGATATCGGCTTGCCATTGGCTCAGTGATTGCCCTACCTTCGTTCGTTGGAAGTTCGCGTTGCTCATGACCTGCGGATCGTTGACGGAAAACGAAAGCTGCGGATTGCTCGAATCCGGATTGCTGTAGAACGTTCCCACTTGGTTTCGGACCGCGTCATTCGCTTTTGCGTACGCATCGGTGACTGCATTGGGGACGCTTGTATACGTGTTCGCGAGCGACTGTTGTGCTGTTGCCACGGCGGCCTGTGCCACTTGGACCGCCTGCGGTGTCGGTCCTGCCTGGAGCCCCTGAAGCGTCGCTTGCGCGGCGTCCACCGCCGCCTGCGCCTGGGCGAGTTGGGCGTGAAGGCCGCTCGTATCAAGGCGTACCAGTACATCACCTGCGTTCACGGAATCGCCCGCGTTCTTATAGACTGCCGCGATGGTTCCTCCGGCCGGGAAGGAAAGATCGAGGCTTTGGATGGGCGTCGTATTGCCGGTCACGCTT
>CAZXCH010000009.1:0-19992 GCA_964639165.1 uncultured Candidatus Saccharibacteria bacterium | reverse complement strand
TCCCGCGCTTTCTTCCGGATACACCTATCAATGCACTTCTCCCCAGAGCTACAAGGATGTGGATGGCACTGGATGGATCCCTATCAACTTCTCCAAGATGTCTATGAACGCCCCTTTGGGATCTCTCCCTGCAGACCCTACCAACAACACCTCCACCGGCCTCTACTATTCCTACTATTCAAACGGTTCCCAATATGAGATCACGAGCCTTTTTGAATCCCAGAAATACAAAGCACAATATGCCCAGAATCCTTTGGACACCTATTATCCCGAGGTGAATGCCAAAGGATCCAGTATCTCCATCTCTCCCTTATTTAGTCCCTCAGGGCTTGTGGGATATTGGCCGCTTACCGAGGGAACGGGAACAATAGTGCATGACCAGAGCGGGAACAAAGATAACGGAACGTGGCTTGGAATGCTCGGAACTCAGTGGGTATCGGGGAAAATCGGGAGCTCCGCAGGAAATTTTGATGGGAACAATAGTCCAATGAATTTGGGAACCCCTTCCGTTCTCCAGGTCTCCCGTATTTCAGTTTTCGCCTGGGTGCAGAAATCCACGGCCAGTTCATATTATCAAAGATTTTTTAATAACTTTACCGGAGGAACTGTCAATCTTGGCCCTTTTGAAATGGGAGATGGTGGAAGTCACAATTTTGATTGTGGCATTGGGGTCGGTCCGTCTACTCAGGGGTATGTCCAGTCTCTTGCCAATGGTATACAGGCTTATACGTGGTATCAAGTGGGATGTACCTATGATGGATTTGTGCAAACTCTATGGATAAATGGAGTCGCGGTAGCATCTACCACGCTAATCGGCAATTTATATTATGGAGCTGGCTATCCCTGGCTCATCGGCGCAGATGGATCGTCCACTGCGGCGTCGGGGGATTATTGGAATGGTCCTGTCGCCGACCTCCGCATGTACAATCGCGCCCTTTCTGCGGCCGAAGTGATGGCGCTCTATAACGCGGAGAAATAATCATGTACAATTAAAGCTATGAAACAGAAATACGACGTGATATGCATCGGCGACGTGGTGATGGACGCGTTCATCGGGCTCAAGGAGGCCAAGGTGGAGTGGGACAAGTCGCACGAGCATCCGGAACTCGAAATGCCGTTTGCGGACAAGATCCCATATGAGTCGCTCACGGTTGCACCTGCGGTAGGGAATGCATCGAACGTCGCGGTCGGCGCCGCGCGCCTCGGTTTGAATACCGCCATCGTCACTGCGATCGGGGGCGACCATTACGGAACGGAGATTTTGGATCGCTATCACAAAGAAGGGGTAAGCACGGAATACGTGAAGGTTAATAAAAGCAAGCCAACCAATTATCATTTCGTGCTGACCTTCAAGGCGGAGCGGACGATCCTCATCAAGCATCAGCAATATGAATATTTCGATCCGCGCCGTTTGGATTCCAAAGCGGGCTGGATTTATTTCTCGTCCATCGCGGAACACACGCTTCCGTTCCATAAAAAAGTGGCGGAATATCTGAAGAAGCATCCGGGCGTAAAGATGGGATTCAACCCGGGCACTTTCCAGCTTCGCTTCGGCGCGAAGGCATTGCGCGAGATTTATAAACACACGTATGTGCTCTTTGTAAATCGCGAAGAGGCCGCGTTCATCCTCCATACCAAGAACGAGGATATCAAGATGTTATTCAAAGGATTGCATGCGCTTGGCCCAAAGGTGGTGGTGATCACGGATGGTCCAAAAGGCGCATATGCTTCCGACGGTATCAATCAATATTTTATGCCGCCATATCCGGATCCCAAGCCGCCGATCTCGCGCACGGGCGCGGGCGACGCGTTCTCCACGGGATTCTTTTGTGGTCTCGTCTACGGCCTTTCGGTATATGACGCGTTGCGCTGGGCACCGATAGAATCCATGCATGTGGTGCAGTTCTTTGGCGCACAGACCGGGTTGCTCTCCAAAGCTGCTCTTTTAAAACTTCTCAAAGCCGCGCCGAAAAACTATCGCCCGAAGACGATATGAAGACCCTCCGTGAAGTCCTTGCCGATGCAGATGCGCGCCATGTTGCCATAGGCCATTTCAATATCTCGGACCTCGGCGCGTTAAAGGCGATCTTCGCCGCAGCGCGCGAGTTGCAATTGCCGGTGCTGATCGGCGTGTCGGAAGGGGAGCGTGAGTTCATCGGCGTGCGCCAGGCGGCGGCGCTCATCAAAAGCTTGCGCGACACATATGATTATCCGATATTCCTGAATGCGGATCACACTCATTCGCTCGATAAGGCGAAGGAGGCGGCGGAGGCAGGGTTCGACGAGATCATTTTTGATAATTCATCTTTACCGATGGAGCAGAACATTGCGAATACAAAGGAGGCGGTCGCGGCCATTCGCGCAATCAACCCGAATATCGTAATAGAGGGTGAGATCGGCTATATCGGTTCCAACTCCGAGATCATAGACGCGCGGCCGGAGGCATCGCTTACGATGTCCACGCCGGAAGAAGCGGTGCGGTTTGTGCAAGAGACGGGCATTGACGTGCTCGCGCCGGCGGTGGGGAACATGCACGGCCTGCTGAAGAGCATGACGACCGGCGGCGCGGATGCGGAGCATAAACATCTGGATGTTCCGCGCATCGTTGCAATCAAGGCGGCGATCGCCGCTGTGGGCGCCGGAAACTCGAAATTCATGACGTTGCATGGTGGATCCGGCACGGAAGATGCGGACTTCACTGCCGCAGCAAAGGCGGGAATGACGATCATCCATGTCTCGAGCGAGCTGCGCCTTGCGTGGCGTCGTGGAGTGGAAGAGGGCCTGAAAGATCCGAACGAGATCGCGCCGTACAAACTTGTCGCGCCGTCGGTGGCCGCGATACAGAAGATCGTCATTGATCGTTTGAAGCTTTTTAACGGGATCAGCTGACCTGTTCAATTTTAAATAAATGTGGTATGGTGTTGGCAGTAAGACCTGTGCATGGGGGTATGCATGAGAGAACTGGAAAAACGGATTTATAAACCTACGCTGAGCCTCGAGGAGCTGATCTTGGGATTCATGAGATACGCTCAAATGTGCCATTCGGTCCGGGATTTCCCTGCTTTTCTTAATCCGGCATGGCAAAATTTCCTGTACACGGTAATGAAGGAGCTGAACGGCAGACTTCCTAATTCCTTGGAACTCGGATTCACGTGGACCGATACGGGTCCATTGATCATCGAAGAGAGACAGCTTGATATTGTGTTCGCTCTTGGGTGTGCCACTATCACCGACCATAAAACCGGCCGCATGTATCTCGATACCGAGGAGAGCATATGGGGAAGGGAACTCGTAGAAGTGGTACACTTCCGCAACCTGCTTGAACCGCTTTTCGAGATTGCACTCTCCACTCCGGATTTTATCAGCTTCGGCTGACAAGGAAGATCGGACCCGCTTGCATGCAAGCGGGCTTTTTGTTATACTCTTGCCTATGGATTTATCAGTCAAAACACGCGACGTCTTGGGCAAAAAAGTGAAGGCACTCCGCCGGGAGGGTCTTATTCCCGCAGAGCTCTATGGCCACGGGTTCGAGAATATTCACCTCGCGCTTCCCGCAAAGGAATTCAATAAGGTATTAAAAGAGGCAGGCTCCACGTCCGTGGTGACATTGTTGCTTGGCAAGGAAAAGAAGTCCGCGATGATCCACGAGGTGGCGCGCCACTCCATCACGAGCGAAGTCATTCACGTCGATCTGCACCAGGTGCGCATGGACGAGCTCGTCAAGGCGCATGTGCCGTTGGAATTCATCGGTGAGGCTCCCGCAATCAAGACGCAGAGCGCCGTCATAAACAAATCAATGTCCGAGATCGAAGTGGAGGCGTTCCCGCAAGACCTCCCACACGGCATCGTCGTTGATCTTTCTGTATTGGATGAACTGGACAAGACCATTTACGTGAAGGATCTCAAGCGTCCACGCGGCGTGACATTCCTCATTGACGCAGAGACCGCGATCGCTACCGCGACCCCGCCTGCTCCGGAAGAGGTGATTGCGCCGGTCGAGACCGTTGACGTCTCCGCTGTCAAAGTAGAGACCGAAGAGAAGAAGGCCGAACGTGACGCGGGCAAAGCCGCGAAGGAGGAATAAATAGATCAAAAAATACCCGGGAAAGGGTATTTTTTTATATGATATAGTTACGAGATGGAAAACTTTTATAGTTCGGTCGCTCCGGTGATAGAAGAGGCGGGCGTGGAACTCGCAAGGAATTTTGGAAAAGTCGAGGCGATTGGTTTTAAGGCGGCGTCATTCGGTTCGGCGGTCACGGAACTTGATCAAAAAACTGAACATTTTATTGCCGAACGCCTGCATGCGCTCTATCCCGCCATTGAGTTCTTTGGCGAGGAATTCGGCGGAAACAACACCGCGAATCGATTCTGGCTTGTCGATCCGATCGACGGCACCGGTAATTTTATAAGAGGTATTCCTTTTTCCACCACCATGATTGCGCTTATACAAGAAGGCGAGGCGGTGTTCTCGCTTATTTATAATTTTGTGACCAAGGAAATGTATTCGGCGGCGAAAGGCGAGGGAGCAAAACTGAACGGAGCAGGTATCCATATAAGCAACCGTTCACTGAAGGAATCGAACATATACTTCGAGACAAATCGCCGTAAGGCCGAGAATCTTAAGCGCTTTCTCGATATTACCAATAAGTATGGTTTGCTTGCGAATCACGCCTCCGGTTTCGAATTCTGTCAGGTGGCGGGCGGCAGAATGGAGGCCCGGGTCTGTTTTGATGGATTTGGAGAAGATTGGGACTTTGCCCCCGGTGCCCTTTTGGTAATGGAGGCCGGTGGTATCGTGCGAAACATCGGAAGTGATACCTATGATTATCGCGATCATAATTTCATTGCCGGAACCCCTCTCATATACGAAGACCTGAAGAACTTTTTCTGATCTTTTCTTTTTGCGCTATAATAAAAGGGTAAATGAAAAGGCCTTTGAAACCCCGCGTGTTAGGGGACGTTTCCGTTAAAAAGGCGAATGGCCGGAGCTGGAGCTCGTTCGGTCCGCTTGCGGCA
The DNA here is from genome assembly GCA_964639165.1 of uncultured Candidatus Saccharibacteria bacterium. Classification (GTDB taxonomy): domain Bacteria; phylum Patescibacteriota; class Minisyncoccia; order UBA6257; family 2-01-FULL-56-20; genus JAKAGE01. The sequence goes on along the minus strand of CAZXCH010000009.1, from coordinate 14,973 downwards.
CGCGTGAACCTGGTGGAGGAACGGATCATCCGCATACCGCTCACAAAAAGCTTGCGTATAGGGATCATCGCCGTGGCGGCGATCTCTTTGGTGTTCGGATCGGCGGCCGCACCGACGCTTTTTACCAGAGCTTCCGGCGACGGGACAAGTGCGACGGCTACCAGCACGGATCCCTCCGTTGAGCGCAGCCAGCTTGAGAGCCAGCTTGCGCAGCTTGAGAGCCAGATCAACCAGTATCAGGGCCAGATCTCCAGCTATCAAACCCAGGGGAAGACGTTGAACGGGCAGATCAGCATCCTGAACGACAAGATCGCGTCGCTCAACTTGCAGATCCAGGCGACCAGCCTTACCCTCCAGCAATTGAACAACCAGATCGCCGACGCCGAATCGCAGATTGCGGTGACACAGACGAATATCATCAATAAACAGACAGCGATGGGGATCCTCATGCAGGAGCTTTATCAAAACGACCATGTGAGCCTCGTTCAGGCATTTCTCCAAAATCCCCAGCTTTCCGATTTTTGGGATCAGACGCAGGCAATCACGCTGTTACAGAATAATCTTCGGCTGACGGTCCAGCAGGTCACGAACCTTCAATCACAACTGCAGGATCAGGTTCACCAGTTCCAGGCATCGAAGTCCGATGCCGCAAGCGCTGCGGCATACCAGGCGGCGCAGGCGCAGGAGGTCGCAAGCACAAAATCCCAGAAGACACAGCTATTGGCGGAAACACAGGGACAAGAATCGAAATACCAGGCACTCCTTGTGCAGACGCAGGCGTCCGCGGCACAGATCCGGAACCGCATCTTCCAACTGCTCGGCGGGGGACAGCTTTCATTCGAGGATGCGTATCAATACGCGCAGCTCGCTTCCAACGCCACGGGCATGGATTCGGCATTCATCCTCGCCATTTTGGACCGCGAGTCCGCCCTCGGACAGAATGTCGGTCAGTGCAATTATCAAACGGCGATGAGCCCCGCCAACCAACCGCTCTTTGTCGCAATCACTCAATCCCTTAACCTTGATCCAAACGAGATGATGGTATCATGCCCGAACGCGGACGGCGTGTACGGCGGCGCAATGGGTCCGGCGCAATTCGTGCCGTCCACGTGGGAGATGTACGCACCCGGCGTTGCGCAGATCACAAAAGACAACCCGCCGTCGCCGTGGAACGACTCCGATGCATTTGTGGCCACCGCGCTGTATCTAAAGGATGGGATGACGGGATGCCAGACGTTGTATAGCGCGGTGCTCAGCCAGGAGCGATGCACGGCCGCAAAATATTACGCGGGAGGCCGGTGGCAGAGCTATCTGTGGACCTACGGCGAGGCGGTCGTGGAACGCGCACAGAGCTTTGCATCCGACATTCAGACGATCACCAATACAAACAACACATAATGAAGAACGGTGCAAAGAAGATCACATTAAAGAACGGTCTGCGGATCATGCTGGTTCCTCAGCCGGCGAACCTTGCCGCAACGGTGCTCATTTTGGTGCAGGCAGGATCGGAATACGAGGAAAAAAAACAGAACGGCGTTTCGCACTTTCTGGAGCATTTGATGTTCAAAGGGACGACCGACCGGCCGGAACCGGGAATGATCGCCCACGAACTCACCGCGCTCGGCGCGCAGTTCAACGCGTTCACCGGGACCGAATATACGGGATATTACGCGAAGGCGCAGGCGGAGAAATTGCCGAAGATCCTGGAGATCGTCTCGGATCTGTATCTCAATCCGCTGTTTGACGAGGCGGAGATAGCGAAGGAGCGCGGCGTGATCATTCAGGAGATCAATATGTATGAGGACGACCTTCCGGCGCGGGCTCAGCGGATATTCGACCGGCTGGTGTACGGCGATCAGCCGGCGGGATGGGAGGTGGGCGGCGAGAAGCCGATCATCAACCGACTGTCGCGCGCGGATTTCATCACGTACCGCAACCGGCGGTATGTGATGCCGGGAACGGTCGTCGTCGTGGCGGGAAAGTTCGGCGAAAAGGCGACCGTCGCGCAGATCGAGAAATATTTCGGCGCACTGCCGCGGCGTACGGCGCCGCCGAAAAAGCGGACGATCGAGCGGCAGTCATCGCCGAAGACAAAGCTGTGGTTCAAGGAATCCGATCAGGCACATTTAGTGCTTGGCTTTCGCGCATTCGGCATGTTTGACGAGCGGCGCTACGCTCTGCGCGTGCTCGCCGATCTGCTTGGCGGCGGTATGAGTTCACGGCTTTTTACGCGTATCCGAGAAAAGATGGGCGCGGCGTATTACATCGGCGCGGGCGCGGACCTCTCGCTTGACCATGGACTGCTTTCCGTCTCCGCGGGCGTCGACCGTACGAAGACAGAACCGGTCATTCGCGCCATTTTGGAAGAGTGCCGCGCGATCCGCGACGTGATGGTGCCGGAGAAGGAACTCCAAAAGACCAAGGATCATATGATCGGCGGCCTTATCCTGGGGCTTGAAACATCCGACGACCTCGCCGGCTTTTATGGCGGCCAGGAGGTGCTCTCCGGAACGGTTTTGTCGCCGGAGGTATTAACGGATAGAATAAAGAAGGTGACCGCCCGCGACGTGGCTCGCGTGGCGAAGGCGATATTGAAGGATAAAGGGCTCAATCTTGCGATCGTGGGTCCGTATAAAAAACAAGTGCAATTTAAGAAAATTTTAACCATAGAGCAATAAGCGTGAGCAATAACGAGAAGACCACATTTGAAGTATCATGGGCAACGCTTTGGCGCCTGCTCGCGTTTGTCGCTCTCGTCGCGGTGCTTTACGAAGGCAGGCAGATCGTCCTTGGATTGTTTCTGGCGATCATCATCTCATCGGGGCTGGAAGGGGTCGTGGATTTTCTTGAGATCCGGGTCAGTCTTCCGCGGAGCGTAAGCGTCATTTTGATATTCCTCGCGGCGCTGATCGTTTTCATTCTCGTGATCTATACCCTTGTGCCATTCCTCCTCGTGGAGATCAACACGATCTTTTCGGGCGTCAATCAGGCGAGCCTTGGGGGATGGGGGATATTGCTCAATCTCCAGCCGTCGCAATCGGTCAGCTCGCTCGTTGGAAAGGTATCTTCACAATTCATCGCCAGCAACGCTTCGCCGCTCCAGCTTTTTTCGCAGGCGCTCGGAAGCTTCGGTCTTGCGGCGGCGGTGCTCATCAGTTCGTTCTATCTGAGTCTCAGCCACGATGGCGTGGAAAAATTCCTGATGGTCGTCGTGCCGCCGGACTACGAAGAGAGGATCATGCGGATCTATAAGCGGTCAAAGCAGCTGATTGGCGCGTGGTTTCGGATGCAGATATTGTTGAGCGTGATCATGGGGTTCACCGTATGGGCCGGCCTATCGCTGCTCGGCGTGCGGTACGCCTTCCTGATCGCCATCCTCGCCGGACTCTTTGAGCTCGTGCCGTTTCTGGGTCCGATCCTTTCCGGCGCGGTCGCGGTCGTTTCCGCGCTGCTCACTTCGACCACGCTTGCGTTCTATACGCTGATATTTTTCATCCTCGCCCAGCAATTCGAGGCGAACATCCTCATCCCGTTGCTCAGCCGCCGCTCGGTGGGCCTGCATCCGGTCATTGTCATCGTCGCGCTCCTGATCGGCGCGGAGATCGGCGGCGTGATGGGTATCATTATCGCGGTTCCGGTCGCGGCAACGTTCCAGGAGGTGGTACAGGATTGGTCTACAAAGCGTCGCGCAAAAGCCATGGCATGATACTTTTGGGGCATGCAGATTAAATGCCCCAAAAGTATCATGCCATGGCTTTTGCACGAAGGAGTGGAGAAGGAAAAGAGTTGCGGAAAGAGGGGAAAAAATAGTAGGCTATTGCAATGGACTCGCACGACGAATTTTATATCACGACCCCGATCTATTATGTGAACGATAAGCCGCACATCGGCCACGCGTATTCGACGATCGTCGCGGATACCCTGGCGAGATGGCGCGAAGTGCGCGGAGAGCACGTGGTGTTTTCCACCGGCGTGGACGAGAACGCGCAAAAAACGGTGGATGCGGCGAAGAAGAACGACGAAGAGATCCATGCGTACACCGATCGCATGGCGGACATCTGGAGCTCAACCTGGGCCAAGCTTGGCATCGCGAACACGGACTTCATCCGTACGACGGAAGAGCGCCACATTGAGGTGGTCAACGATATTTGGGGACGCATGGAGGCCGCGGGAGATATCTATAAAGGACAGTACGAGGGATTGTATTGCAAAGGACACGAGGCGTTCATGAAAGAGGATGAGTTGACGCCCGATGGGCTCTGTCCGGAACACAAGGTTGCGCCGGAGCTTGTGACCGAAGAGAATTATTTCTTCCGGTTATCCAATTATCAGCAAAAACTTTTGGATTTTTATGAAACGCATAATGAATTCGTCGCGCCCACACATAGATTCAGGGAAGTCCGTGCGTTCGTTGAACAAGGGCTTGAAGATATAAGTTTTTCGCGCGAAAAAAAAGAGTGGGGGATCCCGGTACCAAACGATCCGAGCCAGGTTATCTACGTGTGGGCCGACGCGCTCGTGAACTATATTTCCATCGTGGGCGTGGAGGGATGGGAGGAACATCCGGCGGATGTGCACGTGATGGCGAAGGATATCGTTCGTTTTCACGCGGTGATCTGGCCGGCGATGCTCATGTCCGCGGGACTGCCGTTACCGGGACAGGTGATCTCTACCGGATTCCTTACCTACGATGGCGCAAAGATGTCCAAGTCGCTCGGCAATGTGGTGGATCCGCTCGATCTCGCGGCACGGTATGGCAGCGACGCATTGCGATATTTCCTGCTTCGCGAAGTGTCGTTTGGCGATGACGGTGATTTTTCCGAAGATAAAATGAAGGAGCGGTACAATGCGGATCTGGCGAACGGACTCGGTAATTTTGCCGCGCGGGTGCTCACGCTGGCGGAAAAGGAGACGCTCGCGGAAGGAGTGCTCGACGGCGATTTTGATATAACAATAGACACGATGAAGCGGACGGTCTACGCAAAATTGGGCGAGTATAAATTTCCCGATGCGTTGGCCGCGATTTGGGCCGCGATCTCCTTCGGCGATCGTTACGTGAACGAGCGAAAGGTATGGGAGATAAAGAACGACGGGGTCCGCGCGGCGGCGTTGTTCAACCTGGTCTCATTGCTTGATGCGGTCGCGACCGAAATCGTGCCATTCCTTCCGGAGACGTCAAAGAAAATCAAGGCGGCAATCGTCCACGAAGATGGCGCGTTGAAGACGAAGAAGCCGGAGACGTTATTTCCCCGAGTCAAATAAGCTTTCGTACACCCGATTGATGTCGCGGTGGAAATGTTCCACGTCGTCGTAATTATTTTCAAGGATGATTTCGGCGCGGCTACCGATATCGGGAATGTCCACTTCCGTCTTTGCCTTTTCCTGGCGCTCGAAATCCTCCCGTGTCGTTGCGGATTCGCCGGCGCGGTTTCGCGCGAGGAGGCGGCCATACCGGACGTCCGGATTGGCGGTGATATAGATAAGGATGGATTTTATCCCTTCATCATTCAGGCTGCGGAGCATCTTTTCATCGCCGAGCCACCGTACGCCGTCCAGGATCGTCACGTCCACGTCCTCATTTATGATCCGATATTTCATTGCGCGTGAAAGCGCCCCGTCCTTGAAGCCGGTCTCTGCGTTCATGATGATGGCCATCGTTTGCTCATTGTCGCGCCCATGCGGAATGCCCCAGAGGTCGAGCGTTTCGCGGAGGATCTCCGAAAATGTGTGGCGGCTCACCGAATAGCCATCCTCCAAAAGGAGCCTCTCGAGCGCGTTCGCGCAGGTTTCTTTTCCCGCAAGCGGGGGACCGACGATGCCGATGACGAGTTTCATGATGATGGCTGTGCAAGAGCTTTTAGGGCCTCTTGCGCGTAATAGGTAGTGGCATCGCCGACGCCGAATGCCGGATCATCGAGGTCTTCCTTGGTGAACCACCGTATCTCGTCGCTTATTTCGCTCGGTCCTTGCTGAATCTCCGTGCTCTCTGTTGTTGCAAAATAAATAAATGAAATATGCTCATGTATTTCACTGACGTAATGACGATGCAAAAATCGTGGAGGTATCAATTCGTTTGATTCTTTAAAATGATGAACCACCGGCTCGAAATTTTTCAAAACTATATCAAGCCCGACCTCTTCCTTTGCTTCGCGCACCGCGCATTGGTTCGGATCTTCGTCGAGCTCAATGTGACCTCCCGGCGGGAGCCATATTTTATATTTATCGTGCTTGCGCAAGAGGACGCGGTCGCCATGGACGACGAACACGCCGGTGACGAAATCGATCTTTTCATTGATGTGCGCCATACCCGTATTGTAGCAAAAAAATACCGCACCTAGAACAGCGTTCTCGATGCGGCGGGGTTGCGGGTCAATACATCGGTGTTTGTACGCTGGCGATCAGCGCGACCTCGCGAGGAAAGTCGAGGACAAGCCAGAGGATGCTTCCATTGGCAGGTTTTTCTTCTCCGGGAGTCCAGCAGGTTTTTGGTAGGCATGCGTGGATTCCGGTGTCTCTCGCCTTACGGACCCTGGATGCTTCCCGGTCGACATAGAGAACCTTCTCGGGGGCAATTTTCCCATTGTCCTCGAGGACACCATGGATCACTTCTTCCATATCGCATCCACCAACCAGGAGAATCTTTTTTGTGAACGATCTCAATGCGGTCAGCATCTTGCTCGTCTCTGGATTCCCGAGGTCTACTTTGGTTTGAGTGCCTTCCTCGCTCGTTCCAGGCACGGCGCTTATGTGGACTACTATCAATTCAAACATCGATTTTACCTCATTGAAGTCTTGGATAGCTCAAAAAGCCTTTGGTATGATAGGATACTATTGCTCATGGCACAAGACCAACATTTTTTCGACGCGCACACGCATGTGCAATTTTCCGGTTATAACGCCGATCGCGACGCGGTGATCCGGCGGGCTTTGGATGCGGATGTACGGATGATAAACGTCGGTACGCAGAAGGACACCTCGCGCGCCGCCGTGGATCTCGCACATGAATATCCGGGTGAGCTATACGCCGCGATCGGGCTTCATCCGATCCACACCGGCAAGTCGTATCACGATGCCGATGAGCTTGGCGGTGGGGAAGCGGCGAAGGCGTTCACCTCGCGTGGCGAGGTGTTCGACATGGACTATTACCGTGCGCTTGCGCGGGATCCGGCGACCGTCGCAATCGGCGAGTGCGGACTGGATTATTTCCACTTCAATGACGACGAGCCGCGCGAGGCGCAGATAGAAAAACAGAAAGCGGCGTTCTTGGCGCAGATCGACTTATCTAAAGAGGTTGAAAAGCCCCTGATGATCCATTGCCGGAATGCATTCGAGGATTTGATTGAATTTCTCAAGCCGCATGCGGAGGAGCTCACGCCCGGCGTTATCCATTTCTTTACCGGCACGCCGGACGATGCGCAACGTCTGATGGATATGGGATTCTCATTCACATTCGGCGGCGCAATTACATTCCCTCCGCGGAAGGGAATGGCGCAAGGCCAGTACGACGAGGCGATAAAATTGATCCCGATCGAGAATATCCTCTCCGAGACCGACGCGCCGTACGTCGCGCCCATGGCGTTCCGCGGAAAGCGCAACGAGCCCGCGTATGTGGTGGAGGCCGTTGCGCGCCTCGCAGAGCTTAAGGGCGTAACGCCCGACGAGATGAAGGCGCAGATCTGGGAGAACGCGCAGCGGGTTTTCCTTGAGAAATAAGCCCCGCGGGTCTAGAATAGAGAGTACGCATGGCTCCCTACGACCCAAAGAAGATCGAGGAAAAATGGAACAAAAAGTGGCTCGAAGAGAAGGTCTTTAAGGCCGCCGACGATTCGGTGAAGCCAAAATATTATCAACTGGAGACGTTCCCGTATCCGTCCGCAGCGGGACTGCACATGGGTCATCCCAAGGGTTACACCGCGGAGGATATCCACGCACGCTACATGCGCATGCACGGAAAAGAAGTGCTCTACACGATGGGATGGGACGCATTCGGTCTCCCGACGGAAAACTATGCCATCAAGGTAGGAAGGAATCCAAAGGAGATTGCCAAGGAGAACACCACCAACTTCCGCCGCCAGGTGCAGATGTTCGGCTTCTCGTACGACTGGGATCGCGAGATCGACACATCGTCGCCGGAATATTATAAGTGGACGCAATGGCTCTTTATCCAGCTTTTCAAAAAAGGGTTGGCATATCGCAAAAACGCCAAGGTGAACTGGTGTCCGAAGGATCAGACCGTGCTCGCAAACGAGCAGGTGATAGACGGCAAGTGCGAGCGCTGCGGCACGGAGATCGAAGAGCGCGATATGGAGCAGTGGTTCCTTAAGATCACCGACTATGCGGATCGGTTGCTTGAAGATCTTAAAGATTTGGATTGGCCGGCGGCCACGATCAAGCGCCAGGAGGATTGGATCGGAAAGAGCGAAGGAGCGGAGCTGGAATTTCCGGTGAGCGGAACCGATCTTAAAGTGACTGTTTTTACCACGCGCCCCGATACATTATTCGGCGCGACATATCTGGTATTGGCGCCGGAGCATGCGCTCGTTGATCAGCTTAAAGAGAAGATTTTAAATTTGAAGGAGGTTGATGAATATAGGACTGCAACGTCCCACAAGACCGACCGTATGCGCCAGGAGGACGAGAAGGACAAAACTGGCGTGGAATTGAAAGGCGTGACGGCGGTCAATCCGGCCACGAAGGAAGCGATCCCGATTTGGGTGGCGGATTATGTTCTGGGTTCCTATGGCACCGGCGCGATCATGGCCGTGCCCGCGCACGACGAACGGGATTTTGAATTTGCCGAAAAATTTAGGTTACCAATCAAAAAAGTGATAGCGCCGAAGCAGATCATCCCTGGGATGCCCGGAGGGGTCGGTGCGGCGGCCGGAGGAGCATCGCCCGAATTGCGTCCGGAAAGCGATTGCTGGACCGGATATGGCGAGTTGATAAATTCCGGGGTGTTCACCGGCCTTGTTTCCGAAAAAGCGAAGGCGGAAATCACAAAAACTGTCGGTGGAAAAATGAAGACGCAGTACAAGATCCGCGACTGGTCCGTCTCGCGCCAGCGCTACTGGGGTGCGCCGGTCCCGATGGTGTACTGCCCGAAGTGCGGCATTGTGCCGGTGCCGGAGAGCGAATTGCCGGTGCTGCTGCCGGATCTCGAGAATTATCGTCCGCAGGGCGTCGCACCGCTCGCGGGTTCGCCAAGCTTCATGAACGTGAAGTGTCCGCAGTGCGGCGGCGATGCCAAGCGTGATCCGGAGACGTTGGACACGTTTGTGGACTCGTCATGGTATTTTCTCCGCTATCCGGATCCGCACAACGCCGAGGCGATTTTTGATAAGGCAAAAGTGGCGCACTGGATGCCGGTGGACCTCTATGTGATCGGCGCGGAGCACACGGTGATGCATTTGCTCTATTCGCGCTTCATCACAAAGTTTTTGCATGATGAAGGACATCTTTCGTTTGTCGAGCCGTTCAAGAAAATGCGGCATATCGGTTTGATCATGGGCATCGACGGACAAAAAATGTCCAAGAGCAAGGGCAATGTGGTAAATCCCGACGAGATCGTTGCGGAGTTCAGTGCGGACGCGATGCGGATGTATCTGATGTTCCTTGGTCCGTTCTACGAGGCGACGCCTTGGGATGCGAAAGGAATCCTCGGCGTTGAGCGGTTCTTGAAGCGATTCTGGAATTATTGCAATGGCATTTTAGATCACGCGGAAGTGGCACCAGTGGGGGAATCGGCAAAAAAGCCTTCCGCTACGAATGCGCTCCACCGCACGATCAAGAAAGTGGGGGATGATATCGAGGCGTTCAAGTTCAACACCGCGATCTCGGCGCTTATGATACTCTTAAATGAGTTGGAGGCGTCCACGCCGCTCGCCAAAGACGAGATGGCGTCGCTTGTAAAGATCGTCCATCCGTTCGTTCCGCACATGGCGCAGGAACTGTGGTCGCTCATGGGTAATGCGACGTATCTCGATTTCGAGCCGTGGCCCGCGTATGATGCAGCGCTCATCGCGCAGGAAAAGATCACGATCGTGTTCCAGGTGAATGGAAAGACGAAGGACACGGCTTCCGTGGACGCGGCGATCGATGAGGCCGGCGCCAAGGAGATGGCGCTCGCGAGCGAGAAGGTTAAGGCCGCGCTCGCCGGCACGCCACCGAAGCGAGTCATCTATGTGGATAAAAAATTGGTGAACATCGTCATCTAATATGAGCGGAAAAATTCTCGCATTCATCCTCATTCTCATAGTCGGCCTTGGCATCGGACTTTACCTTTATAATTCCGGAGCTTTGGTTAAGGGGATACATAGCTTCAATGCGCTGTTGCCGGTCTCTTCAAGTTCCTCATCTTCCGCCGCAGGATCTTCCACTTCTTCCGGTAAATCATTCTGGAGCTTCCTCGGCGCTCCCAGTCTCAGTTCACCCATAGTCGGGCCTTCTATCCCGCCGGGAGAACAGGTGCCCAGCGCCCCTTCATCCGGCTCGGGTGGAACAAGTGCTATAAACCCGGCGGATATTCCGGCGGGATATACCGCCGCCCAAATCTCTCCCTACTTCCACAAGGTGCGCATCACCGGCGTTTCCGCGGCGTCGATCTATAATTACGGCACGGTCTCGTTGAGCTATAACGCCTATAATTCCACGGGCACGATCGACGTCACCGGATGGATGGTCAAATCGAAGGTCGGTAATGAATTCGTACCGCAGGCGGTCAATCTTTATGATCCTACCGGTTTCGCGCCGGCGACGGATATTCTCATGAAAAGCGGCGATACGGTCCATCTCTATTCCACATCCGCTCCATTCAATCTTCGATTGAATGCGTGCACCGGGTATATGGCCCATGTGGCAAAGTTCGTTCCGGCACTACCGAACACGTGTCCGTCCATCCCTCAATCGCAGCTGCAGGATTTTACCGGCCAGTGCCAGCAATTTATTCAGTCCGTCGGTCAATGCCAAATGCCGAACATGGCGAGCCCTCAGGTTCCGCAGGCGGATTACGCATGTATGCAATATTTGGAAAGTAACTTCACATACCGGTCATGCTTCAATCAACATTCCGCCGACGCGAACTTCTTAAGCAACCAGATATGGGCATGGACCGGTGATAACATCGTAAATCAGTATCACAGCCCGGTTGATCTTTTGGATCAGAACGGGTTGCTGGTGGACATCTATAACTACTAGGAGCAAATAAAAACCCCTCCCCGCCTCCAGGCAGATGACCATTCGGCGAGGAAGGTATTTTTATTTGCGTTCTTCTAGGGCGGCTTTCACTGAGAATTGCTTTCCCTCGCGGAAGATCAATAGTTCCACCTCGTCGCCGACGTTGGAATTTTCCAAAAAGTCCACGATGGGATGGTCGCGGTCCAGTTTCTTGCCGTTGAATTCAAGAATGATATCGTTCTCTTTCACTCCCGCTTTTTCGGCGGGGCTTTCGGGAACGACGGCATAGTCGTGTACGCTCTCACGCATGACGAATGCGCCATAGTCCATGGAAAGATTCATTTTCTTTTTGAGGGTCGGATCGATCATCGTATAACGGACGCCGAGGAGCGGCCGGTTGATATGGCCGAATTTTTTGATGTCGTCGATATCGCGCCGCGCGGCGTTGACCGGGATCGCGAAGCCGATGCTTTGTGCGCCGGAGACGATCGCGGCGTTCACGCCGACGACGTAGCCGTCACGGTCCACGATCGGGCCGCCGGAGTTGCCGGGATTGATCGCGGCGTCGGTCTGGATGAGACCGCGCATCTCCTGTGGCGGCGCGTCCGGCTCGGCCTGGGCGCTGATGGAGCGTGAAAGTCCGGAGACGATGCCGACGGAGACGGTGTTGCGGAAGATGCCGAGCGCGTTGCCGATCGCGATGAGCGACTGGCCGAGCTCAAGCTGGGTGGCATCGCCAAGGCGCACGCAGGGGAGTCCGTCCGCAGCGATCTTCAAAATTGCCACATCATTGATGGGGTCGCGGCTTAATATGGTGGCGGGGAATGAACGGCCATCGGAAAGGATTACGGTGTACTCCGCCTTCTTCTCGCTTACCACGTGCTTGTTGGTAAGGATGAGCCCGTTTGCGGCGACGATGAATCCCGAACCGCCGCCGGTCTGCACCATACCGCGTTCGTCCACCGTCCCGTCGGGGATGGTCGGATTGAATCCCTTGGGAAATTGCTTTTGGAGGTCCTCAAGCTTCTCCGCGATCGCAATCGAAACGACGGAAGGCATGACCTTCTTGATGACCTTGATGACGCGTTTATCGTCCATGTGATTATTCTAACATGAAATAGGTTTGATTTTATATTCCCGATTATTTAAACTTCTGATTATGAGCAAGAACGAAGGCGGAGGATCGGTCCTGGGCGATTTTGAACTTGGTTCGAAAGGGGATCCATCGCGGGAGCCGGCCGATCAGGAGCAGATACAATCGGAGGAACAGGAAAAATTCAATGCCTTGCTCGGCACGCTTTTTGAGAGCCAGCGTGGAGAGCTCGCTTCCTATCTCGGACTTTTATCTCCCGTGCAAAGAGAACGATTGGATTCCGAACTGAATATGGTGGGTGGTGATCTGAAATGGATTCAGCCGGAACAACAGCAAGAGGCGATAGAGATCTTTGGCGAGATCGATCATGCCGCAAGCAGGGATGAGCAGATGAACGCCCGCAAGCGCCTTTCGGACCTTCTCGCGTAAAAGCATTATTTCACGAACCTCACGTAGATTCCCGACGACACTGCGCGTGCCGAGCCTTTTTCGTTGATGCGCAACTCTCCAAATTCGCCGCCGGTAATAGTTCCAAAAGAACTTTCCACGGCTTGTACCAATGATTGCGGTGCATAGCCCGCGGCGTATCCGTTCAATAAAAAGAACGAGCCCGGTTTTTGGGAGAATACTTTTTTGACGGCATCGAGCAATGTGCAAATGTCTTCTTCGATCTTCCATACTTCGCCATCCGGTCCGCGGCCGAAGGCGGGGGGATCGAGGATGATGCCCTCGTATACTGAGCCGCGCCGGATTTCGCGTTCCACGAACTTGAGCGCGTCATCCGTGATGTAGCGGAGTGCGTCCGGCGGCACTTCCGAAAGTGTCGCATTTTCCTTTGCCCATGTATTACTTTGTTTGGACGCATCAAGGTGGGTGACATGCGCGCCATGCTTTGCGGCTACGATGCTCGCGATGCCGGTATAGCCGAAAAGGTTGAGAACCCTCGGTTTCTCGCCGCCGCGCTTTGCGAGCGCCTTCACCTGTTCCGCCGTCCATTCCCAGTTCGGTGCCTGCTCCGGGAATACGCCGGTGTGTTTGAATGACGTCAGGCGGAGAGTGAACCGTGCGTCGCTATGCCACATGATATCCCACGTTTCCGCGCCGCCTTTATTGTTCGAGCGCCACGATCCTTTTCCACCATCAAAACGAAACTCCGCTTTTGCGGTTTTCCATAATTCCGGATGGAGCGACTTCCAGATCGCCTGCGTTTCCGGACGGATCAAAACGAACGGCCCAAATCGTTCGAGCTTTTTATTGTCGCCCGAATCGAGGAGTTCGTAATCCGGCCAGCCGTTGGTTGCGAGATCGATGTGTTTCATATACGTGGATTATATATCAGAAAATCAAAAACCGCCCTTTCGAGCGGTTTTTGAGAGTTCGGAGTTCGGCCTCGCGGCATCACTCCATCCAGTCTCGACACCTAATTATCATTGTATGGATTTCTTTTGCTTGGTCAAATATCATTTAATCTATTTTTAATGTCTGTGGACCGCCGGGGAGTCGAACCCCGAACTTCCGGGTGTCGAGACCGAATGCGATACCGTTTCGCCAGCGGCCCGGTGAAACGGTATCAAAAACACGATTAAAACTATCTAAAGCGCGCTTATGTGCCGTATGCTCCATTGATAGAGCACGACGGCGGCGGATACGGACGCATTGAGCGATTCGGCGCGCGCGTTCATTGGGATGCGCAGAGAGACGTCACAGCGTTCCATGGTCTTCTGACGGATCCCTTCGCCTTCGTTGCCGACGATGAAGAGTGCCGGCGCCGGGAACTTTTCTTCAGCGATGTTTTGCGAGCCATTCATCACAAGGCCATATGTGACGAAGCCGATCTTTTTGAGCGCGTCGACCGCCTGGTTGACGTTGCCGATCGAGATGAGCGGGATGCGGAACGCCATACCGGCAGAGGTTTTAACGACGGTGCCGGTGATCGGCGCCTGATTGTGAACGGGGATGAGCACTCCTGCTGCGCCGAACGCGGCGGCACTGCGGATGATCGCGCCGACGTTGTGCGGGTCGGTGAGCTCATCGAGGAGTACGAGCATCGTATGCTCAGTGGGGCGAAGATTAGCGATGAACTCTTTGAGGTCGAGCATGAGCGATCCCGGGTCGGTGACGGCGATCACGCCCTGGTGTGCGGTATCGCGACCCACCATCTGCCCGATCTCGCGGGTCTTCAAAACACTCGACGTCAGGTTTGCGTTTCTTAATGCTGTTCGCAATTCTGCATCATTGACCTCGGGCGAGAGAAATACCTTTCGCACGGTTTGTGGAGCGTGCTGGAGGGCCTCCATAAGTGCATGTTTACCATAGATATAGATCTTTTCGTGCGAGCCGTGCGCGGAATATTGCGGATGCAAAGAATGAGAAGAAGGCCGCGACGAGCGTCTTCCGTTTCCGGGATATTTAGAATGGGTTGGGCGTGACTGGCGGTTTGAGCGCATGCTGTTATTGGTAGTCAGAATATAGCACTATTTGAATTCTTCCAACAGGTCTGGCTTCACGCCGCCGACGGCATGTTCGCGCTGTTGTTCGAGTGCGCTCAGCATCTCTTCTACCTTCGCCATGAATTCTTCAGGAAGGTCGCCAAGACCGCCATGACCGCCGCGCATGGAAAGAAATCCATCAATCCCGTCGAGCTTCGCTATTTCCCGTATCTTCTTCATCGGAAACACCGGATAGTCAACGCCGCTCGCCACCACGAT
>CAZXCH010000008.1:7160-20314 GCA_964639165.1 uncultured Candidatus Saccharibacteria bacterium | reverse complement strand
GGCACCGATGCCATCGCTCGCTCCGGTAATAATTGCTGTTTTTCCTTTTATTGCCGTTTCTTTATATTCCAATGATTTCATTTGTGATAGATAATCGGTTTGCTCGGATAATTATATTTTAACGGCATCAAGCATCGCGAAGTCCTTATCGGTACGCTCAATCGTTCCACCAGCCATATCCTCTTCTTACCTATGACGCTCCGAAATTAAAAGCGTTACAATGGCAGGTTCCGGTATCGTTGACCCAGGCACCCCTATTCTTTTTGTTCGCTCAAATAACCATCTATCGTATTCAGCATCGCTTCATACCCCTCCGGCTTTAAAATATCGATGAAATTGTCGTGGTTGAGATATTTAATATTCACGCCCGCATCGAGGATCTTATATCTTTGTTTGAATTCTTGGAAAGGCAATCTTGTGCCATTTTCGTAGGCTGCATCGCGGAAATTTTTGAACGCCGCTTCCAGGTTGCCGCCATTCGCAAGCACCCAGTTTTCAACTCCAATACCGCCGATGCCGCCGTGCTCCATCTTCTTATACGCATGCCCTTCCTTTAGTATCTGCTTCGTGAGAATGATGTTCGCTATGGTTTGCTTATATGCCTCATCGCCATCGTGTTCCTTTATGAAGTCCAGCTTATCCCGAATGGCATCGTGCGACCCGTAGATGCTGAGGTCGGATTTCTTCGCAAAGCCGATATCGATATCAAGCGGGGCGTCCAATGTTACGCCGCCGATCTCCGTTACGCCCTTGGCGCGAAGCTGATAATATCCGCCAGCCTCATCGTGGGAATCATCTTTTTCCATCTTCATTAATGCTTTAATGGCCTCCGCTAATTCACGAGCTTTCGTAAAATCACCCGCATCGAGTTTTAGACTGAGATCAAAATCAAAATCGCCGGGAGTATTCGTGTGCCGTCCCGTCGATCCGGTGTCCAGCAATTCCGCACCAAGAATGCTTGTGTCAAATTCGGGACGAAGCGCGACACCCAGTCCTTCCAACGCCTTTTTCATCTCCGCTCGGATCACCTGCGTGATCTCGTTCACGCGCTCACTATCCTCCGGCAGAGCCGTAGCAATTTCAGCAACGGCGGGATAGGAAGGTTCGTCGGTTGTGGTTTGTTTGAATGA
The DNA here is from genome assembly GCA_964639165.1 of uncultured Candidatus Saccharibacteria bacterium. GTDB lineage: Bacteria > Patescibacteriota > Minisyncoccia > UBA6257 > 2-01-FULL-56-20 > JAKAGE01. Next base: position 19,184 of record CAZXCH010000008.1, on the reverse strand, counting down.
CAATGCTTCGCCGTCAAATTTTTCAAGCCCTTGAAACGCTTTTCGGCGCTCGTCATACATCTCCGGAGTAAAGACGACAACGCCGCCTTCATCGACGATGGGGATATAAAATCCGTTCTGGGCGATCTCAAAAAAAACTTTCTCCATCCCTCGCGGGTTCGATACAAGGCTCCCTCTGGCAACCATAAAATCGATCTCCGTCGTCGCAAAGCCGGTACGGATGCCGTAATGCCGTTCGCCCATCACTCCCGTTTTAAAAAGTTCGCGCGTGCCATCTACGGGAGCCGCATTCGATCCCTGCTCCGTACGTTGAAAACGCCCGTGATCCTTCACGACAAAAAGCAATGCGCCATAGCCCGCGGCTATTGAATTGCCGATAGCGCTTGCGTTCCCTCTTTCGAGATCTCCCGCAAGCACGATGCTCAGATCCGTGTCGAGCGGAGTGGCGTCGGAATCCGAACTGGCTCCCAAGAATTCTTTTGCGACCGATCCATTTTGCAAAATGCTGGCAATATGCTGATCGTCAACGCCCTTCAATAGATCTCCTTCTTGAATATTGAGCGATGGCTTTCCATCGACCGGTTGTTCCGTTGCTGTCGCAACCATCCTCCTGCCGCGCGCATCGGCGCCCGTTTTTGCCTCACGCATTTTTTCAAGAACCTGATCCAGGCTCGTGAGCCCCGTCGGACGCAGATACATCTCGGAAATACGCTCAAGTACCGTCTGTCCGTCTTCGACCTTCAATCCCTCGCGAACGTGCTTAACCCGCTCTCCAAAATCGGAGGCCGCCGCCATTTCAAAAGCCTCTTCGGACGTATCGAGTGCCGATTTCGCGAGGAGCGTTTCCAATTTCCCGACAAAATAACGTATTTGCTCCTGCTCGCGCGGAGCGAGCGACTCCATCCCTGAACGTTCGTATTTATCCAGGACGCCGCTCCCGCCTTGAAGGATTTCTATATATTCCTTCAGCGCCCGATTACCCGATTCGATATGTATGCTTAGCAGATCTTTGTAGATCGTGTAATATCGCCTGCGCGAACTTGCGTGCTCGAGGACGGGACTCGCCGTCGTACTTCTTTTGAGCATTCCATCCAGCCTTTCCTCGTCGTAAAGCGCTTGGAACACCTCGAAAATCTTCCCGACCGTGGGGATATTGTTTTTTATAAAAATCGACTCGATCTTTTGATAATCCTCAATGGGATGCTCCGACTCTAGCAGTTGCGAAAGAAGCTGGTCTTTGACCCGCTGAATTTCCTGCGACGGCGAATCGTCGATTTTTTGGAAGACCTCTATATAGACCGGGATCTTCTCGGGCGACATCGCCGCGAGCGAGGCGGCGGCATCAAGATTGCGCCATAAAAAATCCTGTACCCTGGGGGAATTTTTCGTGCTTTCAAATATTGGGAAAAGATCGTTGCGTGCAACGACTTCGAGCGACTCCATGTCGGTCAAGGGGTTTTTCCTCATACCGACAGCCTCCAACTTTTCCTGCGCTTCGAAGATCCTCGGATTATCGCGCAGCTTCTCGAGGCGATCAATGCCATCCAGTGTCAGTTCTTCTTTTGGTATCAATTCGCCCGTCTCCGGATCGGATTTCCAACGCGTTTCGTTCCTCGCTTCCGGAACGTATCCAAACTCTTCCGCGATTTTTCTTATCGCCGGACGCAGCGTCGGGTCGCACATCGCGAGAGCTCCAGCCGTCCTTAGATCGGTGTTCGATTCTTTCAGTCCGCTCTTTATAAAAGCGATCGCTTCGGGATCGTCCAACGCCGCTTGGAAAGTCGGGTCGTCCGCGATCTCAACCACCTTCCAGGCTCCCTCAAGGGAAAAACCCACGCCGAAGGCCTCTTTCGCCCGACCGAAAATTCCTATTATTTTGGGGTCGAGCAGTTTGCCGCGCAGACCCTCATCCTCCATCACATTGCGCAAATACTGCAAGGAATAATTATTGCTGTCTTCGTTCGCATTATATTTGTAACCGTACGCCTCCTGTAATTTTTGCACTGTTTCCAACGCATGAGGAATCTGGGACAGATATTCGAACGCATGAATATTCCACCGGGAGGCGGGGGCCTCGAAAACGCCTATTTCTTTTGCCAGCGCGATGCCGCCTTCCGAAGACAATGCCGACCTGAAACGTTCGTCTTGATAATTTCGCGCCAAGTTTGTCCTGTCCCAACCAGATTCGGCGAAGAAATCCTTGAAAGAAAATTTATAACCCGCGCTTTCGCATCGTGCCGCAAACGCCTTGAAATCGGGTTGGATGAGCGCTTCAAGAACATCCTTGTGTTCCATCAATCTATCGACATCGCGGAGATAATCTCCCCTTTCATAGCGCTCAACCTGAACCCCCAAGTCAGCCATCGCGGCGAACGCAACCCCTATCTCAGGCATTTTTTCGACGACGCGGGAAAAATAACGCAGATTCTCAGGATCAAGCGATTTTTCATCGGAACCCTTTAGAAAAACATTGTCCGCCTGCCGTACGGCCGCGAGAAGTCGCGGATTCGCATCGAATTCCTTGGCCGCGGCGCGAAGCTCGTCGGCTTTCTTTTCACTGAGACCGCTGTACATTTCCACCATCTCGGATATCGAAAACCCATCCTTGCTCAACGCGGCGACAACGTCCTCGATACCCGCATCATGGATCGCGTTGACACGCGAGATTACTGTTTCGACATTAAGGTCGCTCCCGGTTTTTTCCTCTTTCACCAGTGCCGCCACGATATCCGGCACATGTTCGTTTTTCGTTAACCGCAACCACATCTCAAGCTGAGCCCTCTCGACAGGACGTCCGAGGGCGGCGGACACGTGCTCGATCGTTTTTTCGGCATCGTCGGTGAGAAGGTTCTTCTCTGCGTCTTCCGCCGCGAATTCTGCGAGCCCACGAAACGCATTGCCTCCTATCCACGCACGGCTATTAAAAAAATCCTGCGAGACACTTGTGCCCCCGAATGCCTTTAATTTTTCCAAAAATGGCAGCACATTCGGCGCTTGCAGGATCGGTTGCACTTCCGATTTGAGGGTGAATACGCGACCGCCGAATGTCTCAAGATGATACCCGAGTTCGCGCATACGCTCGATCGCCGCGACCGGATCGGTTGGCGCATTGATCAGCTCAGAAATGTCGTTGGCTTCATATCTGCTAGCGTTGAATTTAAACCGGGTCTCTTTTCGCGCGATAACCTCGACATTTTCACCGTCCAGACGCGATTTTTCAGTGCTGACCGTATATCCCTGCTTCTTATAGCGTTCGCTGACTTTCTTGATTTCTTCGTTATCGGTTACGCCGAACTGTTTATTCTCGAACTCTTTATTGGCAGCATTATCCTCGAGGTAATGAGCAAAACCCAAAACGCGCTCGGCATCTTTGACACGGTGAATTTTTAGCTGGGCAAGCTGCATTCTCTCCCGCATCCGATCGGAAAATTTTTCCGCCCGGCCACGCTCGGCCATATACCGATCAAGAGACATGGGCTTTTGTGCCTCGGCTTTCTCTTCCGGCATAACGCTTGCCGCTTCAACCGGGGAACCGCCCTCCGCCGCGCCATTCGATAACGCGGAGATCCTCGTTTTTGCATCCGTAGAGAGTGAAGTGATGCGCCCCTTCAAAACGTCGACCCTTTCGGCAAATCCTCCGGAAGCGAATATCTCGTCCCCCGTCGTCTTATCTAACCCGAAGGACTCAGGTCCCGCATCGATCCTTTCGTCGGCACGCTTGATGGCTTCCGTCCCGGCTTCATCCACTCCCGCACACGCCGAGTTCATGAGCTTCTCGATGCCCGCATGATCATCTTCTATATCATTTCGACCCTCCTGAGCATCCGCAATTTTTTCCTGTTGGATAATCTCGCTCATGACGAGTAGATGGATTTTTTCACTTCTTCAAGTTTTTTTTCTCTAAGAGCGTGAAGATACGCATCTATCGTGGCGAAAAGCTCCTCTTCGCACCCGTCCAATTCCTTTTTATAATCCGCCATTATCACTTGTAGCTCGGCTCTTTTCCGTTGGACTTCCTCCTTATCCATCATATTGGAACTCTACCACCAAGAAGCCCGGTTTTCTAGTTTTGGTTTTGAGCAGTTGCAATTCTATTATATTCAGATCAACTTCCCGGTCTTCCCCCTCCCAGCAGAGCGCTTAGTATCGCCGCTTTTCATATGTTTGAACATTTCAATCTGACCAAGGCGATGCTCGGCCTCAGCTTTTGTGGCGTACCCTCCGAATGAACGCCCGGTCTTTTCCGAGAGTACTACATACTTCCCTTTGATTTTTTTGATCATTGGTATCGCTATTACCAACCTATTCTGTCGTCTTGCCGTCAAACGGCTTATCACCGGCGATCGCATCTGCTTTTGTTTTATAGATAATATGTTCCTCATGGTCCGGCGGGGAATAGACCGTATAAAGCTTCATCGTCTCCGTAGATGAGATATTGATGATATTATGGCGCGTTCCCGCGGGGACGATTATCGCGAAACCGGCGCCAATAGCATGCTGCACGCCATCCAACACCGCTTCGCCGCTTCCTTTTTCAATGCGCAGGAATTGGTCGAGTCCGTGCACTTCCTCGCCGATCTCTTCTCCCGGCAGCAAACTCATCAAAACAAGCTGGCTGTAATGCGCCGTGTAGAGCACCTTTCGAAAGTCGTCATTTTTATCTGCTAATTGTTCGATGTTTTCAACAAATCCTTTCATTTTATTATTTTCCAAATTTATTTTTCGTCGAGCTTCGCAGCCGCCTCCGGAGTGGAAACGGTCTTGCTCATTGTGAACAGGCTCACAATGCCCCACGCGACGAGAAGGTAGACGATCATCGCAAGGATGGTGGTCCACTCAAAGACCTTACTGGCGACGACGGTCGGTTGAAACACCGCGATAAAGGGTTGGGCGAATGGCCAACTTATCGCATAGATGAAATCGGTAAATCCGGCACCTGCATTCGCTCCTGCGAGGCGCAAAAAAAACCGAAACGCGAGAATTATCTCAAGTAACGCACAAATGTACCAAACGATCTGCGTCCCCCGAAACAGCGGTTTAGTGGTTGGAGAGTTGTATGAATCCATGATTTATAAAATAAGATTGTTATTTTTCGGCTCCATCTCTACAGTGTAAGCCGTCCGCGGGATGAGGACATTACAATGGCAACGCCTTATCGGGTTCTTTCTTCTTCTTCCCGCGCTCAACGATCCTCTCCTTTATCCCTTCAAATACGGCCGCCATTTCGGCCGCCGTCGGGTTGAAACCTGTCTCGCCATCATTTAAATGTGAAAGCTCGGCGATCTTCACCTCGTTGGCGCTGATCTTTTCCGCCGCATCTCCCTCTATGGCCGGGATTGGCTCGGGCTCCTTTTGGATTTCCATGCGCTATTTTTTATGTTTACCCATCGCTCGGATGGAATGATCTTTGGCGGAATGCGCCTTTAACTCGCCCACATCTTTCTTTAACCGCACCACCTCCCCTTCCAATACTTTGGTTCGCTCGTCCATTCTCTTCTCAATGCGATTCGCATAGTCCGCAAGCTCTGCGGCAATCACGGTCATCTGGGTGATGTCCACCATCGTGAGAAGGATGATGGGCGGGAACATACCCGAGACCTCGCCCTCTTTATATATCCGGCGCCCATTCAGAAGCATGATCTTCTTCCCGATATTCGGAAATTCGCGGTTGACTTCGAATCCGTTAAAAAATGTATTTTTGGGGAGGATCCCCGTCAGGAGTACGTCCAAAGCGGGAATATTCCATTCTCCCTTTCCTAACTCATTGACGTGCTTGTATTCAGTATTCTTCGCTTCAACTTGAAAGAGTTTATAAAAAGATTTGTTGGCCGCGAGCACGCGCAGGTCCTTGTCCAAAATGAGGAAGGGGTCGGCCGCCGTATCAACGACGGTCCTTATGTATGTCCAGCTCTCTTCCCACATGCGCTCTGCCCATGCGGTTCCATATGCCTGTTTTTTTATGATTGTCACATACAAGAAGCCGCCGGGATACGTCAGCTGTTACAAACGCACATATTGCGCCGACTTATACACACAAAAACGGACCTTACCCACAGGTTATCACCGAACCGGAGCGGAGCGGCTTGACGACGTGATATTCTAATCGCATGACTTAACTTCCCTCATCACATTGGCAATCGCCAAGCAGAATGAAAAGATCTTCCAACTATTATATTTTGACCAGGGCATATCGGGATTTTTCCCGTGAGCTATCTTGTTTTGCCGCGCGGAAGGTCAACAACGCGGCGCTTTCGGACGATCTTGTGCAGACCACATTTTTAAAAACATGGGCGTATCTCCAAAGTAAGGGAAAGATCGATCTGATGCGGGCGTTTCTCTATCATGCGCTGAACAGATTGATCATTGATGAATACCGTAAGCATAAAACCGTATCCTTGGATGTGTTGATGGAAGGCGGTCTCGAACTTGAGTCTATCGACTCCGAAAATATCTATAATGTCATTGACAGGAAAGCGTTGGTCCTTCTTATTGAAAAACTTCCCGAGAAGTACCGCAGCGTGATCACCATGCGATTTGTGAAAGAGCTGACGCTCAAGGAGATCTCCGTCATTGCGCATCAATCGCAGAATACCACATCGGCACAGGTGCATCGCGGACTGTTCAAATTAAGAGCGCTCTACGCCGCGGCCGGCACGCACGCATACGTTTGAAAGAAGCCGCGCGCGCTTCAGGTGTTATAACCAGTCACGGGCATGAAAAAACCCCAGCCCTCCCATAAAGTTTTCTGGGGTACAAAATGGCTTTTGTTTTATTTTCCCGGGCGATGACTTCCGTCGCGGCGGAACGTTCGCTCGTATTGGAGATGCCGCACCAACTTCAAAGTTATGACACGGCCGCTATCGTAAGACCGAAAAGCTTCCAATGGCGGGTTTGTTAGAATAGATGTATGAGGGCAAAGTTCATCCAGGAGAATTGTACCGAGGGAAATCACATCGACCTCCGCCAGGCGAACGTCGTCAAGAAATATCGGCCCGACATCATTCTTTTTGAAATGCCCGCGGGACGCAACGGGCCGGCGCTCATCTTCAATAAGTTCAGTCCGAAGGAAAAACCACGTTGGATGGTGGAAAAGAAGAAAAAGAATGCCCGGTTTGATGCCCGGAAATTTCCCTACGCGCTTTCCGATGTTAAGGTTTGGGAAAATATCGAGGCACTTTGGCGCGAAGGGCATAACGTCCTTCTTTTCAATATCGACGGTCCGCGAACATTGCGCGCCCATCGTTTTATCATTTCCAGCCGCACTCCTTACCCCACACTCGTTCGAAGCTGGTGGTTTTGGACATACCAGCTCATGCGGGAGCTTGAAATGCGAAAGAATATCGAATACATCTTCCGACACCACAAAGGGAAGAAGCGCCCGGTCATTGCCGTATTTCTCCAGAGCATCCACTGGGATCATGTACGATTTCTCCTCGCTCATCCATCAAAACGCGCGATATGGAAATACTATTTTGGAAAATTTCCGAAGGTGACCCCGGCAAATATCAAAACTCTTCTTAAAGAAAAAGATCCGGTGCTCTATCGATATTGGCTACGAACGGGGCTTTAGTTCTCCGCACGGGAAACGCACTTTTGGGAGGCTGTCCCACTCCTCGAAAAGAGTACAATAGAGTAAAGGCCGAAAAAACCAAAACGCTTTATTTCATTGAAATGAGCAATTGGAAAAGCAAGGGCTGGATAGCGGCCATCGTCGTGATAGTGGTGATAGTCATCATCATTGCGATCGTGGCCACCGGAAATCATGCCGCGCAATCCCCGGCTGCCCAGAATGGAACTTCTCAAACGCCGCCACGCGGATCGTATACTTCATCGGCGGATGGTTTCTCCGTGAATCTTCCGGGAACGCCGCGGATAACGACTACGACGTTCAATTCGATGACGGCGGGATCTCTTCCGTTGACAACATACACGGCCGCAGCATCGGGTACCTCGACCACCGCGTACTATGCCGTCATGGTCTACCATTATCCCGCGAGTTATCGGTTCCCCGACAATTATCTGATGGGGGCGGTGCAAGTGTTCGGCATGGCGGTGAACGCCAAGCATCCCGGAACGGCGATCGCGAGCCAAACGCCGACACAGATCCAGGGTAGCCAAGCACTCTCGGCATTAGTTACCGTGCCAATCGGCAAGGTGACCACGGACGACTACGTCGTGATCACCACCAAAGGGCAGGACACGTACATCCTGGACACATATGGATTGTCGCAAAACGACTATAACTCGTTCGTCGGTTCGTTCTCGTTCACGCAATAAGGGCAGAAATAAAAAGCCGCGAGTTTTCCACTCGCGGCTTTTTATTGCATATTGCAAGACAGCTTCTGCCACCGTGGACTAAAACACCTCAATATAAAAGGGGTCTCGTTTATTACAACGAGACCCCGACAATGCCCGACCGGGCCTTATAGCCCGATCATTTTGTTTGTGAGAACCAGCAATCCAAGTGTCATCGCGGCGATGACCCCTTCGCCGAGCAAACCGACGATGAACGGCTGGACGCCCTGTTTCAGCATATCGCGCACGTTGGTTTTGAGGCCGACGCCCGCGAATGTAAAGAGGAATGCCCACCGCGAGAGATTCGCAAGGCTCGCAAGCTGGTTATGGTCGAACGTACCCATGCTGGCGAGGAGAGATACCGCGAGGAATCCGAGCACGAACTTCGGGAATTTCTTCCAGAGGAACGAACCCTTGTTCCCAATCTCTTTCGCGAGGCCTTGTTTTGCCCAATAGAGCGCGTACCCCAGCACGATGAATCCGATGGTTGCGTTTCGCGCGGTCTTTGCGAGCACCGCGATCTTCCCGGCCGCATCGGAATACAGCGCTCCGGTAGCAACAGCCTCGGCGGTGTTATCCACCCCAAGTCCTGCCCACAAACCAAAGACCGAGTTGCCGAGATGCAACAGATGCCCGATCCACGGAAAGGTGAACAGCGCGAGCGCTCCGGTGGAGAGTATGACCGCGATCGCCGTCGACGAATCCTTCTCGTCGGCATCGATCGCTCCTTCCGTCGCGATGATTGCCGAGACGCCGCAGACGGATGAGCCGACCGCGAGGAGTGAGATCAACTTCGGCGGAAGGCCAAATTTCTTCCCGAGCCACGTCATGAGCACGATCGCCATACCAAGTTCGATCGCGACCATCACGAGACTCACCCCTCCAAGCTTCAGAACATCCGCGAGGATGAACCGCGAGCCAAGCAGGATGATGCCGATCTTGAGGAACATCTCGTAAGTCCCGATGCCCGGTTTGAAAACGGTAAAGAATCGATCGTCTCCGAATGCGTTGGAGACGAGAAGTCCGAGCAGAATCGCCCAGAGGACATACTCGATGTTGGGCAGGGTAAGATGATGTGCCTTGCCATAGATAGCAATGGAATGCTCAATGAGCTTTCCTCCATAACCGACGATCGCGAGCAGCATGACCCCCGGCAGATAACCGAACCATTTCTTCATTTTCTCTCCTTCGTGGTGGGTCCCTTACCTACCAGGGAAATGTGAAATGCGGCTGAACCCGCGAGTACAGACAAACCCCTGCGACGATGGCGGATGCGATGATGACCGTCCACCAATCCAAAGACAGTTTCGCTTTTTTCATGCTATAACGCTCCTTGGCTCGTCAACGAGCTATCCTCTTTCTATTCCTATGGAGAGGGATTGTCAATTTATATATCGTCAAAAAAACACGCATCTCCATAGGTGATTGCGTGCTTCCAAGCCCCCGCATTACTTCCATACGATCTCAGACTCGCTGCCGACCCAAATTCCCGACCGATCAATATTGGGAATGTGCTTCCCGGCGAGGCGAGGCTGTTCTATCCGTCCTTCGGCAAGAAAGCGGCGGAATAGTTCCTCCGCCACCATCGGCCTTCCCGAACGCGACCAGCGCTTGGCTCGGTTGCACTGAATGATCCACTCCCAATCATCGGGAGTAGAAGCAGCGGTATGAGCAATGACCTTCTCAACCACTGCCGGATTGATCCCCTTTTCTGCCGTTGCCATGGCGGCAAAACATTCCGAGATGCTTAGTCCAATCATACTTGCGCTGCCTTTCTCTTCCCCTAAAATACGGGGGTAACCGCGCGTATTCTATTCCCTCGCAAAATAATAGTCAATGCGCACGCGGCGTGAAGAAATACCTGCGTGATATACTGAGTCCATGGATACAAACATGGGCTTGTGTTCGTGATTATTTGAATGCGTAGGTCGCCATCCCCCGTTCAATGAATAGAAAATTTATCCCGTTCGTCGTTATTGGGATTCTTGCCGTGATATTTATCGCGGCCGGAAGCGTTTGGTATATTATTTCCCGTGATGTCGCCCGGCAAAATCCTACTCCGGGAGGCGTGGCCTGCACGCAGGAAGCAAAAGAGTGTCCCGACGGCAGCTACGTCGGCCGAACCGGACCCGACTGTGAATTCGCGGCATGCCCAACCCCGGGAACAGGGACATCAACGGGTGCGCAATCAGAGGGGATCGTGAACGGCATTGTGCTTTTGAGCCCAACCTGTCCCGTGGAACACATTCCTCCCGATCCGACCTGCGCGCCACGGCCCTATCAAACATTGATTGGTATTTCGAAAAACATAGAAACTCCTGAAGCGTTTTTAACGATCCAAAGCAACGCGTCGGGTACGTTTACCGCTTCCCTTCCCGCCGGCGAATATATTTTTTATCCGCAAACAGGATCACCCCTCCCCCGTTGCGATGAAAAACTTGCGGAAGTCACCGCCGGCGGCGTAGACGCCATCACCATCAACTGCGATACGGGCATACGTTAGAACCGTTGATATCTGTTCCTTTCGGTGTAATCGGTTTCCTCATCGTACGGCTTGATATATACGATGACAGAAATAAAAATCTCGATGCTCGTGTTTGTTCACCGCATCCTTCTCAAGATAATCAATTTCCTTCCCGAATAAGGTCATGCTTTGGACAATCATTATTATATTGCTCGTGCTTTGGCTCCTGGGATTCGGCTTTAAGATAGGCGGCCGCTTGATTCATATTCTTCTTGTGATCGCACTTATCGTGCTTATTCTGAGGCTCCTATAAAGTGCGTCTGCGTCAGGCAAAGATCTACGCAAGGCCGTAGATGATTCTGAGCTTCGCGAGTCCCCGATGCGCCTTCACGGCGAGCGCATTTTGCGACTGCCCGGTGATGAGCGACATTTCCTTGAGGGTCAGATCCTGCACATAGCGCATGCGCATTATTTTTTGGTATGCAACCGGAAGCCGCGCGATCAGAAGCAGCGCCGCCTTGCCGTCGAGCATGTCATAAAAACGTGCCGAGTTGCCGGTATTCGGTTCGAATCCCTTCTCTGTCAGCGTGTCGAGCGAGCTCGTTTTTCTCTTTCGATATTCATCAACGATGAGATTGTTGAGAACGTGGTAAAGGAACGCTTTCATGACATCGATCTTCCCGCCGCGCAGGAGATATTGCCATGTCTTTATGAACGTATCCTGCACCAGATCTTCCCCGGTCGCATGATTATTAAGCTTAAAATAGGCGTGTTTATTGAGCCCATCCTCAAAATCGCGATGTGCAAGGGTAAAGGCCGCGTGTCGTGCGGCTTCCTGCTTTGGAGTCATATATATGTGACGCATGTCGGGTGTAATCATTACACTTCATAGCTGAACCTTAAGTATGGCCCTTTGTCCAGTTAATAGCCACTGTAATTATTTTTACCTGTGTGCGTCTATATTAGCTATGAAAACAACTAACGACGGGGTGGAACAGGGGGTAGCGGCAACGACGCCGGTCGATGCGGATTTTTTTAGCGGTTTATGGGAGGAAAGCTGGACGTACATCAGAACCGTCGTGGACATCGTCCGCGAGCCGGTGCTGATTCTCGACAGAGAGCTTCACGTGATGTTGGCAAACGAGTCGTTTTACCGCACTTTTCAGGTGGAGGCGAAGGATACCGAAAAGAAGCTCGTGTACGATCTCGGCGACGGGCAATGGAACATTCCTGCGCTTCGGAAACTCCTCGACGACATCCTACCC
>CAZXCH010000008.1:0-7150 GCA_964639165.1 uncultured Candidatus Saccharibacteria bacterium | reverse complement strand
ACATTCTTCAAAGGATTCGAGGTCATCCATGAGTTCCCGGCGATCGGTCGGAAGGTGATGATATTGAACGCGCGCCAGATCCACTCCAAACAGCTTCCGCCGATCATCCTTCTCGCGATGGAAGACGTGACGGAAATGATGGCGGTTGCGGAAACACTCGCGGGACACGCGAGCGCGGCGGAATTGCGCTTCGCGGAAAAGACGCGAAAGTTGGAATTTCACATCGGAAAGCTGGAGGGTGAGATCAATGAGCTGAAAAAGCGGGTAGTGTAATATGCTTCTTCTTTGGACGGCATCCATAGCGAGGAGTACACAGGGGGTCGACTATGCCAACCCATATTTCATCAAAAACTAATAACTTAAAAACATGAATAAACTACGTATTGGATTCCTCACGGGAGGAGCGTTTCTCGCGCTTCTATTCGTCTCATCCGCGGCATTGCCGTTGGCACACGCCGCCATCACCGCAAGCGAATTGAGTGTCGGTTCGACAGGTAGCCAGGTAACACAGCTTCAGCAGTTCCTTGCAACGAATTCCCAGATCTATCCTTCCGGGATTGTTACCGGATATTTCGGCCCGCTTACCCAGGCCGCGGTCACGCAGTTCCAGGTAGCATACGGCATCGATCAGGTGGGTCAGGTCGGCCCGATCACATCAGCCAAGATCAACAACATCATGGCGTCCGGCTTCGGCCTCGATACGACCGTTCCCTACGTCAGCAATCTGACTGTCGGGCAATTGAATCCGACAAGCGCGGTCATCAGTTGGAATACCGACACCCTCGCGCTCAGCCAGGTGTTCTTTAGCCTCAGTCCGATCCAGACCAACGAAGCAACGGGTGTCTATCAGATTCCGTACATCGGTGGCAACGGAGCGAACTCGAACACCGATGTGAGCGTCGGCACCAATCACTCGGTGCAACTGACGGGCCTTCAGCCGAACACGCTCTACTACTACATCGTACGTTAGATTGACCAGTCCGGCAATGTTACTATGAGCACCCCCCATTCGTTCCAGACGAACTAGGATGTTCATAGACGCAGCGTAGTCAGTGAGGAGAAATCACCGGATTATGACCGGTGATTTTTTTAATGATCATCGCTTTGCGGCGGCGCGATGGAAGCCATGCAGACATATATGACGATAGATCCCGAAACGACGTTGTATGATCTCCCCGAGCTCATGGGAGAATTCCTGTCCCGCCTGCAACGCAGGCAACATCATCTCGGCAAAAATGCAGGCAGCGATAGCGGAGAAAATAATCTCCACAAAGATTATAACTACTAATAGGAACCTCGGCGGCGCGCCTTTAGGACGGTATATTCATGCCATGCAAGAAGAAGGACCAACACATCAAGGATGGTCAGGATCACGAGCCACAACGAATATCCAAAGGCGAGCAGATAGAGCTGGTATGCGATGAACGCGCCGATGACCGCAAAGGAAATGGGATACGCCCATGTTTTCTCTTTCCATAACCCAAGCACCACCAATCCATTAACGACGCCGTGGCTCGCCAGATACAGCGCCGCGAACGTCTTTGAACTCCCGCCAAAATTTTGCGCGGCGGCAAGCAGATAGTTGGCGACGACATCCCCCGGATCCTCCCCGAGCTCGCTTTGGAACAAAAAATTCGCCGCGCGCGTTATGCTGTCCGGACTTATAAGATAAAGGGCTATTCCGCCGGCAAGTTCAACGAACGCATGGATTCCTTTGATGGCAAGCGTGAGATCGAAAAGCCAATGGATCTCCTTTTCGGTCTTATTCATCGCCTCCATGTTCTTCTTCGCGTCCTTCGCCATTATTTATCGTGTGTGTTCCCGAAATTGAAGAGGTGGACGGCGGCGTAACGCTTTGTGCCGCCACGGGCACGACGGGCGTCATTTGATCGGCGGGAGTGATGGTGCCCGAAACTGTTTTGGTAACGCCGGGCGTCCCGCCGAAAAAATTCCCACACAAAGCGATGATCACCATGCCTACTAATAATATAACGATGGATCTTGGTGGATAAATCATATTTATAGGAACGGCTTAAATAATGCATATACAAATTGCGTGACAAAATCACCGTTTGGACCGTACACGATGATCGCGCCCAACGCACCCGTCGTGGAAAGCACCACGAAACCGAGAAGCGCAAACGAGACAACAACCCACCGCTTCAGTATGGTATCGGAAAAAATTTCAATGAGTGGAATGCGCTCCCGTAACGACTTGAATATGTCCGCGTGCTTAGCGAAGGCCCATCGGATAAGATATGCGAGCGCAATGATTCCGAAAACGGCCGCACTCGCGCTCGCAAAAAATTTATGGAGATGCAGGACGTTCCCGGCGGCATGCGCCAGCAATGATGATTCCGCAAGCTGTCCCGAGAGAAGTGCCGCAAGGATCCCGAGGCCGCCAAAGCAAACAAGGACCGCTTTGATATCGGCCCACGCGGCGCGCGGATACCATCGCTCGAGCGGAAGCACCTCAAATATCACATACATGATGAGCAGTGCGATGGGAAAATGGACGATGAGAGGGTGGAGGTTCATGCGAGTCCGGGGAAGAAATCTGTTTTTATTTGCGAACGCGGGATGCCCATGCCGGAGAAAACGTCCCTACAGGCATCGATGAGGGTGTGAGGGCCCGATACGTAGAATGTCCGCTCCTTGAAATCCGGCACGACCTGCGCGAGCATCGCGGCGTTCACGTATCCCGTGTGCCCGGTCCAGGACGGATCCACCTTTGTTTTGTCCGTGAATGTAAACACCGTGTTCACGCCGCTTTTCTCCGCAGCCTCCCTAAAAATATCATAGTATGCGACCTCCTGCATGCTCACGCTCGAATAGATGAGCGTGATGGAGCGCTGCTCGTTATTATCCGCGAGATATTTCAACATGCTGCGGAATGGCGTGATGCCGATACCGCCCGCAATGAATACCAATTTTTTCTTCGGATCTTTCGGTAGCACGAATCCGCCCGCCAACTGCGATGCCATGATTGTGTCGCCGGGGTTCAGCGCCTTCAGCGTCCGCTTGAAACTGCTCGGCTGATCGTAGAACTTTACGCCGAGCATCACGGTATCCTCCGTCGGCGATGACGCGATGGTGAAATATCTGCGATTGCCACGCGTGTCGGGTTTTTCGTGGCCCAGCGTCCACTCCAGATACTGGCCGGGCCGGAAGCTGATCTTCTTATCGGGTGCAAAAGTGAAATGGTAGACGCCTTCCGCGACTTGTTCTTTTTTTACGAGCGTCATCACGTATTTGCCCTTGGGACTTATAAAATAGGAAATAAGATTGCCAAGCAGCAGCGCCGTCTCCGGCGAAAAATAGAATGAACCAAGGTGGACCTGTGGCGCAAACGCCAAACCGACGATCGCTGCGTAGAGTACCTGCCGCGGTTTTGTGGGCGGCATGGTGAGCGGCTCGGTCAACATCACCGCGGCGAAAAATATCAACGGAGAGTCGAGCGCGATACGATAGATCGCCGAGAATGGATTGATGGTAGTGAACGAGAGCGCGACGATCGTCGTCAACGATGCAATGAAAAAACTCATCACCGCATCCACGCGCTGAACCTTTCGTATCACCAAGAATCCTCCTACCGCGACGAATGCGAGCATTGACGCGGAACCAACCCACCAGCTGGCAAACTGGCCGACCGCGATACCGGTGGCGGCGACGGCGAGCGCGGCGGGATTGAAGATGTGCTTCCCTTTTATGGCGATGATATATTTTGAAGCCATCGCAAACGCCGCCGCCCAGAACAGAAACCCAAAATTAGAAAAAAGATTCGCGGCTTGCGGCGGATCGATGAGAAGCGCGAGGATGAGTGCGGTGATATATGCCGACTCCACATTTGTCTGCACTTTGAACACGTGCGCAAAAAGCGCATTTACCGCAAGACATGTTACGAGGAGGACGAACGTCGAAAATAGCAACGTAAGCGGGGTGAACGGCATGATCCCGAACGTCGAAAGCGCCGATGCGGCAAGCAATAAAAATACCAGGTAGTACAATACCAGCCGATACATCGTTATTTTATTGAGGAAGCCGTCAATGAAACGCATGTTATGAATTCTTTGCCTGCGCGAGCGCCGCCGCGAGCGATTGGATGAACGCCTGGCTCGTGAACGTCGCCCCGGACACAACATTCACATTCGCGCTCTGTGCCCGGATCGCCTCCTGGGTCAGGTATGGCATCGCCTGCGAATTAATATAGACAGAGGTCTGATGTGTCTGCGGATAATCCAAAAACTTCACGTCGGCAATTTTGCCGCCTTGAACGATCGCCTCCACCTGAACGTTGCCATAATACGCATCCGCGCTCGGGCCGGTGTAGGTGCCGTCTTTATATTGGCCAACCGGCTTTGGAACGGGCGCCGGAGTTGGAGTGGGCGTGGGCACGGGTTTTGGCGTCACCATTGATGGTGATGTCGGATTTGACGCGAGCGGCGAAGCGGACAACGCCGTATTCGTACTCACGCTTGGGGTCGTCACGGACGCCTGACTCTGGACGCTTGGAGCAAGAACGATGGCCGGAGAAGGGGTCATTCTTTCATACGCGATATAGAATCCGAACAAAACCAAAAACCACACCGTAAGGGTTATTTTCTTCATTCACAGTTAGATACACCGATCCCGCTATTTTGTTTCACTACATATCGCCCGACAATTGCTGAATGCCGTAGGCCTGCAAGACCCCTTGCCGCACCGGAGCTCCCGCTACGTACACCCGCTCCCCCACGACGATCGTCGACATGTCGAACCCTGCGGGCGCGGTTACCGTCCATGCGCCGTCATCGGCATCACGATCATTGTCATCGTGGGAGATCACAAATTCATTTCCTTGAATGGAATCCACGGTTCCGCGGAACACGCCTTGGTCGCTATGCGATGCATAGATCGATTCGTACCACTCCCCAATAAAGGGCAGCTTGTTTTGTTTCGCCATCCGAAGAAGCGTCGCTTGAAAGGGTGTCAGGCTGACGATGATCCCGCCGAGCACCGCAAAGACGAGGATGCCGAATACCGCGCGCAACACCGGGATACGATATCCAAACTTGAATCGGCGAAGCAGCCATTCGACGAGCACGAAGAGTGCGACGTCGATGATCGCCATCACCCACGGAAATAATGCAAAAAAGGTCAGGATCCCCCGCCCGCCAAATCCGAGCAAGAATTGTTCGCCGCTCTCATGCACGCTGAAGATCGCGAAGCTCAGCACAAACACCAAAAGCCCAAGCGCAACGATCAAAAACGCGACGACGACGACGACCTGCGCCATAAAGTATGCCCGCGGGCGCTTGCGGACGTCGCCATGGCCGATCTTCGTGAGCACCTTCTCTTTTATGTCAGGTTTGTTTTGCATGGTGTTCATTCGTGATTCCCTTGCTCCTGGATCGTTTTTTTAAGTGCTTCGCGCCCGCGACGAAGTCGTACGCTCACCGTCCCGAGAGGAACATGGAGAATGTCAACGATCTCCTGGTAGCTCATCTCTTCAATATAATAGAGGACCAGGATCTCTTTGTAGATCGGCGGAAGTGCGGCGAGACCCGACTCCACTACCGCTCGTATCGCTTTGCGATCCTCTTCTTCCGCGGGGTCGTAATGCTCCTGCGGATGATCGGTAAAAATATCGAAGTCCACGGAGATGACCGGCTCGCGATGTTTCTTGCGAAGGGCGTTCACGAACGCGTTGTGCGCGATGCGATAGATCCACGGAGAGAACTTCCGGTCGGTGTCGAATCCGCGGATATTCTGATAGGTCTTAATGAACACCTCCTGTACGATATCCTCGATATGGTCGTCGTCGGAAAGGAACTTTTTGCCGTACCGGAGCAGTCGTCCCTGATATCGTTCTATCAGTACACCGAACGCGACATCGTTGTTTCCCTGCACAAGGATGGCCAGCTCTTCGTCGGTGCTTTCGTTCATGTTGGAATTATATCAGATATGGTGCGACCATTTGGATAACGCCCTCCGCGGACCGCGGAACGGTGGCGTGCTACTATGGACATAACACCATTGATGTCTACCACCTGGAAATTTTATAACCGCTCCGCGGACGCATGGGAGGCCATGTACGCCGACTGCACCGCCGCGCGCCGGTCCATTGATATAGAACAGTTTATCTTCAGTAATGGCGAAATAGGCGGAAGGTTTTTTGAGCTGCTGAAGAGAAAAAGCGCCGAGGGAGTGAATATCCGGATCATGTGCGATGCGGTCGGCAGTGCGGGGCTCATAAACTCCAAAACCCCGGATATGTTGGCGGCGAAAGGTATCGCCATAATATTCTTCAATCGCATCAATCCCTGGCGTGTGGGAAATTTTTCTTCCTGGTTCCTTCGCGACCACCGGAAAATTTTGATCGTTGACGGAGAGGTTGCGCATGCCGGAGGCGTGGGGATCGATGACCGCATGAAGCATTGGCGCGACACGAACGTGCGGATGACCGGGCCGGTAGTGTCCGAAATGCAGGCGGGATTTGACCGCATATGGACCATCCCATCGCGTTATAAATTTTCGCAACATAAACCCCTATTCAAAACAGGCGAGGATTTTTCGTTCTTATTGAATTCGCCGCAATTTCGCGGCCGCTATATCTATCACGACCTCAGAAAAACCATTCGTAAGGCGAAGCACTATATTTACCTCACCACCCCGTACTTCGTGCCGAGCATCCTTATATTCACGGCGCTCGTGAGGGCGGCCGAGCGAGGCGTCGATGTGAGAATCATCGTGCCGGGATCGTCGGATGTCCGGATCGCGGACATCGCCACCGGTTCCTATTTTCTTCTGGCGCTCAACGCCGGGATCAAGCTGTATCGCTATGACGAAAAGAGGATCCTGCACGCGAAGACCGGCGTGATAGACGACGCATGGGGAACCGTAGGAAGCGCAAACATAGACAACTTGAGCATGCTTCTTAACTTTGAGGGGAACGTCCGGAGTTCCAACCCCGCTTTCATCGCCGAACTCAAGCAACAATTCATGGACGACATCTCCCTATCGAAATTGGTGACCAAAAAAGAGTGGGCCGCGCGACCGTTATTGCTCAAACTCATGGAAACGATTACTTGGCCGATCCACGGCATCTTGTAGCGCCTGACCCCCGTTACAAAACCCCATCAGTTATTTCTGGACGGCTGCCTCTTCAAGT
>CAZXCH010000007.1:0-20658 GCA_964639165.1 uncultured Candidatus Saccharibacteria bacterium | reverse complement strand
CTGCCAATATGGCGATGATCGCGATGACGACCAGAAGCTCGATGAGGGTGAAGCCGTGGCGAGAGCGCAACGGCTTATACGTATGCATATATGGATTATATCACCCAGGAATGCCGTCGTGATACACTTAAGACAATGAACGTGAACGGTTTTGAAATAGCAACGCTCGTTGTAGAAGCAGGCACATTCCTCGCAACCTTAGGGCTTGTCGTCGTCGGCTATTTTGAAGTCAACAAGGTCCGGCGGCAGAACAACGCGGACTTCATCGCGCGGCTCAATCGTGAATTCTTTTATGAGAGCGCGACGAACCGCGAGATCATTAAGGCGATCGAGGAACATCGCCCCATCCTGCACGGCAACAGCGGAGATTTCAATGAATACGAACTGCGCGCATACCTGCGCTATTTTGAGATGATAGAACGCTTCATCTCGGAGGGCGTCATCTCGCTCGATCTCGTGGATGAGATGTTCGGGAGTTATATCGCCCGCGCATGGGAAAATGCCGAAGTAAAGGATTTCGTGGCACGCACGAGAACCGATAGAAAAGACAAGCGCTATCTTGAGCACTTTGAACAGCTCGCGGGAAAGATCATTAAAAGAGAAAAACTATATCGCTAGTCCGTTGAAGTTGTGGATGTCGTCGCCGGCTCGATGATCACCATCGTCTCTCCCGGTTTTTTGTAGTTGTAGCGCGCGCGAAGTTCCTTCTCTAAGTTGGCGGGATTCCCAAGATATTGCACTTCCTCTTGCAAGCTCGTCTCCTGGGCCTGAGCCTTCATGAGATTTGCCTGGACATCCGCCAGCTGGCCTCCCAGCGACCATTCCTCGCCCACAAAAGAAAACACCTGGACGCCCAGAACAACGAGGAATAGGGAGAGCACGACGATTGCGGCAATCTTCATGAATTTAGTGTACTACTTTTTCAAAATCTCCCTAAAGACCTCTGGCGAGATATCCACGCGGGCACCGGCCTGAAGGCGCTCCTTGCCCTTTTCCTGCTTCTTCCACAGTTTCATTTTGCGCGTGCGGTCGCCGCCGTTCTTGCCGAAGTTGCCAAGCTCTTTTTTCATGGCCGGGATCGTCTCGCGCGCGATAATGCGTCCGAGCGATTTCGCCTGGAGCGCCTGCGAAAATTGCGCCTTTGGCAAAAGCTCTTTTAGGCGCTCCACCGTCTGACGTCCCTCGCGCTCCAGATCTTTTTTTGGCACGATGCGCGTGAGCGCTGGCACGACTTCGTTCACAACCACGATCTCAAGCTTCTCTACTTCCGACTCGCGCTCCCCCGCCAGCTCGTACGTGAACGACGCGTACCCCTGCGAAACCGACTTCATCCGATCATCAAAATCGCGAATGAGTTCGCGCAGCGGCATCACGGCTTGGATCAAAAGATTTTCGCCGATGTTCTTTACCTCGCTGATCTCCATATCAAAGATGGTCTGCATGTTAAGCACGGGGCTCAAATATTGCTGCGGCGTGAGAATTTCCAAATCGACGAGCGGCTCCCATACTCTTTCCGGATGGTCGGGAAAATCCTGCGGTTGTTTGATCACGAAAATCTGACCCTTGTCCTGCACGCGATATGCGATGGATGGAAAACTCGTCAGGAATGTCAGATTGTACTCCCGCTCAAGACGGCTTGAGATGATCTCAAAGTGAAGCTGGCCGAGGAAGCCCACTTTCAACCCGCGCCCGAGCGCCTCATTGGAGTCCGGCTCAAAGCTGAGCGCCGCGTCGTTCAAGCGCAACTTTTCGAACCCGCGCTTCAGGTCGTCGAACTTGGTGTCGCCATCGGGGTAGAACGAAATGAACACCACCGGCGCCGGCTCGCGATACCCGGGCAATGCAAGTTCATCTTTACGTCCCGCGCCCAATCCGGTGGAATCACGATTTGCCAAAATAGTGTCGCCAATCTTTACGAGCGATGGCTCTTTAAGGCCCGTCGCGATGTAGCCGATCTCGCCGGTACGCAACTTCGGCGCAGACGCCATGTCCGGCGAAAAATATCCTACTTCCTTTGCTTTGAACCCGTCGGCACTTGCAACGAGGTGCATATCCTCCGTCCCGAATTCGCCACCGAACACGCGCACGTTTGCGATGATGCCTTTGTGGTCGTCGTACATTGAATCAAAAATAAGGGCTTTCGAAATATTGTCGTGCGAATTTTTTGGCGCAGGAACAAGCTTTACCACCGCTTCAAGCAGCTCCTTTACGCCGGCGCCCGTCTTTGCGGAAACGCGAAATACCTCGTCCGGCGAGACGCCCAAGAGCTCCGCGGTCGCTTCCACCACCTTTTCGATGTGCGGCAACGCGAGATCTATTTTATTCACCGCGGGAATAATGCGCAGTCCCGCTTTCTGCGCACCACGTAAATTGGAAAGTGTCTGCGCCTGAATGCCCTTCGTACCGTCCACGAGCAGGATACCGCCTTCCACGGCATTCAACGCACGGGAAACTTCGTACGCAAAATCCGAGTGACCCGGCGTGTCGATCAGGTTCATCACATATTTTTTGCCGTCGTCGGCGGCATATTCCATGCGCACCGGCGCCATCTTGATCGTGATCCCCCGCTCGCGTTCGAGCGGCATCCTATCCAAATACTGCGCCTGCATTGAGCGCATCGGCACCGTCCCCGTCATCTCAAGCAGACGGTCGGCAAGCGTCGATTTTCCACTATCAATATGGGCGATGATGACGAAGTTGCGGATGTGTTCCATAGCGGCCATTGCCGGAAGTGTACCAAAAAAATGACCCTAACCACAAGGAATATCCTTTTATATCTTCTGCAGCGTCAGCGTGAACATCAACCGGCCTGGCGTGCTGGTGGAATTATAGGTGAAGCTCGCAAGCTGGTTCTCCGCGAAGACATAGCCGAGCGGCGCATCCACCTCGATATGATAATCCCCCGTTGCGCCGGAAGGACGCTCGAAAACAAATTGATATTGCACGCCGGCAGCCGGTAACGCAAAGAGACTATGGGAATAATTGAATGACAACGAGGACGATGATCCCGCGTACGTGCGCGACCATATTCCCAGCACTTCCTTTCCGGATTCCGCATGCGTGGTTATCTTTGGATAGCTGAAGTTCGGCTGGGTGGTGGACGCGATCGCGAACACCATCGGGTCGGTGCTGTATCCGCTCCGCGCATAGTTGATCGGCGCGGGAACGCTCTTTGTGATGCCGCCACTTTGATTGTCCAACACGCTCCCATTCGGCACGAAGATCTGCATGTAATCCTGATTGGTCGTTTGATACCACCAATACGGACTTTGATCGCCGTTATGCGTACGTTTGACAATCAGACTATCCGTCAGTGTGCCGCTGCTGTCGATTGACGCGGTATAGGCAACGTCTTGAGCCATATACAACTCCGACTTATCACTGTTAATGTCGGCATTCGCGATCGCAAGATAATCGCCGTTGAAGTTGGAGGGGAGCTGGTACACGTCTCCCGTGGCGCCGTTCGCGTTGGCGAAGGTCTCAAAAGCGGGATCGGTAAAGTAGAACATCACATCCTTATTTGCGACCCAGTTGAGCATCAGTCCGAGTATCTGTCTTTTTTGCACATCCGTGGAAGACGCGAGCTGCTGGAAGAGCGCCGGATATAATTGCGCGAGGATCGCTTTCGGATACGTGGCATTGCCGCTACCGGACTGTGTTTTATTCTGGGCCTGACCCGCCTGGACGATCTTCTGGATCTGAATGACCAGGTTGTCGGAAGTGAATGTGGTCGAGGCGCTGCTTGGCGTTGCGCCGGGCAGCGTGATCGGCCCCGTCACCGAGAGCAGGTCTTCCATCGCTTGTGGCGTCACCGCCACGATGCCGTCAAATGTGGTGGACGTGCCGGAAGCGTTCCCCGCGTACAATCCCGATTGCTGGAACATCTGAATCGTCTCCGACGCGGACGTCGGAAAATCAAAGAACCAATTCGCATCGGCAGGACGCCATGCGGTCTCTTCCAATTGCAACGGCGCCGGCGGTACGAGCTTTTGCTTGAACGCGATATCCACATCGGCGATATCGTGAAACGCGATGTTGGTGATCGTTCCACCTTTTATAGAGACATCCGCATAACTTCCCAGAAATCCCCCACCCGGACGCATCTCCGAAGGATTTTGGAACAAGACCAGGAAGTGATGCGTTGTGGAAGTATCCGAAAACCAGGGAATGAATGCGTTGAGAAAATTCTCCGCGCCTTCCACTTGGGTCTTCAGTGCCAGATAGCCCTGGCCGCCGACTGCCGTCGTTTCGCCAAAGGCGGATGCCATTCCGGAAAGGGCATTCGTGTCCGTGTCGAGCGCGGTAAGTGTGTCGCGGGTGCTCGCAAGGTCGGCGACGAGCGTACTGCTCCCGTTTTGGGATGCAAAACTAAAAATATCATCTCCGATATTCGCCATATTGTCCGAAAGTACCGCGAGCTGGCTGGTTATATCCGTAAACGATTGGATCGCTCCTCCGCCGCCAAAAATAGAGGCGAGGGAATTCCACACTCCCTCCGCCGAAGAAGAAGCATTGAGGGACGAAAATTCCTGGGCGGCGGATTGCGGATCGAAATTCTGCAGATCCTGCACCCCGGCCTGCAGTGTTCCCAGCCGTGAAGAGATCGTCGTCGCCACTTCCCGCTTGATCAGATAATACGATACCGCGAAACCGCCGATGAAGATCACGATGAGCCCCGCGACACCCCATTTGATTCCGCGCGGAAGCGGGCGCCTGTCTTCCTCACCGCGAAACCGCCAGTAGTTACGATTCGTGACGGGAATATCGCGCAACGGTTCGCCATTCTCCTTCACTTCACGCTGCGTGATCTTCACGAGTTCGTCCGCGCGGATATCATCCACGGCGTGATCAGAATTCAATTTCTTTTCCGGATCTGCCATAGGGATATTTTAACACGCCTTCCGACAAACGGCGCACGAGATTACAGAAAAAAGTAATTAAAGTTGAATTCCGGTTCCCATCCCTCCTCCGATATTGATATCCATCTGACCGCCAGGCGGAGCTATCTCCTGAAATGGAACTCCTAAAAATGCAGCAACCTGATTGGCAATAGCGACCTCCTTGCCTGAACCATCCATCATGACCGCCGGACCCATGGACATTCCCGAGGGGCCGTTCTGATGATCAAGAGGCAGCTCTTGCCCGTTTTTGAACAGCATGACCGACTGTGAAACAAGCACCTGTTGCCGCGCGGAAACCGTATTTCCCGTTCGAACGCCGCCCGTCGTCCGCCATGCTTTTCTCGTTTCAATACGAAGCACGTCGGCGACTGCATAAGTTGCCGCGCTCCCCCCGATCAAACGTTTTGTTTGATAAAGGATCTGCCCGTTCGTCTTATTTATTTCCACGGCGATAGAGGAGCTTATAAAAATGGCCGCCAAGCCGACGGCACAGAGACCGATTGCAACCCAAAGAAGGGTCGAGGGGACAAAATGCACATAGAACATAACAACTATTCCGACAACAAGAACGATGGCGCCTACGACGATCGATTTCGCATCCCCTTCCTTGAGTGCCATTTCATCCGATGTCTGACTTATTATTTTCATGTTGGTTGTTATTGCGCCGCTCGTCCTTATTTCGATGTCTTCAGCGGTACGGCGACGGACCCTGAGAAGCCGCCCATGAATCCGGAAAGGATCTGCACGACATCTTTCGCTCCTTCGGGGGCGACGATGGTGACTGGCTTGTTATATCCGCTGTTCACGTCGGAAAGCTGTACGTCATCTGCGGGACCACCTTGATCTTGAGCAATCGCAATATCGCCGGCCAACTTGTAAACAAGAAAGTCCTTTTTTCCTATCCATATTTCAAAATCCTTTACGGTGATGTCATTGAACGCGGCGGTTGCCGAGGCGATCTGCTCATCCGAAAGCGATTGCCCGGAAACGATGGGTGACACCTTCCCGAGAACTGTCGCCAGATTATTTTTATTAAGAGAAAGCGAATAATGGTAGGTATCCTGTCCGGAAATCGTCTCGCCCGGTAATGTTTTGTCCACGGCAAAAATTGGATACTGTGCCGCGATGTCCTTTATTTGTTGTATCTTCGCAGCACTAAGCTGAGTGGAAGACTGTATTCCCGAAAGCGTGCTTGTTCCAAGGCTCGCCCCAAAGGTCTTTTGGAGCTCGGCCACGTCTATCTTGAACCATGAACCGATGAAGAACTGCATCATCGACGAGAAAGGGTTCGGCGAAGAAGCTGTTCCACCGCCAAGATCGGCGCTGTCGATCTTTACATAATAGACATTATCAAGAGCGACATATTGAATCGCCCCCGTGAAGGCGGGCTTCGTGCCGGTGCTCGCGGAAATGTTCAGATTGAACAGTTCCTTGAGCTTGGTAAGGTCGCTCATGTCCATCGACCCGGTGGCGCTGCCCGAGAGGAATAGTGCACCGTTTCCGGCGTCCGAACCGACAAGGGCAAGCGAGCTCGTCGGCACCTGAATGGTCGACGTCCCGTTGATGACAAAAGAATACGTCTTCACGTTCTGCATCGCCACGATAGTCTTGTTCAAAACCTGGTCGGGCGACAACGAAGGCTGGGCATAATAATATGCGAGAGCGGTTCCGACACCCACCAGACATACGATAAAAATAACGAGTCCCGCAAATTTCCCGTTCAAGAACCGCATCGGCGACAGAGAGGCCGTATCCGATGGAGCGAGGGGCTGCGCGACAACGGGAGCTTCCGACGGAGCGGGCGACGGATTGGGCTGCTGCTGAACGATAGGCGTGGGACGCGCCGGTGCGGCCGGAGCCGCCGGCATCTGGCCGCTCGCCACAAAAACAAAGGCATCATCCACATCTTTCTGCGCCCACCCAGCCGAAGCCAGCATAGGACGAAGAATGTCCTCTGTTCGACCCTGCGCCAACCCATTCCTGATATATTTCAGCAAATTTTCGTCGGGCATCGAGACGTTATCTATAATCTCATTCTATCATACCGTATAATTAATCATATGTTTAAAAAACTTACTTCGTGGTGGGCAGCGACTGCGCTCGTGCTCATCTGCATCACTTCGTTCGGCCTGATGTTCTGGGCGTCGCGTACCGACTCCGCGATCGACGACGAGCTCGCGCACATCCCCGCCGGGTATGGATATGTAAGTCAGCTCGACTATCGGCTAAACCCCGAACATCCGCCGCTCATCAAAGCGCTCGCAATGCTGCCGGTGCTGATGTTCGTACAACCGACCTTTCCTACCAATGATGCGGCGTGGGTCACGGAATTGAACGGCCAGTGGGATATGGGTACCGCGTTCCTCTATCATTCCGGCAACGATGCGAACGCCATCGTTCAGTGGGCACGCGTGATGCCGATCCTCGTCACCATCCTTACCATCATCCTTGTTTACTTCCTTGCGCGGCGGATGGTGGGAAAACTTTGGGCGCTCCTGCCGACGTTCCTTTTTGCCCTCGATCCGAGCGTGCTCGCGCACGGACACTATGTGACCACGGATGTTGGCGCGGCGTTCGGTACCATCCTCGCCATATTCTTCTTTTTAAGATATGTGGACGATCCCTCCACGAAACATTTATGGTACGCCGGACTCACGTTCGGCGTGGCGCAGGTTACGAAGTTTTCGACCCCGTTGATCGTCCCTCTTTTTATTTTCCTTTTCATCGTGCTCTGGTTACGCGACCTCATATCCCAGTGGAGCACGACCGATGCTTCGCGCCGGTGGAAAACGTTCTTTTTTCGATTGTGCCGCGCCGCATGGAAATGTATTTTGATATTTGTCATCGGCTACGCGTTCATTGTCTATCCGATCTATTTCCTCACGACAAGCGGTGAACCTATCCAACGGCAACATTCCGATACGACCGCGATCCTTGCTTCGTTTGCCGGAGGTCCCACCCAGACCGGCCACCTGTGCAAAGGAATGCGCTGTGTCGCTGACGCCGACATCTGGATGGCGGGCAATCCCGTCACGCGCCCGGTCGCAGAATATACGCTGGGCATCCTCATGGTGTTGCAACGCGCGGACGGCGGAAATACGATCTATTTCCTCGGCCATGTCGCGCAGAGCGGCGGGTGGATATATTTCCCCGCGCTCTTCCTTTTGAAGGAACCAATCCCGACGCTCATTATCATCCTGCTTGCATTGGTACTGGCCGCTTGGTGGACCATAAAAAGGACTTTGAAACCGGGCGGCATCGGCATCAAAGACCGCGTCATCACCTATCTCACCCTCAACTTTTCCGAATTCTCGCTCGCATCGTTCATTATCCTCTACTGGGGGTACAGCATGCGTAGTCCGCTCAACATCGGCATGAGGCACCTCATGCCAACGATTCCGCTTATCTTCATCCTCGCCGCAGTCGTGTGGCAAAAATGGATCATGCGGTGGCACTTCGGCGCGATCGGATCATCATTCATGGATTCCGCGGCGGCAATCGCCCGTTCGTTCGTCATGGCAACAATGAAATATGCGATCCTGATCGCTCTGCTTGCGTGGCTGCTGCTTGAGACGTTTTTTGCCGCGCCATATTTCCTTTCCTACTTCAATGAATTCGGGGGCGGCATCTGGGGCGGCTATCATTTTGTGGTCGACTCCAACTACGACTGGGGCCAGGACCTGATCCGCCTGCAATCGTGGGTCAACGCAAACCCACAGGTGGATACGATCGCAGTGGATTATTTCGGCGGCGGTAATCCGCAGTATTATATCGGCAGCAAAGAAGTAAATTGGTCTTCTTCAATGGGAAATCCTGCGGACCACGGCATCCATTGGCTCGCCGTTTCCGTGAACACGCTCGAGCAAGCCATCCAGCCGCTCAAGCCCGGAAATACGCGCAATGAGGCGGATACGTATTCATGGCTTACCGCGCTCCGGCCGCCGGCCGACGCGTCCGGCACGTGGCTTGGTGGCGATATGGGCAACGTCCCCGCGCCGGATGCGCGCGCAGGAACCTCCATCTTCATCTATCACCTGCCCTAACGCGCCGCGCGAGCGATAACTTGACATAATTATATATTCATGCTATGATGTCGGCATGAATATCTTGGAGGTGCTGATCGACGGATTCGTCGATCTCATCGTGGGGATGATCGATGCGGTCGTCAGTATATTCTGATCGCTTTGCCGCCGCCAACGACAGAAGAAGGTCTTATTTATAAAACAGCCTGTTTTGCGTACGGCAGTCGATATATTGCAGCTTGCCGAACGCGGGTTCAAGCATGAGCTTCTGGATGACCGGCAAATATTCATCCGCCGGAAACTGCAAACTGAAATAGATCGCGGGCCCGTTCGCCGTCAGCACGTCAACCTCTTCCAGCGAGAGGTTGTTTAGTTCAATGGCTCGTATGCCCAATCCGCTCTCCTTCAATACATTCATGATAGAAATGAAATTGGGCAGGAACTTGTCCGATAGCACTTCCTGATCCAACCCTCGCGGACTTTGGGCAGTATCGTATACCACAAACACCAGGTCTCCTTGTGTTTGCCCCGCTTTTTCGAATATCGTACCGGTACGATCGAACCAATAGCACGGCGCGTTGGCACTCTCATTCGCAAGCGCGACGGCCGATGTACTCGATGTCACGGCGGACGTCGCGGTCGCGCCGGGCGGCGCGGAATAACACCAGATGCCGAACGGCGAGCGCTCGGCCACGGTGATGGTGACGGTATGTGAAAAGAAATCTTTGGAAATGTTCGCGCTCGCAAGCTGCGGAATGAGCTGAAGTTCCTTCTGTGGGATGGTATCGGGCCACAACAGCATATTTTTGAACGTGACCGAGCCGCGAAAGAGGCTATGCGTAGGAAGCGCGCTCGACTCCGCGAGTGCGATCACATCCGCGCTCGCCACCGCGCTATTCCCCTGCACGACCACGTTATCGACGCGGAAGACCGGCGAGTGGAAGACCAGCCATTGGACGACGAAAAATATCGCATAGAGGACAAGCAATCCGAGTGCGGTAAATATATAGGCGCGAATGCGTTTGCGCTTTTTTTTGCGATCCGAA
Organism: uncultured Candidatus Saccharibacteria bacterium; assembly: GCA_964639165.1. GTDB lineage: Bacteria > Patescibacteriota > Minisyncoccia > UBA6257 > 2-01-FULL-56-20 > JAKAGE01. Next base: position 10,689 of record CAZXCH010000007.1, on the reverse strand, counting down.
ATGTACGGCGCAATCTGCATGATTCAATGATACCACTCCCTCGCCGTGCGGGGCATCCGCGCGGCGGCGCGTTGCGCTATCCGATCACCGCTTTGCCCACGTATTTTTGCAATACTTCCGGCACCGCGATCGTTCCGTCTTTTGCCTGATAGTTCTCAAGGATCGCGATGAACACGCGCGGGCTCGGCAATGCGGTGTTGTTCAACATATAAACGAATTTCTTCTCGCCCGTCTTTGCGTCGGTATACTTTACGTTCAAACGGCGGGACTGCCAGTCGAGGAAGTTGCTCGCAGAGCCGGTCTCGGCCCAGCGATTCATGCCCGGAAGCCATGCTTCCGTGTCGTATTGCTTGTATTTGCCCGCACCGAGGTCGCCGGTGCAGATCGCCAAGCGACGGTACGGCAGGCCGAGCTCTTCGTGCATCTCGCCGGAGATCGCCACCATTTCTTCCTGCAATCTGTTCGCCGCCTCGATGTCCGCTTCCGCAAGCACCACCTGTTCCACCTTCATGAATTCGTGCACACGATACATTCCTTTCACATCTTTGCCATAACTACCGATCTCGCTCCGATAGCACTGGCTGTAGCCGGCATTTTTGATCGGAAGCTGGTCGGACTTCAACACTTCGTCGGAATAGTACGCAAGCAGCGACGGCTCGGATGTGCCTACGAGGAATTTCTTCTCGGGACTTTTCTCGCCGGTCGCCTCCTTATCACTTGTTGCGATCTCGTAGATCTCATCGATCTCCGAATCGTACTCCGTACCTTTGAAATATCCGGTACCGAACAATGCGAACTCTTTGACGAGCGTCGGCGGGATCATCGGCTTGAATCCTTTCTCCACCATTTTTTGCACCGCGTACATCATGATACCCATCACAAGCAGGACGCCCTCGTTCTTTAAATAATACCCGCGGAAACCGCCGATCTTCGTACCCTTTTCGAAATCCAAAAGGTCGAGATCTTTACCGAGCGTCATGTGGTCCTTTGGAGCGAAGTCAAACTTCTTCGGCTCATGTGAACCGTCATCGTTCGGGATCCAACGGAAGACCTCCTTGTTCTCGCTCTCATCCTTCCCTACCGGCACGTCCGGCGAAATGATGTTCGGCACACGCACCATCAGCTCGTTGAACCGCTTCTCGAGCGGCTTCAGCTTCTCTTCCTGCTCTTTGAATTGCTCCTTCAACTTCGCGCCCGCTTCGCGGTCCTGCGTCTTCTTTTGCTCGGCGCGGAGCGCTTCGGAAGATGTCATAAGTTCCCGGCGCTTCGCGTCAACATCCAAAAGCTCATCGATGGCCTTCGGGTCGAGGTTCTTTTTTGCGGCCGCGTCCTTTATGGCTGGCGCGTGCTCGCGGATGAATTTGATATCCAACATAAGCCTATAATAACGCACTGAGGCGTGTTTTTCCACCGCCGCCTATCAGTTTCAAAAAAAGGCGACTAGATGGTTCCCGTGCCCACCTCGGTGGCGTGAAGCGGATTTCCCGCGATGATGGTCTCGACTTCTTGATAACCGGTCGGATATGCGAAGTTGTACCGGGCGGGAAGCGCAAACACATAGAGAGTGTTTTGACCCAACTCGCTCGGAGGGATCGGCGCAGCGCTCACGGCGATCGTTCCCGTGCTCACCGCAGCCCATTCGCTTTGGGTGAATATCATAACGGGAATATCCTGCGTCGGATTGCTTGCTGTCCACGAAGGATTCCTGATGGAAATGATCGGTCCGTGCACTGGCGGCTGGGAATCGCCCGTCCACGTGCTGGTCACTATGGAATATCCCGCCCATGATGCGGGCAATGTGAATGTAAATCCATAATACGTATCAACATACTGAACAACAGTGGATGACTCAGTGGGAGTAGGAATGATTGCCGGACCGCTGCTCGTCTTACTGGTTTCGTAATACCACACCCCTCCACCGATAACGGCAAGAATGACCACGGCCAATCCGATAAAATATATTTTTTTATTCATTAGTCCCAGTATACCACCGTTCCGACAGCAACGACCGAGCCCTTTAAAAATCAATGTGATTGGCATAGAATGACTATATTATGGCAAATACCTCACCGGACGGTTCCGCGGAAAGGCTCGATCATATCCGCCACTCGCTGGCGCACCTGCTCGCGGCTGCAGTGTTAAAAGAATTCCCGGATGCCAAACTTGGTGTCGGCCCGACGGTGGAGAATGGCTTTTACTATGATTTTTTGCTCCCCCGCGCAATCGGACCGGATGACCTAAAGACGCTCGAGAAGACGATGCGCTCGTTCGTCAATAAAAAACTGGCGTTCACCGGGCGCGAGGTGTCTCCCGCGGAAGCGAAAAGTCTTTTTGCCGAACAACCTTTTAAGCTGGATTTAATAAATGACTTTACGGGCAACGGTGAAGCAGGCAAAGAAAAGGAGAAGTTGACTGTATACAAAACCGGCGACGTCTTTATGGATCTCTGCCGCGGCGGTCACGTGGAAAATACTTCCGAGATCCCGGCGGACGGATTCAAACTCGACAAGATCGCGGGCGCATATTGGCGCGGCGACGAAAAAAATCAGCAGCTCCAACGCATCTACGGCTTGGCATTTGAAAGCAAGGAAAAATTAAAAGAATATGAAACGATGCTGGAAGAGGCGAAGAAGCGGGATCATAAAGTGCTCGGTCCCAAGCTCGACCTCTTTACCTTCTCCGAACTCGTCGGTCCCGGCCTTCCGCTTTGGACGCCAAAGGGAACCATTGTAAGAAATCTTCTTGATGACTTCGTGTGGGAGCTCCGCAAAAAACGCGGCTATCTCCAGGTGGACATTCCGCACATCACCAAGAAGGAACTTTATGAAACGAGCGGCCATTGGGAAAAATTCAAGGACGATCTCTTTAAGATCGAAACGCGCGAAGGGCATCTCTACGCAATGAAGCCGATGAACTGCCCGCACCACGCGCAGATCTATGCCCGCAAGCAGTGGAGCTATCGCGAACTTCCCCAGCGCTATGCGTCCACCACGAAGGTCTACCGCGACGAACAGTCGGGCGAGCTCGCCGGACTCGCGCGCGTGCTCTCGATCACCCAGGACGATGCGCACGTGTTCGCGCGCATGTCGCAAGCAAAAGAAGAATTTGTGAAGATCTGGGATATCATACACGAGTTCTATGGCGCTTTCGGTTTTACGCTTCGCGTTCGCATTTCGCTGCATGATCCCGCTCATCCGGAAAAATATCTGGGCGATCCGACGAAATGGGAATTCGCGGAAAATATGCTGCGTGAAATTGCCGCGGAAAAGAAAGCTGACGCTTTTGATGGTATCGGCGAAGCTGCGTTCTACGGTCCGAAGCTCGACTTCATGGGCAAAGATGCGATCGGCCGTGAACATCAGGTGGCCACGATTCAGCTCGACATGGTTCAGCCGGAACGGTTCAACCTTTTCTGCATCAATGAGAAAGGAGAACAGGAACGCATCGTAATGGTGCATGCCGCGATCATGGGTTCCATTGAGCGGTTTCTTTCCGTCATCATTGAGCACTTCGCGGGCGCATTCCCCGTCTGGCTCGCACCGGTGCAGGCAACGGTCATCCCGGTCGGCGAGAAGTTCTCGGAATACGGCCGTAGCGTGTGCGCCGCGCTCGAGGCCGCCGGCGTTCGCGTTGAATTTTCCGAGGCTGACGAATCGCTCGGCAAGCGCATCCGTGCGGCGGAGATGATGAAGGTCCCCTATCTGATCGTCGTCGGAGAAAAAGAAGAAACGAACAAGACAGTGAACGTGCGCGATCGCAAGGGAGAGGAGAAAGAAATACCGCTCGCGGAATTCATCAAGAAGATAGAAGGTGAGATAAAAGAAAAGACGCTTTAGTGCCCGGGAAAAGACTCATCGCTATTGTCGGCCCCACCGCGAGCGGAAAGACCACGCTCGCAATCAAGCTCGCCAAAAAATTTGACGGCGAAATCGTCTCCGCGGATTCACGCCAAATCTATCGTGGGATGGACATCGGCACCGCGAAGCCCACTATAAATGAGCGCCAGGCGGTTCCTCATCACCTTATCGATATCCGCGATCCGGGCGATGACTATACCGTTGCGGACTACCAATGTGACGCCATCGCGGCGATCAATGATATCATCGCGCGCGGAAAGGTTCCCTTTCTCGTCGGCGGCACCGGGCTCTACGTACGCGCCGTTGTGGAAAATTTGAATATTCCAAAAATAATCGCAAACCCGAAACTGCGCGCGGAGATAGAAAACGAGATCGCGCAGAACGGGCTCGAGGCGGTATTCAAAAAACTGATCGTACTCGACCCGGAGGCGGCGAATGTCGTGGATCCCAAAAATCCGCGCCGCGTAGTGCGCGCCCTCGAGGTCGCACTGACGACCGGCGAACCATTTACCGCGCAACGCACCAAAAACACCCCGCTCTTTGATACGCTCATGCTTGGCCTCGATTCCCCCGCCGAAGCGTTACGTGAACGTATCAACCGACGCGTTGATGATATGGTAAGCAATGGACTTATTGATGAGGTGCGTATGCTTATAAAAAAATACGGCGCTACGGCACCGGCATTGAATGCCATCGGTTACCGGGAAGTTATCGATCATCTGAATGGCGCGCTATCGCTTGAAGACGCTGCGGCCGTGATCAAAATGAATACGTGGCACTATGCAAAACGACAGACGACGTGGTTCAAAAAATATCAGCCGACACATTGGATCGACAGCGAACATGCCGCCAGCATGCTTATCGAACATTTCTTATAAAAAAAGGCGGCCGAAAATCGGTCGCCCACGAGAGAGCGCCAGGATCAGCCTGGCAATTCTTGGGTAGGTTGGGATGCGGATTGTTCTGGCAAATAGCACGGATGGGCGATCTTCAGATCGTCTTCCCCGCACATCTGGCAGATGAAAGAACACGCAAAGGGTGAGCTGTGAAAACACGATATCACTCCCGATCCGCAGTGGGAGTGTCTTATGGTCGCGCGATTCTTTGCGCCTGCCGCGATCAGTAAGGCTGTTTGCTTACAATCGGGGTTCTCGCATCGGGCAATATTCCTCTCGCCTTGCCGAAGTTCGGCGGAAGGAATTGGGATGAGGGGGACCTCACAATGCCGACACACAACACTGGCAACTTCGGAAAGTTCCAATGGCATATCACGACCTCCTGGTGATTTTTCTCCCTTAACTGACAAAACACAGTGGAGAAGACCCCTTGAAAAACGAATGACTTCGTCCCTCCTTTCACAAAAGGCCATCTCCACATAAAAAGAACCATCGATCAAACTGCTGACTTCTATTCTATGCAAATTTTACCTCCCGTCAAGAGATGAAAAAACCTACGCCAAATTCCTTTCAAATATATCTTTCAACATATCCGGCCGCGCACGGCCCTTCAGCCGACCCATCGCTTTACCGATAAGGAACTGCAGGCTCGCCACCTTTCCCTTCTTGTAGTCCGCCACGGCGGCCTCGTTCTCCGCAATGACCGCGAGCACCACCGCTTTCACCTCGTCGGCGTCACCGATACCGATGTTGTCACTCTTCATGATCTCCTCCGGATCGGCGCCGGTCTCAAACATCTTCGCGAGCATATCCTTAGCCTGACGACTTGTGATTTTTTCCTGCTCGATAAGCACCGCAAGACTCGCCAAATGCTCCGGGCTCACTTTGACGTCCGCAAATGCCACGGCCGCCTGATTCATCAATCCTCGCAGGTCGCTCGTCAGATAGTTATAGACCGTTGGGATGTTTCCACCCGGAATCTCCTCGCGAAATTCCGATACCGCCTCTTCGAAATAATTCGCCAACGCAATGTCTCCCGCCAGCGCATCGGCGGCCTTCTCATCCAATCCATACTCCTTTACGAATCGCACGCGCTTCTCGGCGGGCAGTTCCGGAATGGAGTCTTTTATTTCTTCCAGCCCAAGCGAAGCGGTCTCGAACGGCGGAATATCCGGTTCCGGGAAATAGCGATAGTCCTGTGCCTCTTCTTTTGAGCGCTGCGAGACGCTCTTCTGCTTCGCATCGTCCCAGCCGCGCGTCTCCTGGTGTACTTTCTCTCCCTTATCCAAAATTTCCGTCTGGCGCTTGATCTCGTAATTGATCGCCTGGAACACGGAATTGAACGAATTCAGATTCTTCACCTCGGCGCGCGTGCCGAGCCTGTCATCCGGCGAGATTGAGATGTTCGCGTCCGCGCGCATCTGACCGCGCTCCAGATCGGCGTCGGAAACGCCGAGATAGCGCAACACAAGCTGCAGCTCCTTCATGAACGCTACCGCATCCTCCGCGGTATGGATGTCGGGCTCCGTCACGAGCTCCATGAGTGGCACGCTCGCGCGGTTGTAGTCCACGAGCGTCCCCCCTCCCGCGTCGTCATGCATCAGCTTTCCGGCATCCTCTTCCAAGTGAATATGATTGATCTTCACGCCCTTCAGCGTCCCTCCAAGCACGAGCGGCTGGCCGGATTGCGAGATCTGATACGCCTTCGGAAGGTCGGGGTAGAAATAGTTTTTGCGGTCGAACCGCGATTTTGCGTTCGGCGTACCGCCGAGCGCAAAGCCGACTTTGATGACATACTCGATCGCCTTTCGGTTCGGCACGGGGAGCGTTCCCGGATGGCCCATGCAAACAGGGCACACATTCACGTTTGGATGCTTCTCATCCGGATCGTTCAACGAATCACAAAACATCTTGGTCCGCGTCTTCAATTCCGCATGCACCTCAAGACCGATGGTTGTTTTATAGTCGCTCATTGATATTGTTGATGATAGTTGAAAACGGCCTATTTTTCAACATTTTCTTCGGTGCTTTAATTATGTTTTAATGTATATATGATAATAACGATCGGAGGCAACCTCGGTGCGGGCAAAACAACGCTCGCAAACAACTTGGCGAATGAGCTCCATTACGCCCAACTTTACGTCGGCGGAATTTTTCGCGAAATGGCGGCAGAAAAAAACCTCACCATCGAACAGTTCTATTCGCAATTAAAGGAAGACCCCGCACTGGAACAAGCGGTGGACCAGCGCCAGGCGACAATGATGCGCGAGAAGGATGATCTTATCGTACAGGGCCGTGTTGCGTGGTACTTCGCGAAGACCAGCCCGTTCAAAGTATTCAATATCTTGCTTACGGTGAACCCCGTTACCGGTGCGGCGCGTGCGGGAGAAAAAAAGGAAAACATCGGCAAGACCACCAACGAAATGGCGGCTGCCACTGCCGACCGTGAAAAGATGGAGCGTGAACGATACAAGATGCTTTATGGAATAGAGAATCATCTAGATCCTGCGCAGTACGACTTTGTACTCGACACCACATCACTCACCGAGCAAGAGGTGTTCGATAGGGTGATGACGGCGGTGAAAGGATAGGCGCCAGCGCGAGATTGACAACCATCCCGCGCATGAATTATCCTCTATTCGGCAAACCCAAAGGAGGTTCTGTGCCAATTGCCGTCTACTACTCGTGGACTTTTAGCGTCGTTGCGCTCCTAGGATGTCTTCTCCAATGGCACTCCCCGAGCAAAGGCGATGCCGTTTCCTTCTTGTCAGGCGTGGCATTCCTTTTTGCCATACCGGTCATGAACTTTGCGCCCCAGGTCAGCAATCCAGGCCTGCATCTCATTCTCAGTCTTCACATATGGATGTGCGCAGGATTCCTGTTCGGCATCCACCCGCGGGTACTGATGACAAATCGCGCAGTTCGACCATAGCTATTCCCTTCTCCTGGAATACAAAAAAGAACCCATTGGGTTCTTTTTCTTTTTTCATATTATATCCGTCCTTCTATCCCTCGATTGTGATTCCCATATTGCGGGCCGTTCCCGCGATGATCTTCTCGGCGGCTTCCAGGTTGTCGGTGTTCAAATCAGGAAGCTTGCGTTCGGCGATCTTACGGATGTCCGCCTTCGTCACCTTGCCAACTTTGCCCGTGAGCGGATTCGCAGCACCCTTCTCGATGTGCGCAGCCTGTTTGAGCAACGCCGATGCGGGAGGGGTCTTCAAAACAAAGCTGAACGTGCGGTCCTCGTAAATCGTTATCTCCGCAGGAACGACATCGCCCGTCATGTCCTTCGTGGCCTCGTTGAACTGCTTGCAGAAATCCTGGATGTTGATGCCTTGAGGGCCAAGTGCGGTACCCACCGGAGGCGCCGGGTTTGCCTTGCCTGCCTCGAGCTGAAGTTTTAGCACTGTTTTTACTTTCTTTGCCATAGGGAATATAGTAGCCCAGAATAACTATTTAATCAAGTGCGTGGCTAAAACGGGATATCCTCCGGCTTGATCTCGTCGTCTTCCAAATTGATCACCGGGATCTCGTCGAGTGAAGGCGCTGCATCGGCGTCGCTTCCGTGTGCGGACGAGGAAGCCGGTGCACCCGAGCCGAAGCTCTTGCCGCCACCGTAGCTACCGCCCTGCCCTCCCCCGCCGCTACCGCCTGCGGCGCGAGGCCCAAGCTGCATGCGCTCTGCCATCACTTCCGTCGTCTTGCGCTGCTGGCCTTGCTTGTCCGTCCAGCTGCGCGTCTGTAAGCGGCCCTCGATGAGCACCATCGCGCCTTTTGTAAGATACTGCCCCGCAATCTCCGCAGTGCGACCCCAGAGCACGACATTATGAAACTCCGTCTGCTCCTGGCGCTGATTGGCCTTATCCGTCCACGTACGGTTCGTCGCCACGCCGATCGTCGTGACCGACTGACCGCCCGGCGTGGAGCGCACCTGCGGATCAGCCGTCACCCTTCCCACCAAAATGACCTTATTTAAATCCATGTTTTTGTTATTTTATTGATATGGTTTTCGAACCTTTTATAGCCCCATTCTAGCACATAGTGGATTAAAACTCTCTAAAGTAAAAACCCCTCTTTCGAGGGGCTTTTACTACTGCAAAATCTCTTCTATTTTCTTTTCGAGGGCTTCGTTACTTAGAGGCTTTGAAGGCGCGGGCTTCGGCGCCTCTGCAGGCGCGGCCGGTGCGGCATACGGAGTGGAGCTGCGACCGCGGCGCTCTTCGCGTGGAGGCATGGCGGACGTCGCGGTGCGCTCTGCCGGAGCCGGCGAGGCGATCACCATGAAGCGAAGCACATCGGCGTGGGAATTCAGATCGTGCTCGAGCGCTTTCATATCATCACCGAACGATTTGAACGTGAAGTAGACGAATACCGCCTCGGTATGCTTTTTGATCTCGTACGCGAGCTGGAGGCGCTTTGCCCGAGGTTCAGAAACACCCTCTGCATTGTGTTGGGCCACGAGCGCAAGTACGCCAGGCATGTTATCCTCGCTCTTTAAAAGAAGCGCGAGCTCATATTCCTTCTTATCCTTTTCTTCGTTGGTCATAGTTCCATATTCTAGCCGAGCCGGCTGGAAAAGTCCAGCCGGCCCATGCCAGAGCTCATTGTTATTCGGTCGCGATGGTCGCTTCCTCTTCTTCGGCCACGTCCGACTCGTGGAGCATTTCGTCCGCGGGGAGGTCACGTTTTCCTGCTGGGATCAACCGACCGATGATGACATTCTCCTTAAGGCCGCGGAGTTTATCGATCTTGCCTTCAATATCAGCCTTCACAAGCACGCGGGACGTATCCTGGAAGGACGCCGCGGAGAGGAATGATTCCGCGGAGAGCGAGATGCGGGTGATGCCGAGCAACACTTCTTCCGCCTTCGCCACTCTCTTGCCCGCCTTCTTAAGTTCTTTGTTCACTTCGAGGAACTTGGACTTCTCGACGATCTCTCCCATCACGAAATCATCCGCATCACCGCCGTCAGATATCTTCACGCGAGAGAACATCTGCTTGACGATCATTTCGATGTGCTTGTTGTTGATGGAAGCACCTTCCGAGAGATAGATCCTCTGCACCTCGTTCACAATGTAGCGGCCGACCGCTCCCATGCCGCGATGCTCGAAGAGTTCGTGGATATCCATGTTGCCTTCCGAAAGCTGGTCGCCCTTGCTGACCTTGTCTCCCGCCTTTCCAAAGAGGACCGTTCCGCGGGAAACGCTGATCTCCTGCGCTTTGGCCTTCTTGTTTTCCGCGATGAAGCGGACAACTTTCAACGTGCCGCGCTCTTCGATCTTGTCGATCGTACCGTCGAACGGCGCGAGGATCGCGCGGCCCTTCGGTGCGCGGGTCTCAAAGATCTCTTCCACGCGCGGCAGACCGTGCGTGATGTCGGCTCCGGCGGCGCCTCCTTGGTGGAAGGTACGCATGGTGAGCTGGGTGCCCGGTTCGCCGATGGACTGGGCGGCGATGACGCCGACCGCGGTGCCCATCTTTACGAGCTCATTGATGCTGAGGTCGTAGCCATAACATTTGGCACAGATGCCATAGAACGTCTTGCATGAGATCGGCGAGCGAACGATCACCGAATCAAGCTTGGAGGCCTCGATCTCATCCGCCTGGTCGCGATTGATCACCTCGTTTGCGCGTACAACGATCTTATTGCCGATCTTCACCTCGTTCAGCACGGTGCGTGAGAACAGTTTTGAAGCAAAGCTGTGATTGAATTCCTTTCCATCACTGCGGAGGATCTCCAATCCCTCCTTCGTCTTACAATCCTCTTCGCGGATGGTGAGGTCCTGTGACACGTCCACCAAGCGGCGGGTAAGATATCCGGCCTGCGCGGTCTTGAGCGCCGTGTCGGTGGTTCCTTTGCGCGCGCCGTGGGTTGCAATGAAGTATTCGAGCACCGAGAGTCCCTCTTTGAGTGATGACTTGATCGGCAGTTC
>CAZXCH010000006.1:0-21020 GCA_964639165.1 uncultured Candidatus Saccharibacteria bacterium | reverse complement strand
GAGTTGTTACACACTCTTTAAAGGATGGCTACCTCTAAGCCAACCTCCTATCTGTCTATGGGTTATGACTACCTTTAACACTTAGCATGGATTTAGGGACCTTAGATGACGATCTGGGCTCTTCCCCTCGCGACCACGGAGCTTAGCCCCCGCAGTCTAACTAGCAAGATCTTGACTCTCGGTATTCGGAGTTTGATTGATCGTTCGGAGTTTCCCCCTGTAACGATCATCCAGTGCTCTACCCCCAAGAGGAACTCTTGCCGCCAGTCCTAAAACTGTTTCGGAGAGAACCAGCTATTACGTTATTCGATTAGCTTTTCACTCCTTACCTCAGCTCATCCGAAGATTTTGAACAATCAACCGGTTCGGGCCTCCCTCCCGATTTCTCGGGAGTTCACCCTGGCCAAGGCAAGCTCATAACGCTTCGGGTCTATCTTCTGCTGCATATAGTTCGCCCTATTCAGACTCGCTTTCGCTATGCCTACACGCTATGCGCGCTTAGACTGCAACAAAAAATAAGTCGTTGGATCATTCTTCAATAGGCACATTGTTCCACTCGTCTTCCCTTGCGGGAAGCCGTTCGTGGTTCAATTCCTTGTAGACAAACGGTTTCAGGTTCTATTTCAACGGCCTCACCGGCCTGCTTTTCACCTTTCCCTCACGGTACTTGTTCACTATCGATCTAGAAAAGTATTTAGCCTTACCTGATAGTACAGGTATATTCCTCCGGAACTGTTTTACTCCGAAGTACTCGAGTTAAAAAACTAAGGAGACCAATTGTTTTCGTCTAGGGGGCTATCACCCGCTCTGGCGCCGCTTTCCAGACGGCTTTGACTAACAAAAGATTTTTTTACTCCTCCACGAAATAGCAAATAACGAAACGCACTTTTTAAGGAGCGCGCTACGTTATTTACTAAACAGCGTCTTTAGACTATACCCTAAAATTGCAAAATAAATCACAACCTTAGTTTGGGCTGTTCCCTGTTCTCTCGCCGATACTAGGGGAATAACTGATTTGTTCTTTTTTCCTCCGCTTACTGGAATGTTTTACTTCAGCGGGTACGCGAATCGACTTGCGTCGAAACAATTGAGGTTTACTCAACTAGGTTTCCCCATTCGGACATCCCCGGATCATAGATTGCTACGCATCTCCCCGAGGCATTTCGTTGCTACGCCACGTCCTTCATCGCCTTTTCTAGTCTAGGCATCCACCGTTCGCCCTTATTTGCCAACCATCCCAATGCTGACTTGCTTGTGGATTACAGCGCTTCGCAGTCCACCATGATCGCGTACTGCAAAGCGCTGTAATCCACTTGCCACTAGTGATAATAAAATTACCACTAATGATTTGACCCTGTCCGTCACGAGAAATTGAGTACATATGCGTATGCACCGATCCGGCCCACCCGCGATGCGGATGCTAGCGACCAGACCTAATAGTGACACAGGGTCTCCATATTATGTCCTCCGACTCTACAATTCGGAGTTCCACCAAATCGGCAGATGATTTTAAATAACGCTACCGGCGCTGCCGCTACCCAAGAGGTAGCCAACAAATCACCGAAGATACCCGAGCCAAGAAAAAAAATCGGCCGCAGAGCGGCTTGGTCCATCGCGTAAAATACGCGCGGTCAGCCGTCTTGCTGTGAAAGATTAGTGTTCTTTACCATTCGTATCTTAGGAGTAAGTATACTCAGTTCAAAAAGGGTGTCAAGAGGTGCGAAAAGCCCCTGTTCTTTTCCCTATCCCTTCTGATACACTAGCTTATATGAGCTATGACCTATTTCATATCACCCAGGGAGCGATCATTAAAAATGCGGATGGCGCCGTCCTGATACTCCGCATCGGCAACGACCGCTGGATCCTGCCGGGAGGCCACGTCGATAAAGGCGAAAACTGGGAAGATGCATTCAGGAGAGAACTCAAAGAAGAGTTGGGCCTCGAAGATTTCAAGATAAAAAATATCGTCGACATCAGATCGTGGACATCACAAGACGATTCCCACAATATATATGCTTTGACATTTCTCATAGATGCTCCGGATTTTAAAGAGCCGGTACTCAGCGATGAACACGTTGAATACGCATGGGTCACATTAAAAAATATCGACGACTATAATTTTCTCGATGGGAGAGTGAGGGACAGGGTGCGAAAGGGATTGGAAGATAAATCGTTTATCTAAAGGAGGCGAGACTCCTTTACATTCATCCTTATTGTGGCAAAGTAAGGGGAGCTCGGGAGGTTATCGTGCACATATCAACGCCTGTCATCCCATGGGAGGTTTCTTATTTCCTCTCCGGCGTCGCCCCGTTCGTCTACGCAATCCTCGTAGTGAGCTTCATAGCGATCAGCATCGGCTTTGGTGTCCACTATTGGGATCTTACGCACAAGAAAGAGAGCAGGTCGGATATAGGCTGCTATTAAAACGCTCCAACGCCGATTCCCCCACAAGGGTGGCCGGCGTTTTTTCTTCTCTTTTAGAAAAACAAAAACACCCCTTTCGCCGAACGGTCATCTGCCTGGAGGCGAAAGGGGTGTTTTTGTTTTCAGCTGTCGGGCCGCCGGGAATCGAACCCGGTCTTTACGAACCCGAATCGCACGTACTACCGGTATACTACGGCCCGTAGAATACCAAGGTATTTAACCGCGTTTTGCAAAAAAACTCAAATAAATAAAATAGGTCCGCGGCGAACTATCATCTGCCGGGAGCCGCGGACCTATTTTTTATTTGATCCCGGTCGTGCCAAATCCCCCGCGCGTCTTGTTCGGCATCTCGTCCGTCTCCTCCCATTCGGGATGCGAGATCTTCACGAACGTCCCCTGCGCGATACGCTCGCCCTTTTCAATTGCGACGGGCGAGGTGCTGAAATTGAAATACGCCGCCTTGATCTCGTCTTCGTTTCCGGAATAATCCGGGTCGATGATGCCGAGCCCATTCGCCATCATGATCCCTTTTTTATGAGTGCCGCTGCGGGCGGCGATCAGGAGAAAGTGATCCGGCGGTGTTTCAATGGCCACGTTCAAGGGAACATAGCCAACGGTGCCCGGCGCTATCGTCACCGCTTCGCGTGCAGTGAGATCAAATGCCGCAGCGCCTTCGGTTTGGCGCTTGGGCAACGGCAGCTCTTTATCAAATCGTTTTATTTTTATGTTCATTTATCTGAGTACGGTGATTATTGTACGTGATGTTTCTTTTTTATATCTTCATCCATCTCCCCTTCCGCTTCGCGCTTTTTCTGCTGAGCGCTCGCGAACAATTCCTGCAATTCCCCGTCACTCAGATTGTTCAATTCCTTCGCACGCTTTTCCAGATATTTCTTTTCGTTCTTTTTTGGATCATCGATCACCTCCTCCATGAGTGCGTTCAGTATCCAACCCACGCGGCGCGATTGCGGAAGGTTGAGCAGCGGCATCAGGTCATCGCCGCGGAGCGCAAGCATCTTCGGCGAGAGCGGATCGCGCTTTACCTTCTCTATCATAAAGAGCAGGTGGCGCAGGCGATAGGGCACCGCCTTCTTTACGCCGCTACCGATGCGATCCGCCTCGCGCACTTTCAATAAATCATCGATGTTCTCCGGCCCCACGCGCACCACCAGGCGCCGCACGCCCGCAGGCGAGATCACGCCCGTATCGTAATAGAACATATGTGAGCGAACGAGATGTGCCACCTGCTCCACAAAATCTTTTGAAAATCGCAAACGGTCGAGCACCTTTACCGCCATGCGCGCGCCAATATATTCATGCTGATAGAACGTGGAATCGGCACCGTTGCCATCCTTCGCCTTCGGCTTGCCCACGTCGTGAAGCAGCGATGCCACGCGCACCGCAAGCGAATAATTTTCGCCGGCGGTGTAGTCGAGCGCCCGGACGTTATGCTCGAAGACGGTATAAATGTGATGCTTGTTCTGTCCGACACCGATCCCATCGCGAAGTTCCGGCAGAACGTAACGGAGCAGGTCGAGTTCTTCGAGGAGGAGGATCCCCTTCGCCGCGTTCGGCGTCATCAGGATCTTTATAAGCTCGTCGCGCACGCGCTCTTTGGCGATTGCCTCAAGGCCGCCGGCCAGTTTAACGATCGCGCGGCGCGTATTCATCTCGATCTCAAAATCCAGTTCAACGGAAAAACGCACCGCACGCATCAATCGTAGCGCATCCTCCGAGAACCGCTCTTCCGGTATGCCGACCGTGCGGATCACCCGCTCTTTAATATCCCGCGCGCCGGAAAACGGGTCGATCACATCGCCCTTCATATCCATCGCCATCGCGTTCACCGTGAAGTCGCGGCGGGAAAGATCGTCCTCTATATTCGCGGCAAACTTGACCTCGTCGGGATGGCGCTTGTCGGTATAACGTCCCTCAATGCGATACGTCGTCACCTCTATGATCTTCAATCTCGGATCTTCTGATTCCGTTTTTATGCCCACCGTGCCGAAATCATTCTCATAGACACTCTCCGGAAAAAGTTTCTGGACCTCCGCGGGCACGGCGTCCGTCGCCACGTCCCAGTCCTTCGGCTCGCGACCGAGCAGCATATCACGCACGCATCCGCCTACCAAATACGCCTCAAAGCCCGCCTCCGCGAGCGCTTTTGAAACGGCTATGACCTCTTCGGGAACCGCGATCTTCTTCATTCCTTTCATTGTACCCTACCGTACTTCCGCGCCGAATTCCTTCACCGTCCCCTCTTCTATTTTCTTGTGCAGCACATCCACCTCCTCATTCGTCAGCGTGCGGTCGCTTGAACGATAGATGATGCGATACGCATAGCTTTTTTTATCCGCACCGAATTTTTCATCATTCACATATTCATCGATGAGCTCCACCTGCTCCACGAGATCGCCCGCGATGTCGCGCACGAGGTCAAAATAATTGTTCGGCGCGAACGTTTTTGGCACAATGAACGAAATGTCGCGGATGGCCGGCGGATACTTGCTCACCTCTACGAACTTGGTTCCCATATGCAACTGCTTCTTCACGCGCTCGTCCGTTGACCAAACGAGGCGGATGTCCGGAAGTTCCATACTGATGATCGCAAGCCGCTCAAGGCCGAAGCCAAAAGCCCACGCGTTGTATCCTTCCACGCCGAACTTTTTGAACACGCTTTGCTTCGTCATCCCGCCTCCCATGATCTCCACCCATTGCCCATTCAGTTCCACCTCGATCTGCAGCGACGGGTCGGTATACGGGAAGGTGTCATCCAAAAAGCGGAACTTCACATTCGCGCCGAAGAGCGCGCGTACGATCTCGGCGAGCGCGTTGCGCAGGTCGTCGATCGTAAGGGGGTCCGTATCCGCCGGCGTCATATACCATCCGCCGAACTGGTGGAAGATGTTCATATGCTTGCGGTCTATCTCGTCCTTACGATAGACCTTGCCGTAACAGACGACGCCAAGCTTCTCTTTCCGCGCGATGCGCTCCTTCACCTCTGGTAGCTGCGTGTAGTAATACCACATCACCGTGTCGTGCGTGCGCAAAATATTCTTGTCATCCGCATAGTACGTATCCGACGTGCTTCGTGCCGGATGGTCCGGGGCAAAATCAAAAAGATCAAAATTGATGGAGGCCGGAACGACCTCCGGGATGATGATGTTGTCGAAGTCTTTCAGCACGGAGGTATTGCACGCGCTTTGCACGATCTCATAGAGCGGGCTGCCCGGCGTGCGTGAAAGATCCGGCATCGCGAGATAGCGCTTGATCCGCGCCGCTTCCGCGTCCGTGCGGGCGTCGACCGTAGTCAATATCTTATTCTGATCGTCGAGAGAAATCTTGTATTCCATGATACGTGACGGATATTATCTTACTTTTCTTCTTTCTTGCGCAGCCCCGAGCTCTCGAAAATCGCGAGCATGGCCTTGTTTCCGGCAAATTCCGAAAACATTACACGGGTACTCCTTGCCGGATCATCGTTGCCCAAAGCGGACACTTCAAACGCATAGCGGTGAAGATCGTCTGCGGTGATCGTCCCTTTTTTTATTTTTTCCCAAACATCCCTGTCTTCCTCCGTCAATAACAATGGATCAAATTCAGGCGACGTTTCACGTCCGGGAATATTGGCCTTAAGAAAATGCCCGCTCTCGATCTCGCCGGATGCTTCCCCTGCCGCGAACTTCGCCATTTCTTGCTGAAACGATCCCAACAAAGATTCGCCCTCTGTCTGTCTCAGTATCTCTTCCATCTTTATATCATATCACTGTTTCCTGTGCCGACGGCAGGGATCGAACCTGCGACCTTGGCCTTATGAAAGCCCTGCTCTACCACTGAGCTACGTCGGCGAAAGCAAAATAACTATATTATAGGTGGCAGCGAGAGGCAAATGATAACAAGTAGAATATCCGGTTGTCATTTGAAAGATATTGACATATGCCCAATGATATGTTATCCTATCGATGGTACGGAATCTCGATACCAATCCACTCATAGGAGGGTGCGATAATGGATAAGCGGCACCGTTTTTTGAATTTCGGCATCGCCATCTCGATGATTGGCGGTATCGTGTTGATCTGTGCATCATTCAAAATACAGAGCAACGAGTTTGGACTCTCGCTTCTTCTCCTTCTCGCGGGATTTGCATGTTTTGGCCTTAGCATTGCTTTTGCGACCTTGAAGGCCATCTTCATGGCCAGGGAGGGCGCATCAATCGCCTACGGCTGCTACGAAGAGCTTTCACCGGAAGACCAAGACAGGGTGAATCGTTTTGGGATGAAAGTGGCCCGCTGCGCCGGCAAGTTGACGCTTGGCATCGCAAGGGATCGTCTCGCGGAAAACAAAACCCGGCTCGGAAAGTACGAGAAATATCGAAAGGTGCCCATCGTCGGACGGCACATCCAAGCGAACGAGAAGCGACTCAAGCGATACGAGAGACTTCTTGAGTTCGTGGAAGGGATCTTCAAACAACAACGGCAATAGCCATTTAAGACGCGGGCACATGACGCCTCGCATGGAAAAGCAACGCACTTGCTTCATCCGTGCGAGGCTTTTCTATTTTAAAAGGACGGATGCGTCTTGATCTTCGGGGAAACCGTGCACTCGCCGTCCTTGACAGCATAAAGGCTTTGCTCAGGCTCTAACCACCGCTCTTTTGAGCTCTTTTCTTGGATGATCTAAAAATGAATTTATGTCCGCAATGATTTCATCTAGCCGATGGTCGGATTTAATGTAATATTTACTTACCCCGGATTTGATATAAGACTTCACCGTTTTTGGACTTGCGGCGTTAGAAACCACGAAAATGGGTATCTTCTTCCATCGCCCCCCGTTGGCTTTGATCTTTTTCACAAAAGAAAGACCGTCTTCTTTTCCTAAAAGATGATGATCGAGCCAGATCGCGTTGACCTGTTCCAAGGTTTCAAGATACATAAGCGCCTGTTCAATACTATGGACCGTCATGATCCCGAGGTCATTTTTTATAAGCTTTGCGCCGAACGCTTGCTCAACGCTACGAGCGGATAGAACGGCAAAGCCATTTTTTTCGAGCTTCGCGTTGATCGCCTCAAGTAAGGGTCGCTCATCCTCTATCACTAAAATCGTTTTCTCCTTGGAAGCTTTTTTGATTTTGATCATGTGACTATTTATTTTTGATAGATTTTTTTACCCCATCCAAAGGAAGCGTAACATAAAAAACAGTCCCTTTATTTTCCCCCTCACCCAAGGACTTGAACCAAACTTTTCCACCGGAATTTTCAACGATTGATTTCACTATATAAAGCCCGAGACCCGTTCCATCGGTATCTTTGTCTCTCACATTATCGGCCCGGAACAGCTTGGTAAAAATTTTATCTTGCTGATGTTTTGGGATGCCATAGCCCGTATCGGAAATTTTTAAAAGGATGCTCTTTTTGTCCGCAAAAGAAATCGACAATACGATCTTCCCTCCTTCGGGGGTATATTTCACCGCGTTCGACAAGATATTTTGCATCACCATACGTAATTGTTTTGGATCAACGCACATGCGCACGGTGCGTTTCTTACACAAAAAAGAGAATGATAATTTCTTTGCGGCGATCTGCGGTTTTTGTTCGTCTATGACGTCTTGCGCAAGTTTACAGATATCGGTTGATTTCGGCTCGCTCACAAATGTCCCTAGCTCAAGAGAAGAGACATCCAGAAGGGCATTTACCAGTTCGACCATCCGCTGATTGCTTCGGTATACCTCGTCCAAATATTTTTTTTGCTTTTCGTTCAGTTCGCCCGCATCTCCCGCTAAAAGCATTTCCGCGTACCAATTGACCGCGGAAAGCGGGGTACGGAGCTGATGGCTGGCGAGCGAAACAAATTCGGTCTTGGCCTTATCGATTTCTCGCTCGTCGGTGATATCCCGAAAAATCTTGATCGTTCCGATGACCTTCCCGTCAAGAAGCACCGGGGTTGCCATGATGGCCATCGGAAATTTCGTCTTGTCCTTCCGCATATCATAGTAGACAGGGCCCGTAACGGTTGTTGCGTTACCCATCAGGGCTATCCGCGCGGGATGCTTCTCCGGTGGAATAGGCTTCCCTTTTTCATCCACAAGAAGCATGGCATCGGAAAAGACTTTTCCCACAACGTCCTTGCTTTCAACACCGAGCAGTTTTTCCGCCCTTTTATTTATAATAGTGATATTCCCCTTTTCATCGGTAACGAGAAGCCCGTCGCCGATCGACAGCAAGATCGCTTCTTCTTTTGCCCGGGACATCTCAAGGTCTTTCGTGCGTCTAAGAACCTTCTGCTCGAGCGTTTCATACGAATTCTTTAATTTCTTCGCCACTATCACCAGTTTACGCCGAACGCTTTCTTTCTCCCTAGCAGTCACCGCGAGCTTACGGCGTACGCTTTCTTTCTCTTTGGCCGTTGCAGCAAGTTTCTTTGCCGTCACGGCGAGCTTTGCCGCAGTTACCGCAAGCTTGCGGCGAACAACCTCTTTTTCCCTAGCCAGAACTTTAAGACTGATAATTATGTCATTGGAAGCCGAAGCGGGGAGTCTTTTATTCATAAAATATCTTGGCCTTCCAATATCTCTTCTATCTTCTTCACTATATCATGAAGTTTCCAATCCGATTTGATCAAATACTGCGTTGACTTATTCGTTGCCATATCATCTACGGACTCTTCTTTGGTTGCGCTCATGTTCGTCAGAATGATAATGGGAACTTTCTTTCCCCACGCATCTTCTCTGATCTTCTTAAGCGCAGCGACACCGTTCATTGCCGGCATGATAAGATCAAGCAAAATAAGGTCTGGATGTTTTTTGAGCGCGACTTCTACCCCCTCGTTGCCATTTCTTGCTTCAAGAGGAAGAAAATTTTTGAGGCGAAGAATGTCCACAACGGCGTCGCGAAGGATTTTCTCGTCTTCTACCACTAATATCGTTTTTTGTGTTTTCATGGCGTTTTCTTTAGTTTGACGAAGCTTCCGGATCTGAAGACCATGACAGTTGCCCAAACTGGAACAAATTTAAGGTCGGCTGTGAAATCAGCTCTACGAAGAACGAGCCGTTCGATAGCCTGGTTCGTTACAGTATCAACTCCGAGTCCTGAACGTTCTTCATTTAATGATCCATCATGCCACAACGCCGCCAAGGCTCACCAAAAAATCATCGGTGTTCGCATAACGATCTTTGGAAATACTATACAGGACGATTGAAGGATGTGCGACGCGGCCAACCACCACGATTTTCTTGCCCATACCGTACGCGATGCCCGCCTCCGCCAAAGAGGAACGTCCCGATGGTTCGAGGAGTATGACCACATCGCTCTCCTTCAACGCCTTCATGTCTGACTCAAAAATCTCTTTGACTGCTGGATTATTCTCCCAGCTCAATATGGAGTTGGGAAAACTTTCCTCGGACTCCTCGATAGGAGGCGCGCCGCCGACGGCATTGGCACCGTTATCGAGAAACGAATATACCTCATGGCCGCGGGCAGCCAGGGCAACCGACAAGCTCTTCACGATCTCCGTGTTCTGCCACGGCGAAGCAATAAAAAATTTCATAGGATAGTGATAACAGATAAGCCGTCTTCTATCCGAAAACATTACAGAGGAAAACCCATCCTCGTGGGCAGTGCGATAGCCTATTGTAACGATCTTTACTTGTTGAACGGCTATATCACATGGAAAAAGGTCGGTCTCAATCATGAATAAACAAATAAAAAAACATGGACGAAAAAGAAACGTGCTCGAAATGTCACCATCCCGCACATGAAGCGAAGTGTTCTCAGTGTGATTGCCCGACTTCGAAATAACAAGGTCCTTCTTGTTATTTGTGTTCATTAAAATCCCCGCGGACACGGGGATTTTATTTTTTACATCCCTCTCCCATTGGGCGAAAAAAGGAGTGTGTCACCGAGGATATCTCGGAGGCGCGGAGAGCCAAGGCGGCCGGCTAGCAAGCCGAAACGCCGTCCTAGGAAGAAGATGTTATTTTGTTGTAGTTGTTGCGGGGGCAAGACTCGGACTTGCTTCGGAAGCTTATGGGGCTTCCCGGAAAACCTTTCCCAACCCTCCCGCGCTATGAAATTGCGCCGCATTCCGCAGCGCAACCAGCCTTTGCATTATATGAATTTTCCGGCGTGATTGTCAAAAAAATGGATTAGTGAGATTATCAAATGATGAAGATCGCAGTGCTCGGCTTCGAGCGCGAAGGACAATCGACGTTGGAATTTTTATTGCATGACCCGGAATACCGCGGCGCGGAGATTTGGGTGCTGGATAAAAAGAAGGGATTGAAAATCCCGAAGGGTATCCGCTCACGGCTCGGTGCCGGTTATCTTCGCGGCCTCGAAACATTCGATGTAGTGTTCCGCACTCCGGGCGCGCCATATAATCTTCCCGATATCCAGAAAGCGCTGAAACATGGAGTGGTCATCACGAGCGCGACAAAGCTCTTCTTTGAACGATGTCCGGCGAAGATCGTAGGCATCACGGGCACGAAAGGGAAGGGCACCACCTGCACCCTGCTTTATAATATCCTCCGCGCGGCCAAGCGCGACACATTCCTGGTGGGCAATATCGGCAAACCCGCACTCTCCGTCCTCCCCGCGATAGAACGATCCCAAAAGAACGGCCGGAGTCCTATCGTCGTCTTTGAGCTCTCCAGCTTTCAGCTGCAAGACCTCACACAATCCCCCGCGATCGCCGTCGTGCTGGAAGCATTTCCCGATCATCAAGATTCTCATAAAAGCCTCAATGAATATTATTCCGCGAAAGCGAATATCGGCCGATGGCAGGCTCCGACGGACAAAACGTTTTTCTTTAAGCACCAAAAGATGAGCAGCTGGATCGGCGGCAAGAGCAAAGGGAAAAAGATCGCCGTCGATGGGACGCACTTTGATCTTTTCGCTCCGGGCGACCTCGTGGTGGCCGGATATCATAATTTCAAGAATGCGGTGATGGCGACGAGGGTGGCAAGGGCACTAAAAGTTCCCGATGCGGTAATAAAAAAGAAAGTTCTCGCCTTCCGGGGAACGGAACACCGGCTGGAATTTGTGCGAAGCATGCCGGCTCCCGGCAACGGAGGCCGGATATCGTTCTATAACGATTCGGCGTCGCACAATCCTACCGCGGCGGCGGCGGCAGTGCGGGCATTCCCGGACAAGAACATCGTTCTCATCGCGGGAGGCAAGGACCGAAACATAGATTTCACTCCGCTCAAGAAAGCGGCCGCGGAAGCGAACATCAAAACGATCGTTCTTTTCGGAGAGAACAGAAATAAAATAGAGAAGACCATCCGGTCCAACGGTGCTTCGATAACGCTCACGCCATCGCTCAAAGAAGCACTGCGTGTCGCATATAAAAGCGCAGCAGGAGATACCACCGTTCTTTTTTCGCCCGGTTCGGCGAGCTTCGATCAATACCGGAATTATGAGGAGCGGGGGAAGTCTTTTGTGAGCCTCGTGAAGCAGCTGCGACCGAGGTATCCAACGTTCGTTTATAAGAGCTATTCGTATTCGTTAAAAAAATCCACGCTTGAAATGCAATTCAACTTTGCCATAGCGCCGGATATTTCCTTCACGCCCAAGGTCCGCATACCCGATATCGATATGGCGGCGGCGAAAAAACTGGACCGCCGGGCACTCGACAATCTCGTCTTCCATCTTGGGCTCGCGGAGATCCCGACGTACTGGAAGTGTACCTGCAGTCCCACGATCGTCGTTGCATGCGGCATACTATCCCCTGCCCAGATCCAATGGTGGCGCTCGCTCTTGATGAACGGGCTGGGAGAATTTTTCTATACCAATAATATCGATTTCACCGGAAAGAATTTCATCACTATCGTTTCGCGTTCAAAAAAGAAGCAGAGCAAGGCGACTGCTGTTCTTGCCGGACGGCACAACGGCATGATCGTCCCTATGGGCGGAGGAAAGGATT
Source organism: uncultured Candidatus Saccharibacteria bacterium (assembly GCA_964639165.1). GTDB lineage: Bacteria > Patescibacteriota > Minisyncoccia > UBA6257 > 2-01-FULL-56-20 > JAKAGE01. Next base: position 8,678 of record CAZXCH010000006.1, on the reverse strand, counting down.
CCGTCGTCACCGAAGAGATACTTGCGCGAGCGGGAGGGAAATTTCGTACACTGGTGCTCGGAAATGCTACGGCAGCCATCGCAACCGCCACGCGCGGCGCGGCGCCGATCAGGATAGAGAGGATCATCGATCCCCGCCTCCGCACGCTCAATCAAAAAGGATATTTGAACGGTCATACGCCTTTTTCGTCATATCTCTCATTCCTTACCGTACTCTCCGCCGCCATGTTCGGTTATGACTCCGTCGCAATCTCGCAAGAGCGGAGCGCGAACGAAGCGAATGTGCGTTTCAAGGGCATATGGATCAATCATCAGTATTCCAAGAGCTTTGCGTTCGAAAGCGGTTTCAGGGATTACGCGAAAAAATATCTCGCCACCGATATCGATTACTTCAGCTTCCTGCGGCCGCTCTACGAGATACAGATCGCCCGCCTGTTCTCCGAAATGCCGGATTATTTCCCAACCTTCAGAAGCTGCAACGTCGGGATGAAAAAAAATATCTGGTGCGGCACGTGCTCAAAGTGCGTCTCGATATATTCGTTGCTTTCCCCCTTTATCCCGCAGGAGACACTGACCAATATCTTCCATAAAGACCTCTTTAAGGATGCCACGCTATGGCCCCATGTCATGGCGCTCCTTGGCAGATCCGCAGGGAAGCCTCTTGAGTGCGTTGGCACCGAAGAGGAAACGTTCGTGGCCCTCGGTCTCGCGGCGCAAAAATACGCCTTCGCGCACAAACCGATGCCGGTCATCCTGCAACGTTTTGAGAAAGAGATGCGTCCCTCGCGCGCGGATGTGAACCGGAGGGCCGCCAGGCTTCTGCGGACGTGGGATATCAAAAACTTTCTGCCGACGGACATGAAGGCGATCCTTAAAAGCGCATTGAAATAATCAAATAAAACGGCTAAGATAGGGGTAATGTCCTCGTCTTCGAACAGCAGCATCGGCAAAAAAGAATTGGAACATTTGGCCAAATTGGCCCGTATTGAGCTGGACCCGAACGAAGAGGAAAAACTCCTCAGGGATCTTGGCAATATTTTGGGTCATTTTAAAGAACTTCAGGAGCTCGACACCGCGGATGTCCCACCGATGACCGGCGGCACCGACCTCGTGAATGCGTTCCGCGAAGACGCCGAAGAAAACGGTGGACGCGAGAGCACAAACCAAGGCGCGGGCACCGACGCATTTCCTGAATCTAAAAACGGCTACCTCAAGGTGCCGCCGGTCTTTGAATAATTTTTGCGTAACGATATTATGGAACCACTCCACGACCTCACCATAAAGAAATTTCACGACGGGCTGCTTGATAAAAAGTTCTCCGCGCTTGAGGTCACGCAGGAGTATTTCCGTCGCATCAAAGAACGCGATGGCGAGATCGGGGCATATCTGAGCATCGCGGAGGAATCCGCGGCGCGCGAAGCAAGCGCCGTTGATGTCGCCGTCGCTGAAGGCGAAAACATCGGCGCGCTTGCCGGCGTCCCGCTCGGCATTAAGGATAATATTCTCATCAAAGGCCTCCCCGCGACCGCCGCATCCAGGCTTCTTAAGGATTATGTCGCGAGCTATGACGCCGGCGTCATTGAACGGCTCAAATCACAGAAGGCCGTCTTTCTCGGCAAGACCAACCTTGATGAATTCGCAATGGGAGCCTCCACGGAAAACTCCGCTTTCAAGACGACAAAAAATCCCCACGACCTCACGCGCGTCCCGGGCGGCACGTCCGGAGGTTCGGCCGCTGCCGTTGCGGCGCACCTTGCGCTCGCGGCGCTCGGCTCCGATACCGGCGGCTCCATCCGGCAACCATCAAGCTTCTGTGGCGTTGTCGGTATGAGCCCTACCTATGGAGCCGTTTCCCGTTCGGGCGTCATCGCCATGACCTCCAGCCTTGACCAGGTAGGTCCCATGGCAAAGACCGTCGAGGATGCCGCGATCCTTTTTAACGCGATCGCGGGAAAAGATCCGCTGGACGCTACGAGCGTCGATCATGAATTCGAAGCCGACCTTTTGAGCCCGCAGCTGGAAAAAGTAAAGAAACTGGTCGTCGGTTTGCCTGAAGAATATTTTATAGACGGAACCGATAGCGCGGTCACCAAAGAGATACAGCGCGTGATAGACAAACTGAAGGGCCTGGGGATGAAATTCAAAAAGGTCTCATTGCCGCATACGAAATATGCCGTGGCCGCTTACTACATCTTCGTTCCGGCGGAAGTGAGTTCCAATCTGGCGCGGTTCGACGGCATACGCTACGGGGAAAGAGCCGACGGCGCCGTCTCATTGAACGATGTCTATCTGAAAACAAGAGGTGAAGGGTTCGGCGCGGAAGCGAAGCGCCGCATCATCTTGGGTACGTTCGTATTGTCGGCGGGTTACTATGATGCATACTATGATAAGGCGCAACGGGTCAGGACACTCGTAAAGCGCGACTTCGACAAAGCATTTGAAGAGGTGGATGTATTGCTTACGCCTGTCGCTCCGACCCCCGCCTTCAAGATCGGCGAGAAGATCGACGATCCTTTTGCAATGTATCTCTGCGATATGTTCACCCTTCCTTTGAAACTCGGAGGCTTCCCCGCGATCTCGATCCCTACGAAATCCGCCGCAGCGCTTGCCCCCGGCGAGCTTCCCGTCGGCTTCCAGCTCATCGGAAAGAAATGGCACGAGGCGGACATTCTCGGCATCGGGCAATATTATGAAAAATTAAATTAAAGACCATGCCACCAGAAACAACAACGCAGAATCTTCAGGCGCAGATGGCGCAAGCGACGCAAGGCGCGCAGGCGGCGGGGCAAAATTTTATGGGCATCTATTTCTCCCACCTCGGCATGTTGGAGTTCTTCGGCCTTGTCATCGCGCTTATATGTTTTGGCGTGGTGATCTATTTCGGCATCGAGACCGGATATTTTTCCCTGCGCGTCGAACGCTTCCGTCATATCATTTTGAAATCCGACATCTCAAGAAAACATGCACAGGAATCATGGGCAACCATCAAGGAACATTTCTATCGCGGCGGCGAGAGCGACCTGAAGATCGCCATCCTTGAAGCGGACAAATTATTGAATGACGCGCTGCGTGAGGCGGGGGTGATGGGGCTTCAGCTTGGTGATCGGCTCAAGAAAGCGAATGACGAACAGATCCCGAACCTGAACGAGCTTTGGCAAGCCCATAAATTGCGCAATCAGATCGCGCACGAGCCGAACTTCAGGCTCAAGCGAGAGCTTGCAGAACGCGCACTCGGTATCTACGAGACCGCCCTCAAAAATCTCGGCATCTTCCAAGGCGAGCAGGAGAAATAAAAAATACCCGCATTCGCCGAACGGTCATCTGTCCGGAGGCGAATGCGGGTATTTTATTATTATTGCTATAGCGAAGTGCCGTTGACCTCGGTAAGGGTGATACTATCCGATCCCGGAATATATGTTCCCGTAAATTGTGCGGTTGCGGGTGTGACGCGAACCACGGGGGCAGTGGATGTCGCTGTTGAGCTGGCAACGGTCGAAGTGGCCGTACTCGAAGCAGTGGTACTCGTCGCGGCCGTAACCGGCGCCATAAGCTCCGCAAGCGCCGAAATCACGCTCGCTGATTTTGAATTTGCAACTGATATTTTTGTTCCGTACGAGGCGGTAATGATATACGATGTCTTCCCGGCAGAAACAATACCGCTGAACGTACCCGTCGTGGATGCTCCGGGCGTCGTGCCCGTCGGCGCTACCAGGAACGAAAGTTCCGTCCGTAATTCCTGATTATCACCCGTAAGCGTGGCAACCTGCGCGGTGAGCGCCGTGGTGGAAGCGGCAACCTGCGCGGTGAGCGCCGAAAGCTGGGAATTTACGCCCGAGCTTGTCCCGTTCAACGAATCAAGCTTACTGCTTAGGCTCCCGTTCTGCATATATAAAAATCCGGCGAACCCTCCGACCGCAAGTATGATGACCACCAAAACGATATCCGTGATAAGCGCTCCGCGCGAACCATGGGGTTTGGCAGCGGAAAACGTCTGAGCCTGGAACGTATTCGGGGATTTGACAGCCGCTCCGGCAGTGCTTGCGGCGGGACCGGTCAGCGGGCTTTTTGAGGTCGAGACCGGGGATGCGGCGGCCGGCTTTGATGACATCGTCATCGGCGCGGGCGACGCGGAAGAAGAAACGAGATCGCTCACCCTGATGGTCTGTGGTCCGGGTCCGGTGGCGCCGAGCGGCTTTGCCGCCACGAACTCAGCGGGCTTCGCGGGAGTAGCCGCCATCGCGACCGGCTGCGCCGCAGGCTTTGCCACTTCTACCTTCTTGAGCGTATCCTCCACGTCCGCGGCAGCCCAGCCCGCACCGACGAGCGTCGTCTTGACGGCATCGCGCGAAACGCCGAGCTTCATCTGAGAGTTTATATAATCAACGATCGATTCCTGTACCATAATGAATGAAAAATATTAATTTTTTAAATATCGTTTCGACGTTTTATTTTTTTATTGCTGCAGCGGAGGTACCTGCATATTATATCCCCGCGTCGGGACATAATGAAGGTTTGCATGTTGCATCAGATAGAATGCCACGCCTCCCGCAAAAATAACCGCGAAAAGAAAAAGGATTATTGGAACGGCAATCCCTACGATCGCGCTCGCCTTGATGAACCCCCTCCCCTCTTTCGTATGCGCCTCCGCAAGGCCGGGCTTCAGCTCGCGCAGATTCTTGAGAATAAGATAATTATAGATCAACGAGAACGGGACGAAGAACAGAACCATCACCGCAGACACAAGACCGCTTATCATATTTCCCGCAAACAACGCGACCGGTATCCGTATGACGATGGCCGCGACGATATATATGAGAGCGAGAAGCAACGTCCTCCCCACCACCGCCCACCAATATCCCTTGACGTAATCCTTGCTCTGCCGCAAGGCGTCAACCCCGCGGCGACCTTCGATCACAAAAAGATATCCGGCGAATGAAAGCGCGACGCCGAGCCAGATACCGGGGATGATGAGCATGACGGACGCGCCCATCACCGCGAACAGCTCAAGGATCACAACCCACACGTACGGCCAGAACCATCCGATGGTCGCTTTATATGAGGCGTCCACTCCCGTCGCATTATGGATAGAATAGATCACCGGCAAAACAACATAGATAAAGGCCACCCATCCGACGAAAACAATAAGCCCTCCCACCGCCCGTGCAAGGGATCCCAGATTGAGACCGATGATCGTGACCCCCAAAACGACCACGAGCGTGGGTAGGAGCACGATTTCAACAAGCACCGACCACCGCTCTTTATAAAACTTCCAAGCATCGCCAAAAAGCGAGCCTATCGAACCGAGAGCCATCTTCGGCGCCTCATTTTTATCCATGCTTTAAGTATAGCAAATTCGTTTACCGCCATACTTGACAGCCAAGATCATATCTGCCATACTGCCCGTATGATGACCAAAGCGCAACAGCTCCATCATCGGGTGAATAACTCCTAACAAGGGGCTAGTTCACGTTATCTTATAGGAAACCGCAATTCCTCCAAGAACTTGACCCCTTACAGGGGTTTTTCGTTTCTTGGGGGATTTTTGTTCTCGTGTTTCTTACCAGCTCTTTCGGAAAGGAGGTGACGCCAATGCCGCGCAATGCCCTAAATCGCTCGTTCGGTGGCGCTGGGCCGCACTAGGCAACCCGTGGGGCAGGAGAAATCTTGCCCCACCATACATGGTCTCCGTAGCTCAATTGGCAGAGCGCCCGCTTGTGAAGCGGGTGGTTGCGGGTTCGATTCCCGTCGGAGACCCCGACCGAAAAGGTCGCATAAAAGAATAATCAATCATCATGAGTTACAAAAATCGAAAAAAGAAAAAGGGCTTTTTTAGCCAAATCAGGTATCGGTTTGGTTTGGCTAAAATTGCTCTTTTACAAAAAATCAAAAAGGTCGAAAGGAGAAGCGATATGCGACTTCGACAGGCAAACGCGGCGATGACGTCGCTGCGCGAGAGAGCGAAGATCATCCGCTCAAACAATCTTCATATCAACGAATGGGTGGATGATTACGTTAATCGGTGCGCTCTCACGGGCAAGCCGGTTGAAATGCTCACGCAGTTTTGTATTTCCAAAGACCTGGAAATGCGCTACCAAGAACAAGGTAACGTGTTTATTCCAACCAAAAAAGAGCGACTGCTCTTTGAAAAGGAAATTCCGCAAATTGCGTGCATGCTAGAGAAGAATGGCATCGCTTGCGAGTGGTGGATCACCTTCAATCAGTCTTATCTTGATTCGGGCAGGATAAGCAACGAGATCCGCTCTGCGTACGTCGAGATGATCACAAAACTTGCGGAACCGTTGGCTCAGCAAGGATGGCTCATGGTGGCGGATTGGGAAACCGATATCCTCATGAAGCGATCCGAACCAAGTAGTGAAGTGATGGCCGACATCAACCGTTTTGTGAAGCCCGAAGCGTTGGCGCTCGAAATCCGGCGTCATTCTGCTTGGGCGAGAGAAGAAGCAGGTCTCACGCAATCAGATGATGAACTTCGCCGCGATGTTTATTTTCAGATCGCGTGCGAAGCCGAAGAGGGTCGCTATCTCATGAACACAGCGCCATTCGAGGAGTGTATCCTTGTTCCGCTTGAAACTCCCGAGCGTTACGACTTTTTCACGCTGCTCGCCCCCGACCTCAAGCAACGAATAGCGGCGGTACTCCCGCCGTATCCGTGGCGACTACGATAAACCGAGCCCTGATACCCTGCTTCAACTTCGAAGCGGGGTATTTTTTGAAATGTATCGAGCTTTATACGCGCCGACCCTTTTCCACGAAAATTTATTTCATACTATCAACATCTTTCTTCAACTGATCGACTTCCGTCTCCAGTTTTTCCGTACGTTCATTCACCTTGCTTTCAATATTGGCGGCGTAATCCGCAAGCTGTGTTGCAACGATTGTCATTGCGGTGATATCAACCATCGCAAGCAGAATGATGGGCGGGAAAATATCTCCCTCCTCGCCCTGCCGGTATATGCGCCTGCCGTTCAACAACATGACCTTCCTTCCTATTACCGGAAATTCATGGTCAACTTCGAATCCGGTAAAGAAAGTGTCCTTGGGCAAGATTTCCAGGAGGAGAGTTTTTAATGCTGGCAGATTCCACTCGCCATCCCCTAGCTCGTATACATATTTATGTTCCGTGTCCTGTGTTTCAACCTTAAACAAATTGTAATACGACCTGTTCGCCGCTAGTACGCATAGGTCTTGATCAAGGACCAAAAATGGCTCGGTCGCGGTATCGACGATCGTTTTTATATAGGTCCAGCCCTCGCCCCACATTTGCTCGGCCCACACAGTTCCATGGTATTTCTCTTTTGTTGTTTCCATACAGACTATGCCGATGCAGATGGTGAATCGTTACAAAAGGTATTTGGGATCTATATGCAACATTTCTACATCTTTTTTTATTTGCCCCACTCGCACTTCGAGCTTTTTTGTTCTTTCCATGACATCGCGCTCGATCTCGGCAGCATAATATCCGAAGGCTTCAGCGATAGCCGCCATCTCGTTGATATCCTCCGTAGCGAGTACGATGATCGGCGGGAAAATATCCACTATCTTCCCTGCTTTATACATACTCCTGTCATTCAGCACCATTATTCTTTTCCCGAGGGTTGGAACCGCGTGGTTGACCTCAAAACCGCTAAAAAAACTATTACGCGGAACGATGACCTTGAAAAGCGCTTCCAACGCCGGAATATTCCACACTTCCCTTCCAACATCGTTGATATATTTACATTCAAGATCCGCTGGCGTGGCGTGGAATAATTGGTAAAACGATTGATTTGCCGCGAGCACGCATAACTTTTTATCAAGGATCAATACCGGCTCGCGGACCGTCGTGGTCACCGTCTTTATATAAGCCCATCCTTCTTTCCAGATGTCCTCAGCCAATCCTTCGTCATTAAATTGCTCCTTTTTGTTTACCATGACGCCACTCATGGTAATAATGCCGTTCACGGAAACAACTCGTGACAGCACAATACGCCGGATTCGGTTCTAACGTCCATTTCTCCGTGCCCCAGAACTATTGATTTTACTGACCGAACTTCGTTTGCGCACCATACTGGACGCTGTTGGAACTATCCTGCGCACAAACAGAGGCCAAGTCCCGGGGAAAAGCTACTGGGAAGAACGGCTCATGGCGGCAGAAGAGGAAGCGGGAATAGGATCGTTCCCACCCAAAATGAATGAGCCAAGGGCCTGGAATGGATCCATATAATAATTGATTGAATATCCGCCCTCAGAGGAAGACACCGCCTTTATGGCTCCGTACATCTGCACCATCGTACCCGGCGACAGATTCTTCGATTGCGATATCCAGCTTTCGTCGTACGAATAAAATGGCGCCGCACCGGGACCGGGTATCATCATCCCTTCGTTTATGACCATCTCAATGTTCTGTCCTTGCGCCTGCACAATAATGGAACACGTCCCGTCAACCTCACAGCCGTGGATGAAATCAACGAGCTCGCCCCGTACGTAGGCAGTCCCGTCACTATAAAGACGCAACTCTCCTCCTCCTGTCACCACAGGAACGGGGACCGAACGCCTGTAATTTTTGTAATACCAAAAGCCACCCGCTACCACGAGCACTATCGCCGCAACAATAATTGCTACGACGGCTATTGATCCTTTTTTATCCATACTCTAATAATAACAAAGTCCTGTTCCGAA
>CAZXCH010000005.1:0-22517 GCA_964639165.1 uncultured Candidatus Saccharibacteria bacterium | reverse complement strand
CGAGGGCGGTTTCCAGATGCTCCATTATTATCTTTTTTTCCTGCTCCTCGTGCTCATCTTTACCGACGAAAAGGAGTGGAAGAACTTTTTCCGCTTCTCGCTCGTTTCGGCGGTTCTTATGATCCTCTATGGTGTTGCCGGAAATTTTTCCGTGCCAGGATTCATCGGACCCTACGCTGGCGTGACTGTGCCGACCGGCTGGTGGAATCAGCTCATCCAAGGGCGCTTCGAGGGATCGCTCGGTAACCCGGCATACGTTGATCCGTATCTTATCTTCTCCATGTTCTTTGCGGCATATCTTTGGATCGCAAGCAAGATCGAGGGCAAGCTTACCACATTGAAGTCGTGGGGGTACGGCATCCTTATCGCCGCCTTCCTGTTCTTCTTCGTCCTTGGCCAGACGCGTGGCGCGTTCCTCGGTCTCGCGGCGGGGATATTCGTCCTGTTCTTATACATGATCTTTTCGAACAAAGGGAAGCTTCGTAAGTGGGGCGCCATCGCGCTCGGTATCATGATCGTCCTCGGACTCGGTCTTTATGCAGTGAGGAACAATCCGATCGTGCAAAAACTTCCCGAAGGAAGGTTGCTGCAGATCAGCCTTTCCGATGCCACCGCGCAGACCCGCTTTTGGGTGTGGGGCGAGGCGTGGCAGGGATTCCTTGAGCGTCCGGTGCTCGGCTGGGGTCCGGAAAATTTCACCCCGGTATTCGACAAGTTCTTCAATCCGAACTTCTATGTGCCCGGACAAAATACGCAGACATGGTTCGATCGGGCGCACAGCGTGTTCTTCGATTATCTGACGGAAACGGGAGCCCTCGGATTGCTCAGCTATCTCGCGATATTCGTCGTGCTCTACTGGGAGTTCTTCAAAAATGCGCATAAGAATGCTCCTTCGCAACTGCAGAAGGGAATGATCGTGGCGCTCCCGGTCGCGTATCTTGTGCAAGGCGTCGCGATATTCGACGTGTTCCCGATGTACGTCAGCCTGTTCGGTTTCCTCGCATTCGCCGCATATTATTTCTCGGTCCATAAAAAAGTCAAAGCGTAATATTCACATCCATGGAAGACCGAACATACCACAGAGTAGTAGCAGTGATCATCGTAGCGGCCATCTTGGGCATCGCTCTTTACGGTTCATATCTGCCCATGCGAAAGGCGCAGATGTTCATCGCTACGCTGCAGGGATTGCAGACGCAGCAGGGCCAGGCAACCTCACTGCAGGATCTTGAGAACAAGCTTTCCACTCCACTTGATTACCCGTCGCAGATCGGACAGGAGGAATTGGTGCGCAATATGGCGAACAGCGTGCTCTCGTTCGTTCAGCAGGGCGGCGACGCAACTTCCACCGCGGCGCTCATCAGTTTCCTTGATAGTTACTATGACCCGATCCTCAACGCGGGGAAGGGAATGAGCTTCAGCCAAGACCTCTATCTTGAAGGCGCCGTAAACGAGATCGCGTTCGCCCAGACCGGCAATCCTACATATCTCATCGCCGCGCAAAAATGGTATCAGGAAGGCGTAACGCTCGGCCCCAACAGGCCACAGTCATTATATGGACTTTTTGATGTCTATCGCGCCGAAAGCGATGCATCCGGCACGATCGCCGTCGGTACCACTATTCTGCACAACTGGCCGACCGATACGAACGTCCAGCAGGCAATGGCGGTTTTCAGCGCAATGGTTTCAAGCACGCCGACCTCTACAAAGAAATAATAATTTCAGCCAGTATGGATCAGGGAGCGGTTCAAAAAACAGCGTTGGTATGCGGGGCGGGCGGTTTCATCGGTTCGCATATGGTCTCGCGTTTAAAGAGCGAGGGGTATTGGGTGCGCGGGGCGGACTGGAAAGAATATGAATTCGGGAAAACCGCCGCAGATGATTTCATCACCGGGGATCTTTCCGACCAGGAGGTGGTCAAGAAGGTGTTTGATCGTCCGTTCGATGAGGTGTACCAATTCGCGGCGGACATGGGCGGCGCAGGGTTCGTTTTCACGGGAGATCATGACGCGGAGATATTGCTTACGTCGGGCGCGATCAACATCAATATTTTAAAGATCGGACTTGCGACGAAGAATTTGAAGAAAATATTCTATTCGTCCTCGGCTTGTATGTATCCGGCGTATAACCAGGAAGATCCGGAGAACCCAAAGTGTTCCGAGGAATCGGCTTATCCCGCCGCCCCCGACAGTGAGTACGGATGGGAAAAACTCTTCAGTGAGCACCTCTATCTTGCCGCGCACAAAAACTACGGCTTGGAAGTGCGCATTGCGCGATTCCATAATATTTTTGGTCCGGAGGGATCTTGGACGGGGGGGAGAGAGAAGGCTCCGGCAGCAATGTCACGTAAAGTGATCGAGACGCCGGATGGCGGCGAGATGGAGATGTGGGGCGATGGAAAACAGACCCGCTCCTTCCTGTATGTTGATGAATGTGTCGAGGGTGTCCGCCGCTTGATGCGGTCCGACTTCACCGGGCCGGTCAACATCGGTTCCGAAGAGATGATCACAATCAACGGGCTTGCGGAGATGGCGATGCGGATCGGCGGGAAGAAGCTCTCGGTCAAGCATATCGACGGGCCGCTCGGCGTACGTGGCAGGAATTCCGACAACAAGCTCATCAAAGAGAAGCTCGGCTGGGCGCCAAGTATGAAGCTGGAAGACGGCATGCGGCTCACCTATGCGTGGATCAAGGAGCAGGCGGAAAAAGCCGGAACGGCGAAATAACACCGCCATGGTGACGGTTTTCTTGCGCGGCGGGTTGGGAAACCAGATGTTCCAGTATGCGGCGGGGCTCGCGGTGGCCAAGAAGAACAATACGGACCTCGTCTTGGACACGGTTTTTTTGAATGATCGCTTTCCGCGTCCGCACTTCACTTACCGAACATTCGACCTTGCCGATGTCTTTGATGTCGCGCCACGTTTTACCCGACTTTCCACGCTAGCGGACGCAGTTCCCATTCCGGGCGTGTGGCTTGGCATGGATATTTTGGCTATGAAAATGCGTGCGGCGTTCCATCGCGCGAAAATTGTATATGAGGGCGGAAAAAAAGAGTTTGATCTGGCGATAATAAAAGCGCCACGCGCCGTGATCCTTTATGGACGGTGGGAAGATGAGAATTATTTCAAAGAATACGAACATGATGTGCGTTTGGCGTTTCAATTCCGGCACGCTCTGAATGGTGAGGCTGCTGCGCTTGCGGAGCGCATTGCCTCGGGAAACTCCGTTTCTCTTCACGTGCGTCGTGGGGACTACGCCGCGGACAAACGCGTGGGCAATCTTATGGGCGATACCAACCTTTCATATTATGAAAGAGCCGTGGAATACATGATGAAAAAAGTAGAGAAGCCAACATTCTTTGTTTTTTCCGACGACATTGAATGGTGTAAGAAAAACATAACGATCGACGCCCCCGTGGTGTATGTGCCTGCTTCCTGCGCTGGGCCGAAAGCAGCTCATCACTTGCAGCTCATGTCGCTTTGTAAGCACAATATCATTGCGAACAGTACGTTTTCCTGGTGGGGCGCGTGGCTGAATGCAAATCCAGAAAAGATGGTTATCGCGCCCCGGCGCTGGTATTCAACGGGTGATGTTCCGCCCGGGTTGGTTTCGAAAGGCTGGATAAAGCTATGAAGTTTGTTACAATATCACAAATAGGGTTTCGGCTCGCCGAGGAATATAAATAACGTTCAAATATTGTTACCCATCAACGACGACGGTCATTCTCGGGTATGTAATCATCTATAAAACAATCATGGAAAAAAACGACGATATCATCGCATTTTTGAAGAGCAAAGAAAAGAAGCCATTCATCTTAAGTTCGAGAGCTATTTCTGGCCGGTGGCGCAATCGCATTCTTGCTGTGCGCGGAGGATTGACCGGTCAATATCGCCTATCCGACGCACTCTGGTTTATTTTTCCGACGTCAATGCGTCCCCGCGCATACAGTCGGCGCATATGGGATGGTTTCTTGGAATATACCCACAAAGAAGCGCGGCGCGCCATTGCGCCGTATATCAATGAAGATGGATCATTGATGTTGTACGGACATAATTTTTTTGTTCCTTTTGGAAACTACGATGATTTTGTGGATATGGCGGAGGAAAGTATCGTATCCGATCAATATCACACACACCAATATCTCAAAGAAGATTCCGTTGTCATTGATGCGGGAGCCAACGCGGGAATATTCTCGGTGTTTGCGGCACGGCAATGTCCAAAGGGAATGATCTATGCGTTCGAGCCATCACCATATACGTTTGACGTTCTATCGAAGAACGTAGCAGGATATCCCAATATAAAACCCGTTCTTGCCGGGTTGGGAGATGTGACGGCAAAAAAGAACATCCTGGTATATCCGAATTCGACCACGGGGAATATTATGGAGGACAGTTCGCGAGTCCCTCTTATTTTTATGGAGCACGTTGAGAAAGCCGAGCCTACTATGATCATGACGGTGGATGGATTTGTGGAAGAGCATCACATTCCGCGCGTAGATTTTATAAAGATCGATACAGAGGGATATGAAGCAAAGATCCTCGAGGGAGCCCGACAGACCATAAGGAAATTCAAGCCGGTGGTCGCAATGTCCGCATATCACACTCCTGCCGACCGGGAATTGTTGCCTAAAATAATGCGATCGATCTCCAAAGAGTACCAGTGCGATTTCGTGGTTGATAGCGAGGAAGAATTCATTTGCCATCCTGTTTCGGGAAGTAATATGATAAACTAACTGCCATGATACAATCGCCCCGTTCGCTTAAAAACAAGACCTTCCTTATAACCGGCGGCGCTGGCTTTATCGGTTCACATGTTGCCGATGCCATTATCGATCGCGGCGGCCGGGTCGTCATCGTAGACAATCTTACGACCGGCAGAAAGGAAAACGTTCCGGCGAAGGCCCACTTCCATAAGCTCAATATTGCCGACGGGAAACGATTGGATGCCTTGGTAAAAAAATATCGACCGGATTATATCTATCACTTCGCCTATTACGTGATAGTCCCAAAATCCATCCAGGATCCATTGCTTGATATGGATTGTTTTGAAGGATCTCTCAATGTCATCACTGCGGCAAGGAAATACGGCGTAAAAAAAATAATTTTCAGTTCGTCGGGATTTGTTTACGGGAACACGCCGGATCTTCCCATCAAGGAATCTGCGCCTCATCAGCCGGTATCTCCGTACGCGATAACAAAAAGCGCGATCGAAGGATATCTATCGTTTTATAAAAAAAATTTTGGACTCGATTTCGCTATTTTTAGGAACGCGGCGGTATACGGACCCCGACAAATCACGGGAGCAATGGCGGCCTATATTCGGGACCTTAAAGCGGACAAACCGTCCGAATTCTATGGTCTAAAAACAAGGGATTACGTCTATATCGATGATGTCGTAAATGCGAATCTTCTCGCATTATCGATTCCCGCATCGTACCCGGATCCTATTTTCAACCTGGGCGCAGGAATCGAAACGAACCTCGTCGATCTTTATCGCATGCTTGCCAAAATTCTCAATAAGAAGGCGCATGCCGTTCGGCGGCCTGATCGACCCGGAGAGCAGGGGAGATATTACCTCGACGTATCAAAGGCACGCAGGGAGCTCGGATGGAAGCCGGCGACCTCCCTGGAAGAAGGGTTGAGGAAGACGCTTGAATATTGGAAGATGATATGAAATCACCGCGCATTTCCATTATTTTGGCGGTTTATAATGCGGAGCGCTTTATCGGCTCTACCATTGATTCCGTCCTCGAGCAGTCCTATAAAGATTGGGAGTTGATCGTGCAGGACGGAATGTCAAAAGACAGAACCCTTGAGATCGTTCGGGCGTATAACGATGAGCGCATAAAGATATTTTCGGAAAAGGATAAGGGCCAGGGAGATGCCGTCTGGAAGGCTGCTCACAAGACAAGCGGAGATTTCTTTACCGTACTGTGCGCCTCCGATGGATATCTTCATAAGGAGTGGCTTGCCAACGCGATGAGGGCCTTTGATGACGATGAAGTTTCGGTGGTATGGGGAATTCCTTTTGATATGACCGAAGAAGGCGTATTGGAAGGGCCTCACTACGTCTTTTCCCGGTTTCTTGACCCGCAATATAAAATTGACGCCGCAGTGAAGCCGGTGAGCCGAAGCAAAAAGATCATCGGTCGACTTTTGGCAAAGGACGGTGGTTCGGCCTTGCAGATCGCCCGCCGCATAAATATTTTTCGTCTGAGGAGCGTGCTTGGAACTTTTAGAAAAGAAGCCGCTCCCGAAAAACAATCCTGGTTTCGCCATTGGCTTCGCACCGGTACTGTCTTTCCCGATGGCAATATGATTGTTGCCAAAAAAGTATTTTTTGATTGTATGCCATCATGCGAGGGACAAAAAGCTCCGGATTGGATGCGTTTTTTCTTTAACATTAATGAGAAGGGATATTTTTCCGTATGTCTGCCTATGCCGGCGAATTACGGCAGGAAACATGACGGGCATCTTGCCGATGAACTTGTTGAATTTAATTTGCGGACAAGGAAGGAGTATTATAAAGATATAAAGCTTCTTTCCGGTAAAATTTCCCGGGGGTGGGAATTTCGCTTTCGTGATCGCGCAGGAAATTATATTGACCAAAAATAAAAATATGAAACTTCATCTTGGTTCTGGCGAAAAATATCTCGAAGGATACATCAACATCGATTTTCCCATTGAGAAGCATACGGTGCAGACCCCGCGCGCCGATTTGTTTACCGACATCACAAAGCTTTCCTACCCCGAAAATTCGGTGGATGAGATCCGTAGTCATCATCTTTTCGAACATTTCTCGCGCGCAGAGGCATTGAAACTGCTCGTCCGCTGGCGAAGCTGGCTGAAGCCCGATGGGTTGCTCGTTATAGAGACACCGGATTTTGCGACGAGCGCAGCCCTTTTCCTTACCACGACCTCGATGAGGCGGAAGATGCAGCTTTCCCGCCATATCTATGGCTCGGAGGAAGCAAGTTGGGCATATCACAAGGATCATTGGGACAAGGATAAATTCTCTTATGTCCTAAAAAGGATGGGTTTTAAGAATTTCAAAGCGTACCTTTATAACAATGGTCTTGCCCAGCATGCCGAGAAGATCCCCTATATTGGACCCATGCTTGGCCGCATGCCAAAGGGATTATACAATCCCATCCTCAACATAACCGGCACAATGCTTCCCGAAAGTTTCTATAAACGTTTCGGAAGCGGCAAGATGCCGAACATCGTGGTTAAGGCGAGAAAAGATGTTTCAAAAGAAATGGATATGGAGGAGCGCGCACGGGAGATCCTCGCACTTTCCCTGAACGGCAGGGAAGGCGACCGCATGCTGAACGTTTGGATGGAAGATTATCGAAAATTCTGATGAAGTCGAATCCCGTTGTCAGCGTCATCATACCGACCTACAACAGGGTCGGACTCTTGTCGCGTGCCGTAGAAAGCGTGCGCGGTCAGTCGTTCTCTGATTTCGAATTGATCATTATCAATGACGCGTCCACGGACGACACCAAGAATTTTTTGGACGATCTCGCGAAGAAGGATTCCCGCGTTCGCCCCATTCATAATGAGAAGAATAACTACCCGGACGTTTCGGGAACTCGAAACAAGGCTCTCTCGCTCGCGCATGGTGCTTACATTGCGCCGCTCGATGACGACGATTATTGGTGCGATCCGAAAAAACTTGAAAAACAAATAGCATTTTTAGACGTTCACCCCGAGTGCGTCATTGCGGGTGGCGGCACGATTGTTATCAACGAAAGCGATCATGAAAGGTTCCGTTATATGAAGTTGGAGACGGATATGGCGATACGAAACAGGATTCTTATTGCCAACCCGTTTACTCACTCGACGGTAATGTTCCGGCGTGATGTTTCCTTGGCGGTCGGCGGATACGGCAATTTTAAAAATGCCGAGGATTGGGACCTCTGGCTTAAACTGGGAACAAAAGGAGAATTTTATAATTTTCAGGAATATTTTGTGCGTTATCTTATGAACGAACAGAGTAAGACGGTCATTTTCAAACGATCCCAAACAAAAGAGATATTCACTCTTTTGCGTCTCTATCGGCATCAATATCCAAATTTTTGGTCGGCATACGCGCTTAATTTCGGGCAGTATTGTTTCAGCGCCTTGCCGCACTCCCTGCAAAAGGCGCTTTACACCGGACTCTCCCGGGCAAAGAGAAATTTATAATGGCATATTTTGCCGCGCGATCTTTGTAAAAGCAGCTAAAATCGTATAGAATCTTAGGCATGAACAAGAAGATCAAGACGTTCTTGAAACCGCACATCGAAAAAATGCCTTTTTTGGCGACATCATATCGGAAGGTCCGGGATGGATGGCAGATAGGGAGGGAGCCCCAACTAACGCCCAATGGGTTCAAGTTGGTGGGCAATTTGAACATGCAGGCGGGAAATTTTGAACCGCTTGAAACAAAAATATTCAAAGAGCTCGCCGCCGATGCGGATATTGTCGTGAATGCCGGGGCGAACATCGGATACTACTGTTGCCATGCTCTGGCCATGGGTAAGCCCGTAGTCGCATTCGAACCGATTGCGCTCAATGTGAGATATCTCCTCAAGAACCTGACGGCGAATGGATGGGAAAATAAAGCGGAGGTGTTTCCGATCGCCCTCACCGACAAGGCGGGGATAGCGACGATCTATGGCGGTGGCACGGGAGCTTCGTTGATTCCGGGCTGGGCAGGATTCTCGCCCCGGCAGGCGACGATGATTCCCACTTCAAGTATGGACCTTGTGCTCGGACATCGTTTTGACGGGAAGAAGCTGTTCATCCTCATTGACGTGGAGGGCGTGGAATACCAGCTGTTGGAGGGAGCAAAGAACTTATTGGCTGCCGATCCAAAACCGACATGGATGGTTGAGATCGATATTTCCCAGAATATACCCGACCACGGAAAGAACCCGACATTCCTGCGCGCCTTTGAGCTGTTCTGGAACTACGGATACGAATCATACGCCATCGGAGAAAAGCTTTTACCCTTCGGCAGAAAGCAAGTGGAAGACCTGATCGCGGATCGAATAACGCTCACATCTTCCAATTTTGTCTTTAAGCATAAGAACTAGACCACGGCATGGCATCGCCAGCGTGATAGTGTGCTTTCTTAAGCCGCTGTCTTCGGGGATACGATATTCTTTATTTCCAAAAGGAACGGTTCTTTTAATATTCCCAGGAGGGCAATGTAAATACCGGTACACAGTACGATGTTGACGATGACGTTCACGCCGAGCGCCATGAAGATCATGGCGCAGGCCGCCATGATGATGCTGGCAAGGAATATCTTCTTGAGCTTTGCCACGATGGTAAAGGGATTTACTTTTTTCATCGCATACCATAAGTATGCGTTGTTGACCGCTTGGGCGATGAGTGTTGAGACGGCGGATCCGGCGATGCCGAAGGACGGAATCAAGAGGAGGTCCAGCCCGACATTCACAACGCTTCCGAGAATAGAAGAGGTTATCAAGCTTTTTTGATGTCCGTATGCAAAGAGAGCGTTGATGATGATCGCCGCAGTAAAATCAAACATGAGCGTAGCGGCCAATAATTTGAATGCAAGGCCGCCTACCGCGTATGGAGCGCCAAAGATGAAGCTCATGATCTGCGTACCAAGCACTATCCCGCCGAGCGAGAGCGGGATGGAAGCGAGGAACACGATGCCGAGCGTGCGCTCGAGCGCCGCCCGGAAGCGTGCGTTGTCTTTGTTTGCCAGCCGCGCAATGAACGGGAGGGTTGTCAGCTGGATGATGTTCGGTATGAGATAGAATGTTTGGATGATCCTGATCGCGGCCGAATAGGTACCCACCTCCGCGGCCGAACGCATCCAACTGATGATCAGGATGTCGGTGTTGGTGAAAAGCAGGCCGAGCGCGCCGCTGATCGCGAAGGGCCACGCGGCTCTGAGGATCGGCATTACCCGCGCGGGATCGAAGTGCGAGAATATTTTTTTGAAATACGTGCGTAGGGCGATCACCGCCGCCGTTGTGCCAAGAACATCGCCCGCCACATATCCCCAACTGAACGATTGTGCGTTCGTCGCCATGTAAAGGAAGATAAAACCAAATACCACGATGCCGGCGTTCGTAAGGAGGAATATCGCAGCCTCCCATTCCATTTTTTCCATCGCGCGAATGAGCGAGAAGAAGAATTCCCGCATGGTGTCGAACGCGAGCACGAGGGCGACGATCGGGAGCAGTATCTTTGCGCCGGGGAGCGTGGTGAAGAGCGGTGCGACGAACAATATGACAGCGACGCCGATGAGCAGAAGAACGATCTTTATTACGAACATGGTTCCGAAGATCGTGCGCCGCTCTTCCTCGTCCACTTTGGCGGCATCCCTGATCAGAATGCTGTTGATGCCCGGGTCCATAAACAGCGTAAGGACGCCGGCGAGCGTGATGGCATAGGAGAAGACGCCGTAGCCGTCGGTGCCCAGGATGCGAGCGGCGTATATAATGATAATGGCTTTAATAAGCCGGCCTCCAAAGTTAGACACCGAAAGCCAGAATGTGTTCTTGGCCACCGTCTGCTTTGAAGAAGTGTTTTTGAACAGGAAATCCTTTATTTTCTGGGACATTGGGATATACTTAACTCATACAGGATAGCCGAAAAACCGGCATCCGTAAATTAATATGAAAACCAAAAAAAAGGCGGTAAAAAAAGGCACTAAGAAAGTGGTGGTGGCCGTTTCCGGGGGATTTGACCCGATCCATATCGGCCACGTGCGGATGTTCGAGCATGCGCGGGCATTGGGCGACGAGCTCGTGGTCCTTTTGAACAACGACAACTGGCTCAAGAAGAAAAAAGGATTCGCATTCATGCCGGAAAAGGAGCGCAAGGAAGTGATCGAAGCGCTATGGACGGTGGATCGGGTGGTCATCACCCGGCACAAGCCGAATGATAAGGACGTAAGCGTCTCGCGCGAGCTGCGCATGGTCAAGCCGGACATCTTTGCGAACGGCGGCGATCGCAAGTTGGACAATATCCCCGAGGTAGCCGTTTGTGACGCGATAGGGTGTACGATGGTGTTCAATGTCGGCAAGGGCGGCAAGATACAGTCCAGTTCATGGCTGCTTAAAAAGCATTTTGAACGCGAAGCGCAGAAAAAGCGTTAGATTCCTTTTACCGCCTCTCGTACTCCTTTTTTGAGTTCCATTTTTGGCTTCCACCCTAGGATCTTCCGGGCTTTCGCGGCATTGAGGCTGATCCGATATATTTCTCCCTTACGGTACGGAGCGTATTTCGCTTTCCCGCCAAAATCCATCGCTTCCGCGATCGCCTCGAACATCTCACGGTCGGTCGTTGCTATGCCTCGCCCGATGTTCACGGTCTCATTCTTCCCCTTTTTGAGCGCCGTCAGGTTTGCCGCAGCGACATCGCTCACGTAGACGTAATCGCGGGCCTTCGATCCGTCGCCAAAGATGGTCGGCGTCTTGCCGCCTTTCATCAATTCTCCGAAGATCGCCACGATGCCCGCTTCGCCGTGCGGATTCTGCCGCGGACCGTACACATTCGCATAGCGGAAGATGAAATAATCGAATCCGAATTGTTTGGCATAGAATATGATCGCGTCCTCGGCGAGCTTCTTCGAAAGTCCGTACGGGGAAAGGGGATCCTGGGCCGTGCGCTCGTCCACGGGAATGCGCTTCGGGTCTCCATACATGGCGCCGCCAGTGGAAGAAAAAATGAACTTGCGCCGCACTCCGCCGCGTCCATGCTGCCCGAACGCCAATAGTACGTTCGCGGTGCCGAGCACATTGGTGGTGAGCGTCGGAATGGGATCGCGCATCGATTGCGACACTTCTGCGATGGCGGCATGATGGTTCACCATTTCCGGCCGTTCCTTTTTGAATATCTTTTCCATCATTGCAAGGTCGGTGATATCGGCCTTATAGAACGTTGCTTTCGGGTTGACGTTCCTGCGGAACCCTTTTGAAAGATTATCAATGACCGCCACGCGATGGCCCGCTTTTATATACTCGTCCACGACATGTGATGCGATAAAGCCCGCTCCTCCGGTTACTATTATTTTCATGACGGTCGTTGATTTGTTATTTTGGCGTTGCGAAGATCGATTTGATGGTCTTTAAGATGATCGTCCAGTCGAGGATCGGCGACCGGTTCTTGAGGTAATAGATGTCGTACTGGAGCTTTTCAGCCACGTCTTCATCGGTGAGGTCCGCCCGGTGGTGGATCTGTGCCCACCCGGTTACGCCGGGCTTGATGAAGAGCCGCGCCTCATAGTACGGGATCCGCGCCGCGAGCTTTGCCACGAACTCCGGGCGCTCCGGGCGCGGACCGACGAACGAGAGGTCGCCGCGGATGATGTTCCAGAGTTGAGGCAGCTCGTCCAGGTGGGATGCGCGGAGGATGCCGCCGATCGGGGTCGTGCGTGCATCGTTTTTTGAGGCCCACTGCGCGCCGTCCTTCTCCGCGTCCACGCGCATCGTCCGGAACTTATACAGCGTGAAGTTCTTTCCTTTTTCTCCTACGCGAATCTGTTTATAGATGACCGGGCCGCGCGAGGTGATCGCGACGAGGAGGGCGATGATGAGCATCGGGATGGAGAGTACGATCCCGATCAGGAGCGCGCCGATGAACTCCGACGCGCGTTTGAGCGGATCGTAGAAACTTACCTGTTGGGCGATGTTCTCGAGGAACCACGTTTCCTGCACGCCCGACAGCGGGACCTTGCGCATGACGAGCTCATAGAAGCTGACCAGGTCTGTCACCGCGACGCCGCTTGCGAAGAGCTCATAGAGCACCGCCACGAGCGCCGGCTCGTGCTTGAGCTTGTGCGAGATGATGATAAGATTGACGCCCTCGCGCTGTACGATGGTCTTTATTTCCTTGGGCGATCCATACGCTGCTTTTTCATCCATTTCCGCCTTTATCGCGTAACCAAGCTGCGGGGCCTCGGCGATGGTCTTTCGTATCTGTTCGCCGATCGTGCCGTCGCCGATGATCAACACCTTGTTCGGCGCTTCGCCGAATGCAAGCGTGCGATTGAGAAGTCGCCGCCAGAACACTTCAATGAAGGCGAAGATAACGATGAAGATCAGGAGATTGGTCTTCGGCGCGATGCCGAATACGGGGATGAGGTAAAAAAGCACCACCGCGAGCGCGGCGTTTATGCCAAGACACAGGAACAGCGTTTTAATAAAATCAAGGTTGTTGCGCAGGCGGCGCAGGTCGTACAGGCCCGCGATATAGAAGACAATGATCCAAAGTACGAAGATGATCGTGAAGGGGATGGCATGGGCATCCAGGAACTTGGCATAAAAGTTCCCCTGGTAGCGGATCAGGAGCGTGATAAAAAGTGCCGCATAGAGCGCCACCGCATCGGCCACAAAAAAGAGAAAAGACTTGAGTTTATTCCCGGAATCCATAACGTCTTTATTATAAGCGGAAGCGGGAGAAGGCGTAAATAAGGCCTTCGATGAGGGCAAAGACGACCACGATGGTGGTGAGCGCGATAGCCCACTCTTTTAGGCTGCTTTCGGGTTTATAGGGGGTCTCTTTATTGGCAAAACGTATCGCAGTAGAGGTTGTGGTAAATGGTTTATTGAAGAGCGTGATCCAGAAATAGTTGAGCGTGTATCGCAGACCCGTCGCAAATGCTCCTTCTTTAGCGAGTCGCCGACCGGAGGAGCGCATGGCAAAGGCGAACGACCACCTCACTTCACCCACGGTGCGGAGCCGACGTGCAAGATCCGCGTCGTCGCCGTAAAAAGTGAGGTTCACGTCGTGTCCGCCGATTTTCTGGAGCGCGTCGCGCCGCACGATTTCCGTCCCACCTTGAATCATCGAGGTGTTTCGGAATATAAAATTGTTTGCGAGATAAACGATATAGGTGACGCTGTAAAATGCAGAAACGAAAGCGCGGACGGTAAGTGGCAGATCGTAATAGATGAACGGGCCGGAGAGGCATACCAGATTTGGGTCCTTCGCGAACGCGCGCTCGGCGCGGTCGATCCATCCGCGGGTCAGTTCCGTGTCCGCGTCGAGGAACGCCACAAGATCTCCCTTGGACGCCACGAATCCCGCCTCGCGCGCGCTATTGGCGCCGCGCCGCGGCTCATGGATGAGCGCCACGGAGGGATAGTCGTGTTTCACGATTTCACACGTTCTGTCGCTGGAATTGTTGTCCGCGACGATGATCTCGTACCCTTCGCGTCCGCCGATCTCGCGGATAATCGTGTCGAGGCAGGGCCGGATGTAACTCTCTTCGTTATATGCCGGAATGACAAAGCTGATATGCATCATAATATTCCGAGCGCATCTTCATACAGGGGATTGATGAGGATGACGTAAACGCTCGCGCATACAAAGATGGCGGTCGCGGCGACCGTCGATTGCCATGGATAGCCAAGGAACATGCCCGCGAGCGAGAGTGCGAGCAGAAGTGCGCCGAGTGCGTCGATCTTTACCTTACGGAACAAGGCCCGTGAGTTTTTGACAGAGGAAAGGTCACCTGCGTATTTGAGCACCGCGAGGATGAAAAGGATGATCATCGCAATCGTGAAGAGGAATGGGTTTGAAAAAAAGAAGATCGATGAGAAGTGGAGGATGACGAGGGCAATATCGATCACCACCTGAGACATCTTGTTCGGGGGAATGATCTTTGAGAAATGCTTTATCGAATAATAATCGTTCCACACGAGCATCGCGTAGAAGAGGATCGGAGGCCATGCGATAACAAGATTGTTCCGCGCGATAATCGCGCCAATGAGACCGAACGCCAAGAAGATCGATGTCGCGACAGCCGCCCTATTTTTGGGCGATTGGGTATTTATCATCGGATGTCGTTATATTCCTTTGCGGGCGCTTTATGGGAGAATGCCACCGACAGATAGCTGATCCCGTAAAGATAAAATGTTTTCATCAATCCTTCGTGCATGAGGCGGCGCCCCGACCCGAAGATATAAAAGCTCATGAGAAATTTTACTTTGCCAACCTTGCTGAGCCGCCAGGCGAGATTGGTATCGTCACCGTAAAAAGCGATGCTGGTATCGATTCCACCGATCTTCTGGAGTGCTTCGCGTTTTATCACACAATTTGCGAAAAGTGCCATGAAACCGACGATCCAGTAGGTGGGTGCGGCGGTGATATCCCATAATAGTTCAGCGAAGAACTTTTGGACAGGGGGAAGGTCGTAGTAGTGGAATGGGCCGGAGAGGCATACCAGGTTCGGATCTTTCGCGAACTCATTTTTTATTTTACCAACCCATCCGGCGGGAATTCTGGTGTCGGCATCGATGAACGCGACGTGGTCGCCTGCGGCTTTCGTAAAGCCCAGTTGCCGTGCGTGCGAAGGTCCTTTTTTAGATTCCCGCAGCACGGTGACCCCGCGGAATTTCTTTGCCGTGGCGACGGTGTCATCGGTTGACCCGTTGTCCACGACGATAATCTCCACAATATCCTCGCTATGCTCCTCCTGTATGCTTTGAATGCACGGACCGATATAATGCTCTTCGTTATAGGCCGGTATGACGATGCTGATCTTCATCGGGGTGTTTCCCCTTATTATAGTCGCTTATGACCCTTTTATATACCTCCTCCCACCGTTCGGCGATATGCTCTTCCGAGAACTGTTCCGCGTATGCCCTCGCTCCCGAACCCAATTTTTTTGCGACGACGGGGTGTTTAAGGAGATAGACCGCCTTTTCGGCGACCGCGCGCTCGTCATTTGGCTCCACGACATATCCATTTTTCGCATTGATATATTCCGGAAGCCCGCGCGCGTTCACGCCGATCACCGGCAGTCCGGCCGCCATCGCCTGCATCATGACGAGGCTTTGCGTATCGTCCGTGCTCGTGATGCCAAATATCTCCGCGGCATTGTACGCTTCGGCGAGCGTCGGATGGTCTACAAAGCCGAGGAACCTCACGGAGTTCTCTACGCCGAGCGACCGCGCGAGGGCGTGCAGCTCGTTCTCCATCGTGCCTTTTCCCGCGAACGCGAGCATCGCGTCGGGCACGCTCTTTTTTATGATGGGCAGCGCTTTGATCAAGACCTCCGGATGGCGCTCGATCGCAAGACGCCCGGCGTGGATCATCGTCGCGCCATTGAATTTGAATTTTTTCTTGAGTGCCGCCTTGTTTCGCATGAGGTGAAATACTTTGATGTCCACGGGATTGGACATGACCTGCGCGTGTTCTTGTTCAAACCCCATCGATCGCATTTCGTCGAACACACATTGCGACGGAGCGGTCACAAGGTCGCAATGTTCGTAGTACCAATTCACATAATCAAGAAAGAGCGCGTTGAACCATTCCGCTTTGAGGGGGCTATACCGCATGAATTCTTTCACTGCGGTGTGCTGGGTCCCCACGAGCGGTTTTTTAAATTTCCACGAAGCGAATGTCGCCTCCAGCCCGACGCCGAAGAACATCTGGGTGTGGATGATGTCCGGGTTGAACTCCACGAGCTCCTTGCCGTATGCCCCGAACGGCACCACTGCACGTCCCTGTTCGGTTCCCATCGGGAAGGGGAATGAGAAAAGGCGGCGGACCGTTATGTTCGGCCCGAGGTCGGGTTCGCGGAACGGGGCATCGATGGCGGCATAATTCTCTTTCGCGTAATACGGTACGTAAAAGTGGATGAAATGCCCGCGCGCAGCGAGCGTCCGCGCGAGCGAGATCACGGAGTCCGAGATGCCGGAAAGTTCGGGATAAAAGTTATCAGAAAATATGGCGATGCGCATGCTGTTATGATTCGATCTTTTTTCCAAGCCGCGAGAAATACTTCCTCTCGAAATATGCGATGATCACGACGACCACGATGGCTGCAACCGCAACGTACGCCCCAAGGTTAAGATAGTGTTCGATCGTATTGTATGCCGCTCCGAAGTAATAACCAATGATGAGATAGAAGAGCGAGGTGGGGACCGTGATGGCTATGCTCCAGAACGCATATTTTTTAATGTCCATTTTTGTCGCCCCTACCAGAATGAGTCCCGGCGTGGCGAGGAGGGGAACCATTTTTATCATAAAGAGGGATTTTCCGGAATGTGCCGCCGCCAGTTTTTCCGTTGTCGCGATGCGTTCCGGCGTCACGCCGATATAGTGCCCATACTTATTGATGAATGTCTCGCGTCCCCAGTAGCCGATCGCATAGTAGACGAGGTCGGGGATAAGGTTTGCAAGGATGGAGAGCAGGAGCACAACCCACACGTTCATGTAGTGCAGAGCCGCAGCGAAAGCGCCCGCCGCGGTGATCACCGGGCCTTCGATCAACATCACGATAAAAAGCAGCGGGTAGCCGTGCTGGAGTACCCACTGGACGGTGCTTTGAAAACCGAGATCGATCAGCGCCATACCTGTTATACTATACCAATGATCGCCGTCTTTAAAGAACACAAAGGCTTTTGGACGCCGGAGAGGAAACGGTCGCTCTATCTCGGAATATTGCTGCTCATCCTGAGCGTCATCGTCCAGGTGGTGCTGGGACGCTTTTCATCGCGCGTCGCCGTTGCCGCTCCCGCGGTACGGGATATCTTCTTGGACAACCTTCCGCTTATCGATCTGGATCCGGTCATCGTGGGTGGTGCAATCATCCTGTGGGTATGCGCGTGGGCGTTATTGATCGTCCGGCCGCGCTATTTACTCTTCAGCATCAAGGCGATCGCGTTGTATATCATCTCCCGGGCATTCTTTTTTAGCCTTACGCATGTTGGTCCGTATCCGTTGCGGTATTCCCCGAGCGCGCACAATAGCGGTTATAGCCTGTACCATCTCGTCACATTCCAGGGAAACTTTTTCTACTCAGGGCATACCGCATTCCCGTTCCTTTTGGCCCTCATTTTTTGGGATAAAAAATATCTACGCTATCTCTTCCTTTTTCTGACCGTTTTCTTTGCCGCAAGTGTGCTTTTGGCGCATGTGCATTATTCCATCGACGTTTTTGCCGCACCGTTCATCGTCTATGGCATGTTTGTCGTTACTACAAGGCTTTTTCCCCGCGATTACGCGCTATTCGCCCCTTGATGCGCTCGCGGCCGCGCGGTATCATTAAAAAAATATAAAACTATGGACGAAAAAAAATACCCCATCGGAGAGGAAGTCGAGGTCAACGTCGGAGAGATCGATGTTTCGGTTGGTCCCCAAAAAGGTAAGCGCGACATGTTTTTGCCGATAAGCATCCTTGTTGCCGCAGTGGTGGTTGGCGGTGCCATCGTATTCGCGACGCTTTATAAAGGCGGGAGCACTCCTGTCGCTCCGGCTGGCGGAAACAACAACGCTGTCGCAGCAGCAGCCACCACGACGGCGTCCGCGATCCAGGCGATGACGCTCGGCTCGCGCGATGCGATTCTTGGCAATGCGAACGCTGCCGTGACGATCATCGAATACGGCGATTATCAATGCCCGTTTTGCGGTGAATTTTTCAGCCAGACGGAACCGCAGATCATCAAGAATTATGTGAACACCGGCAAGGTGCGGTACGTGTTCAGGGATTTTGCGTTCCTTGGTCCCGAATCGACTGCCGCCGCGAATGCCGCCCAGTGTGCCGAGGATCAGAACAAACTGTGGGCATATCACGATGCTCTTTATTCCGCCAAAGTGGCGGATCAGACGAATGGTGGCCGAGAAGATGATGGGTTCTTCTCTGCGACGGAGCTTTTAAAGCTTGGCCGGCAAGTGGGCCTTACTATGTCCACATTTACGAGCTGCGTGAACAACAACACTGATGCCGCCATCGTTGCGCAGGAAAAAACAGCCGCAAGCGCGGCCGGCATCGATTCCACGCCGATGTTCTTGATCAATGGGGCAATCATCTCCGGCGCCCAGCCATACTCGACTTTCCAACAGGCGTTGGACGGCGCGTTGCAAGGCTAGTGCACTTGTTGCACAAAGAGACTTTTTTGACTTTCCTTCCGGTGGCTTTTAAAATGAAGCCATGACAGAGCATTGGACGGAGGTCGTCGTCGGTATTATCATGATAGCCTCGCCGTGGGTTTTGGGGTTTTCCGATATATCTCTCGCGAAATGGTGTAATGTACTGATAGGGCTCGTATTGGTGCTTATGGGCGCGTGGATGATGTTTGGAGAACAGACGTCGCCGACGCCCGCAACGGAAGAACCCCAAAAAGGAAAACGAAAAATAAAAAACAACACTATCGTCGAACAAAAGTAAATTTTCATAATAACAATAACTACCATGGCAAAAGTAACTATCTACAGCACTCCGACCTGCGTCTATTGCAAAATGGCAAAGGAGTTTTTTGCGAAGAACAACGTTTCGTACGAGGAGTTCAATGTTGCGTCGGATATGAAAGCGCGCGAGGACATGGTCAATAAGTCGCATCAGCTCGGCGTGCCGGTCATTGATATCGACAACAACATCGTCATCGGATTCGATCAGAAGACGATCGAGGGGCTGCTCGGATTGAAGAAGGCGTAGTACTCGTTAAAAAGTTTTAACCTAAATTTAATGTACGATCTTATCATCATCGGCGGCGGGCCGGGCGGCGTTGCCGCCGGCGTCTATGCCGCGCGGAAAAAAATGAAGACCGCATTGATCACCGACAGCTTCGGCGGGCAGTCTTTGGTTTCCGCAGGGATCGAGAACTGGATCGGTACGAAATCCATTTCCGGTTTCGATCTCGCGAAAAATTTGGAGGAACATCTCCGCGCGCAGCAGGGCATTGAGATTATGGATGGCGACCTTGTGGCGGCGGTAATCAAAAAAGACGATGGCACATTTTCAATAACGACGAAGAATGGCGTAACGCTCGAGACGAAGAACATCCTGCTTGCCTCCGGCAGCCGTCGCAAGCGGCTTGGCGTTCCGGGGGAGGACAAGTTCGACGGCAAGGGCGTGGTGTTCTGCACCACATGCGACGCGCCGCTCTTCGGCGGCAAGGCGGTTGCGGTGGTTGGCGGTGGCAATTCCGCCCTTGAGGGGGTGGAGGATCTTTTGCAGTATGCGTCAAAGATATATCTGTTTGTCCGCTCGGAAGTACTGCGCGGCGATCCCGTCACACAGGAGAAGGTGAAAAGCCATCCGAACGTAGAGATACTATGGGACTCGGTTATCGAGGAGATCAAGGGTGAGATATTCGTGAACGGCGTCAAATATAAGAATGTAAAGACGGGCGAAGAGAAAGATATTCCGCTTGACGGCGTGTTCGTGGAGATCGGGCTTGTGCCGAACTCGGATTTTGTGAAGGAACTCGTGACGCTTGATCCGTTTGGCAAGGTGGTCGTGGACCATAAAACCCAACAGACATCGTGCCCCGGCATTTGGGCGGCAGGGGATGTGAGTGATGTGCTCTATGACCAGAACAACATCTCGGTAGGGGATTCCATCAAGGCGGTGCTGAACGTTTACGATAAGATTAAAAAAAGTTAAAAAAGCTTTTGACTTTTTTGCCAGACGATATAGTATCTTAGGGAAGGCATTGTTCGCATGAACTGCGGGCAAAATCTCTGCTTGTTATGAAAACAGCCACATTCCGTGGCTGTTTTCATTTAACAGAGTTTTAATCGGGGATAGGTTAAATTTTTGGGGCCTGCGTACATGGGCCTGTAGTTCATGTGGTAGAACAATGCCATTAACAAGCAGAGAAGCGGATTCAAACACCGCCAGGTCCGCAGGCGCCGCGGCTTCTTGACTCCCATTTTTTTTGCCCTATAATTCCTATTGGCACTCACTGGTCCCGAGTGCTAAACCATTTTAAAACTAATAATTGTGTGATGAATTTCAAGCCATTAACAAACCACCTGTTCCTTGAGCCGATAGAAGAAGAGAAGACGACGGCGAGCGGCATCGTCCTGCCGGATACGGCGGAGAAGGAGAAGCCGGTGAAGGCAAAAGTGATCGCGGTCGGGCCGGGGAAGAAGAACGACAAGGGCGAGCTCCAGGCGATGTCGGTGAAGATCGGCGATGTGGTGCTTTTTAAAAAATACGGGCCGGATGAATTGGAGCTGGAAGGAAAGAAATATCTGGTCGGCGACGAGGATGACATTTTGGCGATAGTTGAATAGCGCCGAACAGAAAATAATTTATTTATAACCATGGCAAAACAAATAAAATTCAACGAGGAGGCGCGGGCGTCCATCAAGAAGGGAATCGATAAGTTGGCGGATGCGGTCAAGGTGACGCTCGGGCCTCGCGGCCGCGCGGTGGTGATAGAGAAAGGGTACGGTGCGCCACAAGTGACGTTCGACGGCGTGACTGTCGCGAAGGAGATCGAACTCGAGGACAAGTGGGAGAACCTCGGCGCGGAGTTCATCAAGCAGGCGGCGGACAAGACGAACGAAGGCGTCGGTGATGGTACCACGACCGCGACCGTGCTCGCACACGCGATGATCGACGAAGGAGAGAAAGTGATCCGCGAGAAGGGTTTCAATGTGATCCAGCTTGCGGAAGAGCTCAAGAAGGCGAGCGCGTCGGTGGTAAAGGCGCTCGAAGGCCAGCGCGAGCTTATCAATGACAACAAGAAGATAAAAGAGGTGGCGACGCTTTCCGCGAAGGATGAGGAGATCGGCGGACTCATCGCGACCGTCATGGAAAAAGTGGGCAAAGAGGGCATCGTTACGGTTGATGATTCCAACACGATCGGCAGTTCGTATGAGATCGTGGAGGGAATGCAGTTTGACCGCGGCTACGTTTCGCAATATATGGTGACGAACCAGGAGAAGATGGAATCCGCGCTTGAGGAGCCCTACGTGCTTGTAACGGACAAGAAGATTTCTTCCATCCAGGATATTTTGGCGTTGCTTGAGAAGATCGTGCAGAGCGGCAAGAAGGAATTGCTGATCATCGCCGACGATGTGGACGGTGAGGCGCTCACGACGTTGATTGTGAACAAGCTGCGCGGCATCTTCAATGTGCTTGCAGTGAAGGCTCCGGGCTTCGGTGATCGTAAGAAAGAGATGCTGCAGGACATTGCGACGGTGACCGGCGCGTCATTCATTTCCGAAGAGCTTGGCAAGAAGTTCGAAAACACCGAGCTCGCCGATCTCGGCCACGCGCGGCGCGTCGTGTCCACGAAGGATGTGACGACGATCGTGGACGGCAAGGGCGACAAGAAGGACATCGAAGCGCGTGTTGCGCAGATCAAGGCGCAGATCAAAAAGAGCGATTCCGATTTTGATAAGGAAAAATTGCAGGAGCGTTTGGGCAAGCTTTCGAATGGCGTCGCCGTCATCAAGGTAGGCGCGCCGACGGAGTCCGCGCAAAAGGAATTGAAGCAGCGCGTTGATGACGCGGTTGCAGCGACCCGCGCTGCCATGGAAGAAGGCATTGTGCCGGGCGGCGGCATCGCGCTCTTGAACGTCAACTTTGAATTGTTTGGAAAACCGGACGCGGAGAAGACGGTGAAAGCCGCGGCGGCGTCCATCTTGCGCAGAGCGCTTGAAGCGCCGGTCCGCGCGATCGTAGAGAACAGCGGAGAATCCGCCGATCGCGTGATCGACGAGCTTGGCAAGCGTGGCAACGAGCCATGGAAGGGATTCAACGCGCTTACAAACAAAACAATGGGCGATCTTCGTGAGGCAGGC
>CAZXCH010000004.1:0-22953 GCA_964639165.1 uncultured Candidatus Saccharibacteria bacterium | reverse complement strand
CCCTCCGTCAACAAGAAGCTTGCCCTCAAGAGAGAGCGGCGCGAAAAGTCCGGGAATGCACGTGCTTGCCATCACGGCATTCGCCACGCTCCCCGAACGAAGCACGATCTTCTCCCCTGTGCTGATATCCGTCGCAACAATCGCAAGCGGAATATCCGCGTCCTCGATGCGCGCGTCGCGTCCGATCAATGCGATCATGGTCTCGCCGATCACCGCGTTCGACGCCAGTCCCGTCATGGAATGCGATATCCGCGAGAGTTTGAACCAATTGATCTCCCTCGCCGCCTTTGCGACTTTCTCCATTGGAACGCCGAAGGCATAGCACGCGGCAACCACCGCTCCGGCGCTCGTTCCCGCAATACAATCCACCACAAGACCTTCATCTAAAAAGGCCTGCATGATCCCGACGTGAACAATTCCAAGCGCACTTCCTCCCGAGAGTGCCACTCCTACCTTTTTCATAGTTATATCGTACCACTAAAAATCCGAAGGGAGGGAGATGCTTTGCCCGTATCCTTTCTCAATTTTTTCCTTTGACCCCGCTTCCGATCGATCGTTCCAAATCTCCCATTTTTCGGTAAATGCGGAACCGGCAACCGCGAATCTCGATAACATTCGGTTAAGGTCGGTACCATATCCTTCGGAATAGTGAACTATTTCCGCTTCGAAGACAGAGAGCCCGATCCTAAAAGATCGGGCATTTTATTAGTACTGGATAAATTTTTGCATTCATGTTTTCATAATCGTGTTCTTTACGAGGTGAATATGGGAAAACTTTTGGCAATCTACGTCTGCCCCGAAAAAGGCCTGCCGATGTCGTCCATCCAACAAGTACGAGCAATCGCCGGGGTCGGACTCGAAGGAGACCGATATGCGCTCGGCAAGGGCGCATATTCAAGATCCGCACGGGTCACCATTCGGCACGTCTCGCTCGTCTCAATCGAAGCCATTAACGAAGCCAATCGGGAACTTGAATTCCCCTTTCTGCCGGAAGAAACACGAAGGAATCTTCTTACCGAGGGAATCGACCTGAATAGCCTCGTCGGTAGGATGTTTCAAATCCACGACGTTTTTATGCATGGCGTCGAACTTTGCACCCCGTGCGCACGACCGTCGACGCTGGCGAAAAAACCAGGATTTGAGCCTGCGTTTCAAGAACGAGGCGGCCTGCGCGCAGAGATTCTGACCACGAGCGTCATCACCGTTGGCAACGATATCTTTGTTGCGAACTGATGCTTATACAAAACCGAGCAGCAAACTCCCCATCTTCACGTGGGGAATTTTTTAAATAAAAAACCAAGATTGCTCTTGGCTTTCTGCTTACCGGCCTTCGCCCCATCCGCCGTCCAACCACGGCTCGAAAATGCGGCTGCGCTTCTTTTCCTCTGCGAGCGTCTGCATCTTCGCGATGCATAGCATGCGGCAGGTCGCGGCAACCAGGTTAGATGCCCACTCGTCGCCATAGGACTGAACGCCGCTTCCCGCTACGGTCAAGCCGTCGAGTACGACACTTCCCCAGAAGATGGTGTCGCTCGTGTCGTCGTTCGCTTGGAGGAGATATGGCCTCATCTCCCGGACGAGGTGCGTCGGTAGGCCTGTACGCCAGGATATGATCCCTTTTGACCGAGCGAAGTCGTCGTAATTGCCGCTCCACTGATCCCTTGGCAAATCGCCGATGAACTCTTCGTACAGGATAGCGTCCCGTTCGTCCTCAATCTCATGGGGCCGCGTCACAGGGTTCATCACGACAATGTAGAGTGCGCTCCTCTTCAAGAACCCTGATTTCATGGCTGCCAGGATCGCCGGGCGAACCATTTCTATTGCTTCTTTGGCAACCTCCGCGGAAAGCAAACAGCTCACTGCATGTTCCTTATCGCTCATAAATCCTCCTTGTTTTATTCCTGTTACCGCCGTGGATTATACAATATAATCAGAAAAATGCAATAGTCTGCGGCCTGGGCAGGCCAGGATTTTAGTTGACACGCCAGCATCCTATCCCCTATTGTATGAGCGGAACAACGACTTTAGTAAGGAGGGGACGTGAACCGATCACTGATCGTATTGATCTTCTCGTGCACGGTGGCCGGTGTGATGTCCTTCGCTTCAAACACGATACAGGGACAAAGCGCCGGGCAAAACAAAAGCGAGAGGGATTACGCCAATGAGGCCTGGGCGGACGGCTATCACGGCCATCCCGCGGACGAGGTACGCGTCTGCCGCGAAGGTCTCGTTTCTTTTCCCGGCGACCCCGATCTCCGCGAGCTCCTCGCCCAGGGACTGAGTGATACCGGTGCTTACGAAGAGGCCGAAAAGCTGTTCAAAGGAATCATCTACTCCAATAATAAAGAAGATAAGAGTGTCCTCCCTTGGGCGCTTGGTGATTACTGGGACATGCTGAAAAAACAGGGCAGGAACGATGAAGCGGATGCAATCGCACAGCGCATCCATATTCTTGCGACCTCCCCCGGGCGAACCGACAACTGAGACCGTGGCGCGATGGCATCCCCATCGCGCTTTTTATTTTATTTGCGGTAATTAAATGATTGACGTTTCTATTTTAAAATGATATAGTGTGCGCAGCCCCGGAACAACGCGCGGGCGGTGTGGTTCAAGGAGAAACAGCATGAGAAAAAGCCTCTCGAAGCTTTCAAACGAGACCGGCATACCCGTGGCATACTTCAGGTTTGCCATCGGCACGCCAATCGAGACCTGTACCGCGCGCACCAGCAAGGCGGCATGGGCGGCGTACAATGACGCTCCGGACTGGAGTGAGGAAGAAATATCCACCATCACTCGCTGCATGCAGCTTTGCAAAACCGTCGGAGCTGCGAAGCGCGCCAACGCCCGGGTCACACTGGGCAGTCCCGCGGAGCGGATCGTCCACACGAGGTGGGATGAGCTTTCATGGCGGGAAATTGATGCCGCGAAGACCCTCGAGGACACGATCAGCGCCTACCGCGGAACCCGTGAAGGGAGCGATCCGGAGATGACTGCCATCAGAAACATCTACGCGCTCTATACACGGCGGCGGGCATCCCGGCGCAAAAAGTGATCGAAGTATTCAAAGACCGCACGGCTCGCCCTGCGGTCTTTTATATTTTATAATGGCCACATGGCCCTTTGGAGTAAAAATAGATTTGAATCCCAACCGCAAAACCAAAGAGAGGTTCTTTTGGCCGAGCTCGCCCGGGCGGAACAGGACAAAGAGGATCTCCTTGCCCAGATCTCAAGTCCCCGATATTCCATGGATGAGGACCGCATACGCGAATTGGACGAAAGGATCGACAGGATAAAAGCGGAAATGCAACGGGAGGAGGCTGCCTAAAAGGAAAAACGTGCGCCAAGCCGCTCCCCTTTTCTCCCGGCGGGGTTTCTGCTATGCTTAGATAAATTAAATCAACAATTCATATGGCAAAACGAGGAAGTTGGATAACGGGACAGCGGTCAAACTCCAAGAAGACCAAGAAACGGCTGGAGGCAAAGAAGGTCATGTTGGAAGCCAAGAAGGCGAAGCGGCGCAAATAGACACTGATAAGACATGCACATACCGATATTGAGCGCGGTGACGCTCATCGCCGAACTTCTCGTCACTGCATCGGTGTATTTCATTATTCGAAAAGCATACCGAACCGGGGTATTCCTGCGATGGTTCGCTTTCGGCATCCTTGCGTATGAGATGGTCTTCAATATCACCTATATGTTCTCGCGCGAGGTCAAGGGAGAAACTGCCGGTCCGCTGAATCCCTACCAAACCATGCTCGGCGCGTTCCACGGAATATTCTCGCTCGTCATGTTCGTCGCGCTGATCATATTTTTCCTGACTGCCGCGCAAGGCTATAAACGCGGAGAGAATTATTTCCTGAAACACCGGCTTCTCACGATCACATTCGTCTACGCATGGGGACTGTCCATCCTCTCCGGCGTCGGATTGTTCGTGAGCTTGTATATCCACTGACCCTGGTGTAACCTATTATTCTAAAAAACGTATTAAGAAACACATGACAACGCGCAAAATACGGAAAGCGATCATCCCCGCTGCGGGATTTGGGACACGGTTTTTGCCCGCAACCAAGGCTCAGCCAAAAGAGATGCTGCCGGTCGTGGACAAGCCGATCATCCAATATGTGGTAGAGGAGGCCGTTTCTGCAGGCATTGAGGATATTATCATCGTCACCGGATCGCTTAAGCGGAGCATTGAGGATCACTTCGATTATCCCTACGAACTGGAAAAACGATTGGAGGCTGCGGGAAAAACCGCGGAGCTGGATGAGATCCGCAAGATCGCCAACCTGGCGAATTTCTACTTTGTGCGCCAGAAAGGGCCGATTGGCAGCGCGACAGCCATTTGGAACGCCCGTGCCGTCGTTGGCGATGAGCCATTCCTTGTTTTATGGGGAGATGAGTTTATGGATGCCACGCCTACCCGCTCTCAGCAGTTGGTAAAGGCTTTTGAGGAATCCGATGCCAGCGTCCTACTCGCAAGCGTTACTAAGGGCGGACGCAGGGATTATGAGCGATATGGATACGCAACGGGAAAAGAGATCAAACCAGGATTATTGGACGTCGCCGAACTCGTGGAAAAGCCGGGTATGGGAAAGATTGATTCTGATTATGCAATCATCGGGGGTTCTATATATGAGCCGGAGATGTTCAACGCCATAGAAGAAGCGACGCAGCGCCATGATGCGAGCAGCGGACGTGAATTGATCTATATCGACGCCATCAAGATCCTCATGGAACGCAATAAGAAATGCCAGGCACTTAAGATCGCCAACGGCGAATGGTACGATTGCGGAAGCAAATTGGAATATCTTAAGGCCGTCGTCACATTCGGCCTCCGGCACGAGGACCTGCGTGCGGATTTTGAGGACTATATCAAGAAATTGAAACTGTAGGCTGCTCCATTATTCCGGTGTTATAATGGAATAATATGGGCGTTACGAGGGTATATAACAAAGCATTGGCGCTATAAACATGAAAAGAATCTTTTTAGTGCTCTCCACGGCACTCTTCGTCGCTGCATTCTTTGGCGTCATCGTCGGGCATGAGTTTTATGTCGCTCATGCCCAGACAGTGGCCGCTTCCACAAGCACTGCCGTAAGCAGCAGCTCCCTCCAGGCACAGCTGGATGCCAACAACCAGGCAATGGCCGCGCTCAACCAACAGATCGCCCAATATCAGGCCGAGCTCCAGCAGGTCGGCGCGAACAAGAAAACACTCCAGGCGGCGATCAACGGGCTCGATCTTCAAAAGAGAAAAGTGCAGACACAGATATCCCTCACCCAAACACAGATCCAAAACACCCAACTGCAGATTCAACAGCTCGGCGGCGAGATCACGGATACCCGGCAGACGATCGCAACGGAACAAACGGCACTCGGAGCGTATCTGATCAGCCTCCAAAAAGCGGACGCCAAGCCGCTCATCCAGCAGATGCTCTCGTCCGGCGGCCTTGTACAGTCATGGAGCGATCTCAATCAGACCCTCCAGATCCAGGAAGGTATTCAGAACGAGATGCAGACGCTCAAGGAACAGGAGGGGAATCTCGCTGCCTCGCAGACCGCCTCACAACAGAAACAAAGCACGCTTACGGCGCAGCAACAATCACTTACGGCGCAGCAACAATCACTCGTTTCGACCGAACAGTCGAAAGCCCAGCTGCTGACGGAGACGAACGCGCAAGAAGCAAACTATCAGAAGTTGCTTGCCCAAGCGACTGCAGAGCTAAACAGTTTTTCCGCATTCGCCGCGAACGCCGGCGGTTCCAAACTGCTCGGCAACCAAACCGTATGTGATTCTTGGGGTTGCTATTACAATCAACGCGACAGCGCGTGGGGCAGTCTGCCGCTCGACGGCACGAAATACACCATGGCGGCGGACGGTTGCCTCGTGAGCGCCATGGCGATGGTGCTCACGCATTACGGTTATAGAGATGTAACGCCGGAAACCATCAATGGCAATCCGAACGACTTTGCGGCATATTCTCCGGCATATTTATTGACCAGCATCAATGTGGACGGGGTGACCGCCACACGAAAGACCACCACCATCGACGCATCGCTCGCCGCGGGCACGCCGGTGATCGTCGGCATCAACGCCTACGGCGGCACGCACTTCGTGGTGCTTGTAAGCGGCAGCAAAGGCAATTACATCATGAAGGATCCGTACGTCACGAACGGCAATAATGTCAGCTTCGCGGCAAACTACACACTGCGAAGCATCTTCGCGATCGCAAAAGTGGTGATCAGCTAGCAGGTTATACGATCGCTCCAATCGCGATCGTGACGAAGAACACCACCATGACGACGAGCGAGGAAAGGAACATCTGGCGCGCCCATTTTTTATTCGCAACTCCCCCGCTGCCCACCAAGAGTCCCCTCAGGGAAAGCGCGAGCCATGCGACACCCAACACGAGCGCAATGCCCAGATATACCGGCCCGGCATAGCCAAAGATAAAAAGGAGTACTGCGGCGAGGATGAACTCTATGATGTAAATAAGCATGCTGAACTTTGTGCGCCAGAGTCCGTTTTTGACCGGCATCACCGGGATTCCGGCTGCGGCATAATCATCATGACGCCGGATGGCGATTGCAAAAAAATGCGGCATTTGCCACGTGACCATGATCAGGAACAATAGCGCGGCCGCTAGATCGATTCGGCCGGTCGCCGCGGCATAGCCAACCACCGGCGGCGTGGCGCCGGCAATGGCGCCGATAAAAGTGCCGTACACCGTGCGACGCTTTCCCCATGCGCTGTACGCGAACACATAAAATATGAATCCGGTCATCGCGGCGAGCGCGGCATAGAGGTTGGTGAAGCACGCGAGAAGGAGGAATCCGGCGATGCCCAGCGCGCAGGCAAAAATCAGGGCATTCCGACCGGAAACATGCCCGGCAACGAGCGCGCGATGCCTGGTGCGGTCCATCTTCACGTCAATATCGCGATCGATATAATTATTGAACACGCAGCCCGAGGCCATCACCAACGCGATGCCCGCGACCGTCGCAATAAAGAGCCATGGATCAACGGACAAGATCATACCGTCCATCCCCTGCACGATGCGCGCGCCCAACAAAAATCCGGCGACCACGGTGACGAGGTTGCCGAATACCAACCCCGACTTTGTAAGTTCGTAATAATATTTCATGCGTTGTTTTTTTTAAAATCCATCCTGGCTTTGGATGTACGTGCTCATGTCCGTGGGTGATGCCATCATATTGTAGTTCAGATGATTCATGATCCAGATGGAACCCACAACGATGATGAGGATGATCCCGACGGTGGAGATGAACACGCCCAATTTCCATCGTGGTCCTGACTCGTCTCCCAAATGCATGAAGAATATGAGCTGAACGAGCATCTGCGCGACGGCAAGGACAAGGATGGCAACAAGGAGGAACTCATGGGTAAATACCCGATGTCCCGAATTGATATGAACCCAAATGAGCCCTGCCGCTGCGAGCGTGAACACAAGAGAAAGCGCGAACCCGATGATATATGATTTGAGCGAAGCTTTCATGGTATTACATTATTCCCATAAGATAGACCGTTGTAAAAATGAATATCCAAACGATGTCCAAAAAATGCCAGAAGAGCGTAAAACGATCGAGTTTGGAGATGACGCTTGGCGTGAGTCCGCGCACCTTGAGCTGGACGATCGCCACGACGATCCACAATAATCCGATGGCGATGTGGAGTCCATGCGTGCCGACGAGGGTGAAGAATCCCGAAAGGAACGCGCTCCTCTGCCAGCTCGCCCCCACGGCGACGAAACGGGAGAACTCGGCGAGCTCGAGCGTGAGGAATGTCGCACCGAGCACGAACGTGGCCGCAAGCCACGCAACCGTCTGATTGACCTTCCCCCGCCGCGCCGCAAGCGTCGCGAGTCCGCAGGTGAAGCTGGAGATAAGCAGTACGAGTGTATTCACAAGCGCTGTCGGCAGACTGAAGAGATCGCTTGATGACGGGCCACCGAACGTGTTCGCCTCCAGCACCATATACACGGCAAAGAGCACGCCAAAAATAATGATGTCGGTCATCAAGTAGACCCAGAATCCGAATGCGTGACGATCGGCTATTTTTTCCATGCCAATGTTTCCATTTTTTCAACCTCCGCGGCGGGAATCACATACTCGGTATCTTCATTGAATGAGCGTGCAATAACGCACGCCACGCAACCGGCGACGCCAAGCGCCATAAGCCAGATGATATGCCACACCGCACCAAACGAGAATAGGAAAAAGAATGCCGAAAGATAGATCGCCATACCGGTGTTCTTTGATAATTCGATATCCTCGTATGCCGGGCGAGTGCCTATGCGCGGCCACTTCCCTTCTTTCTTCATCTCAAAGAACGCATCGCGGCCATGGACCTCCGGCATGCGCGCGAAATCATAGAATGGCACCGGCGATGACGTAGCCCACTCAAGCGTGCGACCATCCCACGGATCGCCCGTCGTGTCCATATTCTCTTTCCGTTCCCTGAAGCTCACGATGATCTGCCACACCTGCATGAGCACTCCCGCGGCAATGATGCACACGCCGATGCCGGCAACGATGAAGTAGGGTTGATAGCCCGTCGCGGCGGCGTAGTGATCGAGCCGCCGCGTCGCCCCCATGAACCCCAATATATAGAGTGGAGTAAAGGAAACGAAGAATCCGACGATCCATAACCAGAACGCGCGGCGGCCGATCTTCTCGTTCAGCTTGAATCCGAATACCTTGGGGAACCAATAGGTGATGCCGGCAAAAATGCCAAAGAGCGCGGCGCTTACGATCATCGTGTGAAAGTGCGCCACAAGGAATAGGCTGTTGTGCAACTCAAAATCCGCGCCGGGCAGAGACAGTAAAACGCCCGCCATGCCGCCCCATGTGAACAGGCTCACAAATCCCATGAAGTACATCATCGGTGTCGTAAAGCGGATCCGGCCGCGGAACATCGTGGATATCCAGTTGAATATCTGCACCGCCGTCGGGATCGCGATAATGCCGGTCATGATGCCGAAGAACGCATCGACGTCCGCGCCGGCGCCCATCGTAAAGAAGTGATGCAGCCATACCAGGAACGAGAGCAACGTGATGCAGATCGCGGCACACACCATGGAGACGTAGCCGAAGATGCGCTTGCCGGAGAAGGTCGCCACGATCTCGGAAAACATCCCGAATGCCGGGATGACGAGGATGTACACCTCCGGATGGCCCCACATCCAAATAAGATTCACGTACAACATCGGATTTCCACCGAAACCCGTCGTAAAGAAATGCATTCCAAAAAAACGATCCAACCAGAGCAGCAATGTTGTTATCGTGAGCACGGGAAACGACGCGACAACGAGCGCCATACTGCAGAGCGACGTCCAGGTGAAGAGCGGCATCATCATCAGCTTCATCCCCTTTACGCGCATCTTTAATATGGTCACGATGAAGTTGATGCCGCCGAGCAGCGAGCCGAGCCCGGAGATTTGCAAACTCCATATCCAATAGTCCACGCCGGTGCCGGGACTGTATTGCAGCTCCGAAAGCGGCGGCAATGACAGCCATCCCGATGCAGCGAACTCGCCGCCGACCACGAAGAACATGTTGATGAACACTGCGCCCGCCACGTAGAGCCAGAACCCGAGTGAGTTCAGAAACGGGAATGCGAGGTCGCGCGCGCCGATCTGCAGAGGTACGATCAGGTTCATGATGCCGAAGAAAAATCCCATCGTCACAAAGAACACCATGATGTCCCCGTGCGCCGTGAAGATCTGCTGGAAGTGGTTCGCGTCGAGATACCCCTGCGACCCGCCAACGGAAATGGATTGCTGGAGCCAGATCATGATCGCGTCCAATCCCCCGCGGAACAGCATGACCGACGCCATCACGATATACATGATTCCAATCTTCTTCGGATCCGTAGAGGTCAGCCATTCCTTCCAGAGCCATTTCCATTTTTTGTAATAGGTGATGATCGCCGCGACGGCGATGCCGCCGATGATGATCGTGACCGTTCCCCCGATGGTAAACCATTGATGGGGGAGATCGTTCCACGTGAGATTGCCGAGAAGAAAGTGTGTCATATAGTGTCTTACATGTTCATGCCCGCCGTACTCGTGGATGCGGGTGCCATATATTTCGTTAGAATTGAATTATACAGGCCTTGGTCCACCGATGAGTAATATGCCGGTAGGTTGTTTTGGCTCGGCGCCGCGAGCGCGTTGTATGCATTCATATCCAACGTGGGATATGTGCTCGTTGATTGCTGTACGGAAGCCACCCATGCATTGAAATCCGCCTGCGAGGTGGACTTTGCGGTGAACGTCATCCCCGCATATCCCGCACCATTGATCTCCGTATCCTTGCCGGCATACTCCCCCGTAGAACTCGCCATGAGATCCATCTGGGTCTGCATCGCGGACATCGCATAGATCTGACTGCCAAGCTCGGGTATCCAGAACGAGCTCATCGGCGCGTCCGCCGTCAAAACAAAATGTATCGGCGTCTGTTCCGGGAACTGGATAACGTTGACCGTCGCGATCCCCTGCGCCGGATAGATAAAGAGCCATTTCCACTGGAGCGCCACCACCTCAATAGTGAGCGGCGAATTACTGGAAACGATCGGTTTATACGGATCAAGCGCGTGTGTGCTCTGCCAATTAACGATCGCGATGGCCACGATGATCACCGCGGGGATCGCCCACCAGACGAGTTGCCGCCACCAGCTTCCCACGTGTTCCGGATCGTACTTTGATTTTTTGTTCCCCGCCCGGTATTTCCACGCGAACGTGTACAGTAAAA
The DNA here is from genome assembly GCA_964639165.1 of uncultured Candidatus Saccharibacteria bacterium. Lineage (GTDB taxonomy): Bacteria > Patescibacteriota > Minisyncoccia > UBA6257 > 2-01-FULL-56-20 > JAKAGE01. The sequence continues at coordinate 12,178 of CAZXCH010000004.1, read as the reverse complement.
TGAGCATCGGTATCGCGATAAGGAGCATGAGAACGACGGCCAGAATGATCAGATTCCGCTCTTGTAGTGCGATGGGTCCTTGGGGATCAAACACGCCGCCTGACATTTTATTATTGTACCATGCGGAAAGGACCCCCAAGCGCCTTTACGAGGGGGTTTTGCCATATGGCGTATGATTTTGAAATACGGTAAGCTACAGGCAGGTCATTGCAATATGGCTGGGAAGGAGGTGAAATATGATAGCCGAAGGCGCCACAAAAGAACTGATCGTCCCCAGAAAAGGATTGCTCCGACAACCAAAACTGGAGGTCGGAAAACTGTTCACCACAATGGCGAATGACAACGAGGCGGAAGATCCTTTCGAAAACGCACGGAGAAAGATCGAGGGGACCAAAGATCTCATTTGTTCGCTCCGGGAGCAATACCCGAAAGAAAGATTTCCGATGAGGAACGAAATCTTTGACGAGCTGGAGGCATCATGCGAAAAAGCAAAAGAACGCATGCAACGCGTCCGGGATCGCCGCCCCCGAAACATTGGAATCGCATCTTGATCTATGTCATTCCACAGCGCCTGACCGGTCAGACAGGCGCTGTTATTTTTTTGATGATAATAAAATATATCGGCACGATAAGGCCATAAAACAGCACCCTGAAAACCGGGGTGAAATAAATCGCCCGGTGAAAGGTAGTAAGGAGCGATACCCAAGGTCGGCTCATACAAACCAATTATCGACCAAACCATTATCCATGGCAGAGATGGAGGATGAAGGGAAATGTCAGGAATGCGGGCATGAACACACCGCGCCCGGCGGCACCTGCCGGTGCGGCTGCCAGTCGTAGAAACAAAATACCCCAGTAGTTTGAAAGCATGCAGATTAAATGCTTTCAAACTACTGGGGTATTTTTGTGTTGCTGAAGCCTAAATCTGAAATTCGTTGAATAGGAAGGCTAATCTAGTTCAGCGAACTCCAGATAGCCGGGTCGATATCTCCGTCCGCCTTGAAGAAGATCACCCCACGCAAACCGTATTTCTTTGCGAGGGTAACTTTCTGCAATTCCGATACGGCGTCGGGGAAAGAAACAAAGAATGTGGTGGTCGCGTTAGGCCGGATCCCTTCCAACACCGTCGGTTCGGTGGAAGAAACATATGTGGTAAGGATCGGCGGTTCCTGGATGTATGTGCTTGAGGCATACGTAAAACTCAGCTCTCCTGCATTGTCGCGGGTCGGAGTGATACCAAGCGAATCCGCGCGGTCCATCGCCCCGAAATAATCGAATGCACGCACGCGCTGATAGGTCGTAACATTGTTCGACCACGAGGCTTCGTATTCGTATCCGTACGTTGGAATGCCCAACATCACCTTCTTCGGGCTGATGTATTGGATCGCATATTGGACGATCTTCGTCACCCAATCCGGGTCCGCGGTCGGGGCATAGAGCGTTCCATCTCCTCCTTTTGAGGCATTAAGTTTGAGATCTGTCGTTTCTTGATCATATGCCATCAGGCGCACCTCGTCGCAATATTTATTAAGCACCGTATAATCTTCGGCGTAATTGAGAGTTTTGGGTACGACGATATAGACCGAACTCGGCTGGTTCCGCGGAACGACGGTGCACGTCAATTTTTCTTTGGCGGGATGCAATCGTTGCGCAAGTCCTTGTATGAACAAGGAATAATAGGGGCGCGTCGCCGGAGACATTCCCTCGAAGTCGATGTCGATGCCGTCGAAATTATTGTTCTTCACGAGCGCCGCGATCTTGTCCTCTTCCGCCTGACGCGTCTTTGCGACGGAGAGCAGATTGTAAATGCCTCCGGCGTCGAACCACGCGATCGTCGGGATCACTTTTACGTTGGCTGACTCGATCGCCGAGATCCATCCATCCCAAACGCCGCTCCCGATCTTCAAATCATCCAATATTGCTCCGCCGCTCACGATCTCATAAGAAAACGGGCTCACCTCGTCCAATGAGTCAAGATTGACCGCAATCTGCTGCTCGCCCGCGGTGCTCGTCCAATACGGCACCCATGCTCCATAATAGAATGGCGTCTTTACCGAGGCAGTCGTTGCAGTGCTGGCCGCCGTAGCGGCTGACGCAAAAAACGGCACGACGCCGATGATGAGCGCTGCAATTCCCGCTTTTATGATATTTTTACGCATGCTTATTATTTAATACAAATATAATTCCCCTTCCTAACGATAAACCCTTCCTTTTCGAGTCCGGTGATAACTTTATTGAATTGTGCGGGTGAAATATTCATTTCTCTGAGAAACTTACTTCCCTCTATCTTATTCCTCGCCGCGTCCAGTGTCGCACGCACGATCTTCCCGCGCAGTTCGCGATCCGATCCGGCGAATGCCGTCTGTTTTTTATAATGCGCGCTTCGACGATTGGGGTTTAAAACTTTCATCGCTGCTCCCGCAGCACCCATTACTGCTCCATAGTCCATCAACGCCCAATACCACTCGCGCGGATTCTTTCTATCAATACTACTCTCGATATAACGTTCCAGCTCCGCATCCGTTACCTTTTTGCGCTTTTTAAAGAAAAAATGGATAAAAACGCGACGAATGTTTGTTTCTATGAATATCTCCGGACTGTTGAATGCGAATGCCATAAGCGAACCCGACGTCCCTTTTCCGATGCCGGGCAAGGATTCGAGCATAACACGGTCGCGCGGTAACCTGCCGCCATATTGCTCAACGACGATTTCCGCCGTGCGCTTTAAAAACATCGCGCGACGATTATAGCCAAGTCCCTGCCATGCCGCGAGCACAGCGCTGCTCCGCGCCTGTGCGAGCGCGGCGAAATCCGGAAATTGCTTAAGAAATTTTTTATAGTATTCCTCCACCCGCGCCACCTGCGTCTGCTGGAGCATGATCTCGGAGACAAGGATCGCATACGGGTCGCGCGTATGCCGCCACGGGAGCGCCCCTCGCCCGGCTCGGCGGTAATGCGCCCAGATCGTCCGCTTAAATTGGCCCATTTCATTCATTAAATTTATATTAACCGCCATTTGCGCTTTTGGGAAAGCTTGTGGTATAGTAATTGCGATGTAAGTGTTCTTAGTAAGTTTCCACTGGCCGCACTAACGCGGCGCAGAAGCAGAGGAGAAGGAGGTCGCCTTACACATCAATAGCAATTGAATGGCTACAAAATTATACGTTGGAGGTTTACCGTACTCGACGACGCAGGATGAACTCCAGGAAGCGTTCGCGAAGGCAGGTGCCGTCGTGTCCACGAGCATTATCATGGACAAGATGACCGGCCGCTCACGTGGCTTCGGCTTCGTCGAAATGGGTTCCGATGACGATGCGCAGAAAGCGATCGAAATGTGGAACGGTCAAGATTTCGATGGGCGCAAGCTCACCGTGAACGAGGCCAAACCTCTCGAGGCTCGCCCTCCGCGCCGTGAAGGTGGCGGAAGCCACTTCGGTGGTGGCAATGGCGGTGGACGCGACTGGCAATAAATCGCCGGTTCGTTAACCTCAAAAATACCCCTTCGGGGGTATTTTTGTTTCGCAAGTAATCAGAGTAAAATCTATCTATATGGAAATAGCGCTCCTCATTGTAATAGCCCTCCTCTTCGCCGCGATCGCATGGCGGCTTTGGCGGCCGACGACGCCTGCAGAGAAAAAGGAGGATCCTCAATCGCTGCTACTTCTCCAGAACCAGATTGCGGAGTTGAACCGGACGATCGAGGCCAAGCTCGGCGAGTCGGCAAAAGCAATCAACGACTCCACGAGTAAAGCGTTCACCCAGGCTACGGAAAGCACGCGGCTCATCCGCGAGATCACACAAGAGCTCGCGAAGGTGGGCGAAGGCCAGCGCCAGGTAGTGAGCATCGCAGACAACCTCAAGAACCTGCAGGACATCTTGAAAAACCCGAAACAGCGCGGCGTGCTTGGCGAATATTATCTGGAGACGGTACTCAAAAACGTGCTCCCGCCGAACGCATACCAGATGCAATATCCTTTTAAGGACGGCACGATCGTGGACGCCGCCGTGATCACGAAGGATGGCATCATCCCGGTGGATTCCAAGTTCTCACTCGAGAACTATAACCGCATCCTTGAGGCGCCAGATAAGACCGAGCGCGAGCGGTTCGAGAACGCGTTCGCGAACGACCTCAAGATCCGCATCGACGAGACATCGAAATATATAAAGCCGGAGGAGGGCACGCTCGGCTTCGCGTTCATGTTCATCCCGTCCGAGGCCGTCTACTATGACCTGCTCGTCAATAAGGTGGGCGCGCTCAAGTCCAATAACGTCAACCTTATCGAATACGCGAGTGGCAAGAAGAAAGTGATCATCGTCTCCCCCACCACATTCCACGCCTATCTGCTCACGGTACTCCAGGGACTCAAGGCGTTGCGTATTGAAGAAAGCGCCAAAAAGATCGGTGAGCGCGTCGGTGAGCTCGGCAAACACCTCTTGAGTTATGAGGAATATTTTGGCAAAGTAGGCAAAAATCTGACAACGACTGTCTCCGCCTACAACTCCGCCGGAAAGGAATTTGGCAAGATCAACAAAGACATCCTGCGCATCACCGGCGAACAGCTTGAGCTCGAATCACCAATCGTGGAGAAGCCGGAGGAGATGGGAGGAGAATAAAAAAAGAAGCCCTTTATCTTTGCCGAACGGTCGTCCGCCTGGAGGCAAAGATAAAGGGCTTCTTTTTTATCTCTTTCTCCTTCGCAAAAATGCCGGAATGTCCCACGCATCATTCTCCTTGCCTGCCGCCGGTTTTTGCTGTCCGCTTGGCTCAATCTTCTTCTCAAAAGCATTCGGAGCGAGCGTCTTCTGGGCCATCATCTCGTCCGCCGATTCCTCGCCGCGAGCGTGGACGACGGGATTCTTGGAGCTCGTGCCCAATTCGCCGACGCGCATGGGCGTTGACTGCTTGGCAATGAGCGCCGCGCCATTGCCGTTCACCGGGCCTTCGTTGCCGGGACGGGCGAACATCGAGGAACCACCCTGCCTGCCCTCAAAATGGTTACCAAACAGCGCTCCTGGCTGGCTACCGCTGAAGCCCGCGGCCACGACGGTGACCTTCAATTCCCCTGGCTTCATGTTCCGATCATGGTAGGCACCAAAGATGATGCGTGCGCCAGGGTCTGCCGTCTGCGCGACGATCTTTGCCGCATCGTTCACTTCCGTCATCTTGAGGTCGCGGCTGCCGGTGATGCCGAGCAATACCGCCTTCGCACCTTCCGGATTTGTTTCAAGCAACGGCGAATGGAGTGCTGCATTGACCGCCTTCACCGCGCGATCGGGACCGCTCGCCTTGCCGACACCGACGATCGCGATTCCCGCGTCCTGCATGATATTTTTTACATCGGCGAAATCAACATTGATGATGCCCGGCATCGCGATGATCTCCACGAGTCCCTTAAGCGCGTTACGTAAAATTTCGTCGATTGCCTCGAACGCTTTGACGATCGGCGTATCCTTGCTGATAACAGTAAAAATTCTATCGTTTGGCACGATGATGATCGCGTCCACTTTGTCGCGCAATTTTATGAGGGCCTCGTTCGCGATACGCTCGCGCTGGCTTCCTTCGAACGTGAACGGCTTCGTGACGACCGCGATCGTGAGCGCGCCGGACTGCTTCGCCGCTTCCGCGACGATCGGCGTCGCGCCGGAACCGGTGCCGCCACCAAGTCCCGCAGCGAGAAACACGAGATCCGCGCCCTGCACCGCCTCGGAGATCTCCGAACGGTTCTCTTCCGCAGCTTGGCGTCCGAGATCCGGATTCATGCCCGTGCCCAATCCACGCGTCAGGCTTTTCCCGATATATAATTTCGTCTTCACGTCGCACTCATCCAGGTCCTGATGATCGGTATTGATCGCGATGAAGTCCACCCCGCGCGTGAAATCCTTCGCCATGCGCGCGACCGCGTTTCCGCCGCCGCCGCCGATGCCGATCACTTTTACATTGGCCGATAATGGCTGAAATTTCTCGTTCGCCTTTTTTGCGTGATGCACCTTATGCTTGTTTTTTTTCATGGAGATTTAATGTTTCTTGTATGGTAGCAGAAAAGGCCCTAATGGTTAAGGGGCAAAATAGCGGAAAAACTTCTTGAACCCTACGCCCGACGGGGTCCTGTCCCCGCCCCTGCCTTCGCTCTCCATGCCCCATAAAACCAGCCCAAAAGCGCCTACGAACTCGGGATCCTCCAGATACTCTTTGAACCCCCCACCACGACCGTCCCACTCGTCGGCGAGCGTGAACCCGATCTGGGCCGCCAGCTTCATCTCCTGTTTTACGAGATCCGTAAGTCCCGGCAGCTTCGCGCCGCCACCCACAAGCACGACGCCGCCCGGCAGCTGACCGTATTTTTCCATCAGTTTTAGTTCGTTGTTCACCAGATCGAAAATTTCCTCAAGCCGCGACTCCACGATCTCCGCAATGAACTTGCGCGAGACGGACCCTTTCGCGTCCTCTGCGAATTTCTTCATATCAACCGATTCTTTCTGCGGCACTTCTTTTGAATATGCATATCCGTAATGGAGCTTCACTTCTTCCGCCGCATCCACGGGAACCTTCAGTCCTACCGCAAGATCGTTGGAGATATTTCCCGCGCCGACCGGGAATTTTGAAACGCCGACCAACCGATTCTCTTCGTAGACTGCGAGCCCGGTCGTGCCGAACCCGAGATCGACGATGGCGGTACCGAGGTCGCGCTGGCGCTTGGAGAGCGCCGCTTGTGCGGCGATGATCGGGCCGTAACCAAGCCCGCTGATGTCGCCACCGGAAAGTTCAACCGCGCGGATAAGCGTCTTGATGTGCGGCGCAAACGCGTCGATGATCAAACTCTGTACTTCAAGCCGGCTGCCGGAAAGCCCGAGCGGGTCAAGGATATCGCCGACGCCGTCCACCATATATTCCTTTACGATTGTGTGAACGATGGTGCGGTTTTGCGGGAGGTTTACCGCCTGGCTCGCGCGGACGGCGCGGTCCATGTCATCCTTCGCGATCTCCGCGTCCGCGCGGGAAACGGCGACGATGCCGCGCGAGGTCTGCATCTTCGCCTGCGGCGTACCGATGCTCACATAAATATTCCGCAGCGCGGATTTTGAAATTTTCTTCACTTCGGAAAGTGCGCGGTTGATCGCCTGCGATGCCTCACCGAGATCGACGACGGCTCCCTTCCGGATGCCGAACGATGGCTCTTCGCGGGCATAGATGATCACCGGACGCGCACCACGGCATTCCGCAACCACAATTTTGAGAGACGAAGTCCCCACATCCAATCCCGTGATGAAATCCCCGCCTCCGCCAAGTCCCTTGAGCTTCATATGCTCTCATTCTATCAAGAAAACCCTATGAAAGGAACTGTGCAGGGGGTTTAAATAGTTTTAATCGCTCGTATGCCATAGTAGCAAAGCCAACGACCGAGAGGGCCGGTGGTGAAACGGTATCACGGTTAGGCTGCCACCTGACAGTTTGGGGTTCGACTCCCCCTTGAAGTCCATAGAGACCCGAGTACTATGAATATCAAGGTGGCAGCCTGACATGGTGCCGCAAGCACCATCAAACAAAAAATCGCTTGAAAGAGCGGTTTTTTGTTTCTATCTGTCTATATAATAATATCTATAACTTAGCCAAGATCTTTTTCTCCAAGCCTTCCATCTTGGCGGTATCCGCTTTCTTTACATGATCGTATCCGAGCAGGTGCAGAACACCATGGAGCAACAGTGCCTTCGCGCGCTCCGGCGATTTCTTTAGGATATCGCGATTCAAATAGATCTCACCAAGATACCGCTTCTTCGTCTCGGGATGCGGGAAGTGTGCGGGTTCGGGGAACGAAAGCACGTTTGGCTCGGTCTTCTTCTTTATAAACCGCGCCTTGAGCGCAGCGATCTTCGCGTTATCCAATAAGATGATATCCAAAGTGGCGCCGCGGACCTTGAGCGTCGTAAGTATTTTCTGCGCAAGCCGGGATAGCTTAGCCTCGTTCCACATCGCGGATGACATCTCCCACCAGCTTTCCGTCGGCACGGCCCTTTGCGCTCTTCATCACTTCCTTCATGATCGAACCGAAATCATTCGCGCCGTTCGCTTTTGCCGCCGTCACCATTGCGACGACCTCTTCGCGGGAAAGTTCCTGCGGTAAATATTCATAGATCACTTTAAGGTCGCCCTCTTCCTTGGTAACAAGGTCGTCACGCTTGCCTTGTTTGAAAAGTTCAATCGAATCCTTGCGCTTCTTTGCCTCTTTTTGAAGGATGGTTATCACCTCTTCGTCGCTCAACACCGCCTGCGGGTCTTTGAGTGCTTTTTCCTTTTGCACCGGATTGAGGCTCGCAAGCGTAAAACGAAGCACTTCAAGACGTGCTTTATCACCGCTCTTCATGGCGGCCTTCATATCGTCGTTGATTTTTTGAAAGAGTGCCATTAACGGCTGGGGTAAAAACTAGATAAGTCCAAGCTTTTTCTGGCGTTCCACGTCGGCTTTCTTTTCCTCTCGATGGATTGCCGAAGAGCGACGCTTGATGCGGCTGATCGTCCGGGTGTGGAACTTGCGATGGCGGACCTCTTTAACGATGCCGCTGCGCTTCACTTTGCGGGTGAAGGTATACAAAAGCGACTGACCCGACTCCCCCTCTTTTTTGCGTGCTTCTATTGCCATGGAAGACAGTATAAGGGGACAATAGAGGTTTTGCAAGTGCCCCTAAGCCTTGGAGTCACCCAGCACATTCGCGATCTGATCCTTGATCTGCTTCACCTCTCCGTCAATGACCGACTGAAAATCGGGGATATTCGCCGTGAAAAAGTCCATCAGCACGTCCTGCGCATTCTCCGGACTCTTTTTTATTTCCTCGTCCAGGAGGTCTTTTTTATCTTCGGGCAAAAGCTCCAATCCTCGCACGATGACTGCCTGAAGAAGCGTGTCGGCGAATTTTCCCATCACTACCGCTTTTTCCTCCGGTGGTAACGCATCCAAGCCAAGGCTCTTGATCAATTCTTCATTCATTGTGTTCATGAGATGAGTATATCATATTATTTTCTCCCGATCGCGCCGTGGTGTGCCGCGACGAACTGCCCCACGGTCATGTTTCGAGGCGCGCTTCGCACGAGGTCGGAATTTCCCCTGATCGCCATTCCGAGGTTCGCATGCCGCTCTTCGAGCGGAACGCTCCGCAATGCCCCGCCCTGCATCTCGTGGACCTTTGCTCCGGGATGAAAGAACGAATGCCTAAGCGCCGATTGCAAAGCCTCCGGGCGCGGCGAAATCGTGGTATCTTCGGCAAACCTATGCACGGGAACGTCCCTCACCCTTGCCCAGTGGTCGTACGAGTGGAATCCGAATCCCTGCGCGCGCGGATATGAAACGAGGTAATCCTGCATACGATGATGCATTTCCATGACGCCTATGTTGACGACGATCGGGTGATGGTCCCCGGCCCGCTCGGCGGCGATCAACATGAGCTGACGCATCTCCATGGGCGGAATTTGATTCATGCTATCAAGGTGCCGGATAACCTGTTGGCCATTATCGGGATTGTATGGCATCTGGTGAATCTGTTCCGCAATATGGCCGACTTCCACATGTTGCGGTGTAACTTTAAATTCCTCCAGATGATGCAGGGGGATCGAATTATCCAAATCTGGCGGCTGCTCGGTCGTTATGTCGCCGTGATCCGGTACGTTTCCCGTGCCGTGCGGATGCAATATCTCTTCCACGCGCGCGGTGGTGAGTTGTTCATGCGGATGCGCATGGAGCCACGCGGAGATCTCGTGATTGTTCGCAAGGATGTGTTCCTGCTGAGCCGCGGTGAGGTGACCCGCTTTTTCCACAAGACTGTGGACGTCGCCGTCCTTCAGGATGCTCGAAAGGTCGATCTTCTGGCCGATTGCGAGACTGTCGGGATTCGCGATGTGAAGCGCGTCTTTATGCGCGACGGCGCGATCCACCATGGTACTTATCGTCCAGGTTTTCTCGGCATCATTCAATTTATCAAAATCAGGATTCTTTTGAAGCTCTTTTGCCGTGATCTCCCACAACGAATCGCCTTTATGCACCTCGATGGGCGCATGCTCCAGGACTTTCGGTACCGGCACTGCCTCTGCCGAATGCAATCCTGGCGTCGTGCCTGCTTCTGTCTTGGCATTAATGTCGGTAAGGCCATGATGACCGTCGGCAGCTTCGGCTCCCGACGGAATATGATGAGCAGCAAATCCCACCGCACCCGCACCGGCTGCCGCGGCGATCGCAATCTTCAAATACATGCGCTTCTTTTCGCGATCCGCGTCTTTTTCTAATATATCGCTATATTCAAATTGCAGATCGTCGAGTGATTCGGGTATATCTTGTCCGCGCTCTGCACGCAATGACTTGATTTTGTAATCCTTTGTCTTTTTTCTTCCAAGCGTACTATCGTATGCCTCGTACCCGAGAGTGGTCACGGCGCCGGTCGCCTTGGAAATCATCGGGGCTAATTTACCCGAGATCACGATTCGCTTACCTGCATAATAAACGATGCCCCATCCCGCGATCGCTCCGGAGCCGACGGCGACACCCGTACCGATTGCCGTGGAAAGCGCGATCTTCTTCCAACGTGGCATGCTCGAGTATGCCATCCACGCCCTCTTGTACCAGCTTTGTTCTTTCTCGGGCAGCTCCGCCAGCTTCAGCGCCGTCATTTTGCGTCTTTCATCAACAACAAATTTATCGAAAAGTGTATTGTTCATCTCCATCCTCTCCTTCGGAGACATCTCGCTTACCGCTGAATATTTCCCTTCTAAGAACTTCTGCTGTTCCTCCAGCGAAGCGGCTTTAAGTGCAGCATCATATGCGGCGCGTGCCTCTGTTGTTGCAGAAATATCCCCGCCAATGTCATACATCGACGCGGGTCTTCCTTTCCTTCCCTCTTGATATTCCCGATGTGCCTTCACATATGCTTCGCGAGCCTCATCAAGGATTGTGAGTTTGTCCTTTTTCTCCGCCACTTGCTCGGCTTCTGCTTCGGGTGCCGTCGCAGGTGCTTGTTCCGGTGCGGGCACATTGATGGGATTTTCCACAATAGGTGCTGCTTCTGCTTCTGCTTCGGCTTTAGCCTCGGCCCCCGGTCGCCAAAAATCAAACCGGGATTCGGGCTTTAGTTTTGCCGACGGCGGTACTTCCCGGGTTTTTTCCTCCCCTCCTACCTCCACCACGATCGCGCTCATATCGTCATCCTTCGCGCGGATATTCCGCCCGGGGAAATCTTCGCCGGTTTGCTTGAACTTCTTATACTCCGGCGACCTCAATTGGTCGGCGATAACCCTCGCTTCATCCGCCAAAACATCGCACGATTCGGAAGCTTTAAAATGACGGTTCGCAACGATCTCGGCTATCCGTTCACGGGTGAGATTATCAGTGATACCATCGGAGGCGATCAGGATTCGATCCCCCAATTCAACGGCTACCTGACGAATAAGCGGACGCAATTGTTCGCTTCCGATAGGAGTGCCCGTCAACATGTTTCTCGCAGCGAATGCCCCTTTTTCATGATCCTGCAAACCCTTGTAATCTTCGGGTGTTTTTATATTGGCAATCCGGGCGTCAGAAGCCGCAATTTCCCTATCCACTTCTTCGACTGACATACCATCGAATTTCCCACTGAGCATCGCCTCAACTTTCAACATTTCATTGTCGATTCCCACGCATTCCAACCTGCTGTCCTTTCGTACGATATACACCGGACTATCTCCGACGGTAGCTATGACCGCAAAACGCTTATCCCCTTCGGCAACAAGCTTTACAAGCGACGCCGTAGATCCCATTTTTTTCAAACCGGGATTCTTTTTTTGTTCTTCAAGAACCGCGCGATTAGCGTTCTCAAGAAGCCCTCTCAATTCTCTTGAGGCCGCCTCAACGTTCAAATATCTAGGATCTGTCTTCGGGCTTTTTTCGATAACCTCCTTGGTCAACCGGGATGCCCGCTCGCCTCCCGCAACTCCTCCCATACCATCAAAAACGCCAAAGAGGCCATCTTCGGGTTGTTCTAAAACGCTATCCTCGTTATTCTCGTGAGATTCCTTTGTGGCGGCGCGGCTTACCGAGCCATAGTCACCGACAAGTTCGTAGTTCTTTGCTTCCCGCTCAATGGGAACAGTCGCAGCTTCCTGCGGTGCCACCACGGGTGCAGTTTCAGCTTCAGTTGGGGTTGTAGTTTCAATTTCCGGTTC
>CAZXCH010000003.1:0-23941 GCA_964639165.1 uncultured Candidatus Saccharibacteria bacterium | reverse complement strand
CCATGTCAAGGCAAAGATCATTAAGGCCGAGAACGGCAAGATCGGCCTCTCGCTGAAGCAGATGGAACAGCCGGCATAAAAGGAAAATAGCGCGGTCATTGGCTCCCGGCAGATGATAGTTCGCCAACGACCGCGCTATTTTTTGTGGTAAAATAAGACTATGCAAGATAAGACCGTCGTTACCACCGCGCCGCCGCCGCCATCGGAAGTGAAGATCCGCACGATGCGTTCGGATATCGATTCCATGATGAAGAGCGGGGGAGGAGCACCGTCATATCAGAATGTATCCATATCGGGGCTTTCGTTGGAAGAGAAGTTCAAACCGCCCACGACGTTCATTCAGGCCCCGCTTCCGGCAGGTGGTCGAATCGTAATGCCTGAAGATAATATGCCGCAACCATACCAAGCGGTCGACCGTCCGGTGCTCGGTCAGGAGGTCCAGGATGCGGGTCCCAGGAGCGATCTTATCCCGAAACTTCTCGTTGGACTCGTCGCATTGGTTGCCCTTGGGGTGGTGGCATACTTTGCCTATACGATATTCGTCAAATAAAAAATCAGGTACGCGCCTCCCGGCAGATGATAGTCCGGCGCGTACCTGATTTTTTATTTGACCGAGAGCATACAACCTATTCTTTTTCCTCGGGTGCAGTTTTTTCTACCGCTATGCCGTCGCCGTTATGGAAGGCTTCGGTCGTTTTCTTTTTTATCTCATCCAGCAGTTTTTTATCCTCCTTTAATTTTGTTTTTGAATTTTCGAAGCCTACGCCCAAGCGTTCCCCGTTGTAGCTGAAGCTTGCTCCTGATTTCTTGACCACGCCATGCGCCACCGCGGCGTTCAGCACGTCGCCCTCGTACGAGATCCCTTCACCAAAGAGAATATCGAACTCTGCCGATTTGAAGGGCGCAGCTACTTTGTTTTTCGCTACCTTTGCCTTTACGCGATTGCCGACCACCGCTTCTCCTCTCTTGACCTGTGCGATGCGGCGGATGTCGATACGCACCGACGCGGCGAAGGGAAGCGCCCGCCCGCCCGGCGTCGTTTCCGGATTGCCGAACATGATGCCGATCTTCATGCGTAGCTGGTTGATGAAGATGATGAGCGTCTGGCTATTCGCCGCGATTGCGGTGAGCTTGCGGAGCGCCTGGCCCATCATGCGTGCCTGACGACCGACGTGCTGTTCGCCCATCTCGCCCTCCAGCTCTGCGCGCGGCGTGAGCGCCGCAACGGAGTCCACGACGACGACGGAGATGATCCCCGAGCGCACGATGCTTTCCAAAATATTCAACGCCTCCTCGCCGCTGTCCGGCTGGGAGATGAGCAGCTCGTTTACGTTCACGCCAAGCTTTGCCGCATATTCCGGATCCATCGCATGTTCCGCATCGATGAATGCCGCCTTGCCGCCTTGTTTCTGTGCCTGGGCGACGACGTTCAGCGCGAGCGTGGTCTTGCCCGACGATTCGGGGCCGAAGATCTCCGTGATGCGGCCGCGGGGCAGTCCGCCGATGCCGAGCGCGAGATCGAGCGAGAAGGATCCGGTCGGAATGGCCGCGACGTTTACGTGCGTCATATCGCCAAGCTTCATGATCGCGCCTTCACCGAACTTATCCTGGAGCGACGAAAGGAGCTCGTCCACTTGCTTGTTGCTCGCGTTATGTTTTTCCGTCACTGCCGGTTTCTGCGCTGCCTGGCCCGACCCCTTTTTTGATGTTTTCATATGCCTCATTATATCAGAGCGCGCGTTAAATTTATATTAAGAAAAGGCTAAAAAGACCTTAATGGACGGGGTTTCCGGCGGAGGTGGAGGTGCTTGACGTGCTATTGCCGGAAATCGAGCTGGTTGCCGTCGTAGAACCGACCGTAGGCGTTGACGTCGGCGCGGTCCCGCCCGGCGGCTGGTAGAATACCTGTTCGGTGATGCTCGTTTCCCCGCCAAGGAACTTCTTTGCGGAGATCTGGAAGGGGTTGGGGCCGATGCCGAGCAGTACTCCTTTTTGCCACGAACCGTCGGCGGCGATGATGATCTGTTCCTGCTCGCCGTTCGCTCCAACGAGGTAGAGTGAGTCGGCACCGGTCACGGTGCCGGCCAGGGTGAACGTACTGGAGGTCGTCACATACGGATTCGCGTCGGGGGAAATGACCATGAGCGTCGGCTTACCGAAGATGCGCGGCGCCTGGAAGGCGAGATAGATGAGCACAATGACGGCTGCGCCGATCCACCAGAGATATTTCGGCGGCGATTGCTTGATGAACCGGTTGCGGGGCAATGTATCGAGCTCGCCGGAATTTTTTATCACCCCTTCTTTTTTTAACTTTGCCCACCACTCCTCCCCGTCGAAGTCGAGCACCATGCCAAGATGCTCGAGGTATCCGTGAAAGTAGGGCGCCGACGGCATACTTTCATAATCGCCCCGTAGTAAAGATTCGATATGTGCCGGGGCGATGCCCGTCATCTCGGCGAGCTTCTTGAGCGTTACGCCACGCTCTTTTATCTTTTCCGCGAAGAATTGCTCGAATGGGATATCGTTGGGGGGCATATAATCTGATGATACGGCGCAACGAGAAAATAGTCCATTGAATAAAAAAAGCGGCTCACGAGAGCCGCTGATCTATCTTTTCTATGTTCACGTCGCGGGGTTTTGCGCCGTCGCCGGGGCCGATGAGGTCGGCGGCTTCCATGAGGTCGAGCAGGCGCGCGGCGCGGGCGTAGCCGACTTTGAGGCGGCGCTGGAGCAATGACGCCGATGCTTTCTTGGCTTCGGCAACAACGGCGACCGCTTCGTCAAACAGATCATCGTCGCTTTCTTCGCTTTCGCCGCTCGCATTGATGAAGTGATCGAATCCGACGGGCATGATCGGGCCTGCTTTATCGATATTTTCCTCGCCATCGTCGGACGGTTCGGGTGCTTCCACTTTGTTGTGCTCCTTTATAAATTCAACAACGCTCTTTAATTCTTCTTCGGTGATGTACGAGCCCTGGATACGCTTCGGTTTTGAAAGTTCCGCGGAGAGGAAAAGTAAATCGCCGTGGCCGAGCAATTTTTCGGCGCCGGCACCGTCCAAGATGGTGCGCGAGTCGATCTGCGATGCCACTTGGAGAGCGACGCGCGCGGGGATGTTGGCTTTAATGAGGCCCGTGATGACTTCCACCGACGGGCGCTGGGTGGCGAGCAATAAATGGATGCCGGTGGCGCGTGACATCTGGGCAAGCCGCACGATCGCGCCCTCCACCTCGCGGCCGAATGAGCTCATCAGGTCCGCCATCTCGTCGATGCCGATAAGGATGAATGGAAGTATGTCTTCCGGCTTCGTCTGTTTCGCGTTATAGCTCTTAATGTCGCGGCTCCCGGCGCGCTGGAGGATCTCATATCGGCGATCCATTTCCTGGATGGCCCATTTGAGGACGCCGAGCGCCTTTTTGTTTTCCGTGATAACCGGCGTGATCAAATGTGGAATCCCGTCGTATATGGAAAGCTCCACGCGCTTCGGATCGATGAGTACGAGGCGCAGGGTCGCCGGCGAGTTCTTATAGAGGAGCGAAGTGATGAGCGAATGCACCAGGATGGATTTTCCGGAGCCGGTCGCGCCCGCGATGAGGATGTGCGGCATCTTCTCGATGTTCGCGAAGATCGGTTCGCCGGAGACATCGCGGCCAAGTACGAAGCCGAGCGGGCCGGAGGCTTGGAATTCCGGATAGTTCATCAAGCTGCCGAGGCGGACGAGCGCGGCGGTCTTGTTCGGCACTTCAATACCAACGAGCGATTTTCCGGGAATCGGCGCCTCGATGCGGATCGGATGCGCCGCAAGCGAGAGCGCGAGGTCTTGGCTGAGCGCGGTGATGCGCGAGAGTTTCACGCCCTCCGCCGGCTTCAATGTGTAGCGCGTGACCGCCGGGCCGACGTTGATCTCTCCCATCTCAACGGGGATGCCGAAGCTATCAAGTGTGCGCTTGATGATATTTGCATGCGCAAGGAGGTCGCCGGTGGTCGGCTTGCTCATGTCGGAGTTCAGGAGAGAAAGTGGAGGGGGAACATAGTTTACGAAGCTTGGCGCTTTGGTCTTCTTGATCTTGCCGAGTTCCGCTCCGTCCTTTGCGTGGACGACGGCGAGCTCTTCCGCTCCGGCGCCTTTCTTATTCTTCGAGTCTTTTTCGTCGGTTGCTTTCTCCGCGGTGGTCTTCTCGCCATCGGAGCCGGTTACGAGAAGCGGCGTCGCGTCTTCCGGCCCCTCATCTTCATCCGCCCCTTCTTTATTCCAAGGCCACTCCACTTTGATCGGCACATTTGCGGTCACGAGCACGGAGATGATAAGAATGAAAATGTCGATCGTCGTGGCGGCAATGTTGCCGAACGGTACGCGGAGCGAGCCGAAGACCATGCCGAGCCAGCCACCGTGGGTGGGGGAGAGCAATTCTATGAGCCCGAGCACGGAGAGAATGAGGAGTGCGGAGCCGATGAGCGTGGTGGCAAGGATGCGTTTCTGGCGTGATAGAAGAAACACCGCCGCGGCGAATAGAAGCGTGGCGGGCAATATCAAATAACCCCAACCAAGCAGGGCATTAAGGCCTTGATAAATAAGAGCTCCGGCGGGACCTGCCTCCGCAAACCGGGCGAGAACAAGCACAATTGCGACGCAAATGAAGCTGATCGCCCAAATACTGTTCTTGGTCTCGGAATGGAGGCGTGGCTCTCGCACTGTTTTACGGGAGTTGGCATTCGCACTGACGAGTTTGCCGCCGCCATCGGCTTTGCCGTTGCCGGAATTCGACCCGCCACCCTTTCCCTTTTTTCCTTTCTTCTTTTTCGCCATTACGAGATTTATTTTAACATCACTTTGGGATTTCTGCATTTTGTGATGATTTTGACACAATTCGTTATAATAAGAATATGAATAAATTATCAAAGAAGGCTCTTATCGTGTTCGATCTCGACGGAACGCTCGCCGAAAGTAAGGCCCCGCTTAAGCCCGATATGGCTCGGGCGCTTAAGGCGCTGCTTACCGAAAAGAGGGTGGCTGTCATCGGCGGCGGTTCGTACGAGGTGTTCAAGGATCAGTTCGTAAAGCACCTTCCGTTTCCGGCGCCGCTGCTCGAAAGACTTTTTCTTTTCCCGACGACCTCTACCGCATTCTATCGGTACAAGCGCGGCGCGTGGAGAACCGTCTACCGCAAGACACTTTCGGCGGCGGATAAGAAAAAGATCATGAAGGCGTTTGGCGATGCATTTAAAGAGACCGGCTATGTCCATCCCAAAAAGGTGTGGGGTCCGGTGATCGAAGACCGCGGGTCACAGGTGACGTTTTCCGCGCTCGGCCAGGACGTTGTGACCAAGTTTGGAAAGAAAGGTATAGCGATGAAAGAGCAATGGTTCAAAGAGAATCAGCCGCTTCGCTTGAGGATGGTGAAGATCATGGCCCGGGAGCTGCCAAGGTTCGAGGTGCGGAGCGGTGGACTTACTTCTATCGACGTCACGCAAAAAGGAATCGATAAGGGATATGGCGTGCGGCAGATAGAAAAGCACTTGCGCGTGCCAATAAAAGATATGGTGTTCATCGGCGATGCGCTCTATAAAGGCGGCAACGACGCGGCGGCAAAGAAAACCGGTATCCAGACAATTCCTATCACCGGCCCGAAAGAGACGATCACAATCATCAATAAGATTCTCGACTCAAAATAATTGACGCTGGGGGTCGAAAAGCGTATATTCTGGGTAATGCCAGATACCTTCATCAGTTCGCTTGGGACAAAGCTCACGGTGCCGGAAGTGGTGGCCGAGATCATGGCGTTCATGGGTGCCGATCTGATGCGTAAATATAGAGTGACGATCGGCACCGACTCCCAGCTCCTCTCCAACAAGAACGCGGATTTTGTGAATGCCGTCGTGGTGCATCGTATCGGCAATGGCGGCCGCTATTTCTACCGGCGCTGGGAGCTCGGAAAGTTCCACACACTCCGCGACCGGATGATTCGCGAGGCCGTGATCTCGCTTGAAGTTGCGCAGGGCATCCTCGCCGAGCTCAAAAAGTTCCCACTTCCGGAGTTCGAATTTGAGATCCACGCGGACATCGGCATGAACGGCCCCACGAAAGCCGTGATCCAGGAGATCGTCGGCATGATCCGCGCGAATAATTTCGAGGTAAGGATAAAGCCGGACAGCTACGCGGCAACCAATGTGGCAGACCGCCACGTATAGTGGGTTATCAAAAATATGACATTAGATACTTTGGTGTTCGATATCGAAACACAGAACTTTTTTACCGACCCGGATGTGGGGTGGGATAATTATGCCGCCTTAAAGATCTCCGTTGTGGGCGTTTACTCATATATAGAGGACCGCTATTATTGCTATGAGGAAAACGAGATGGATAAGCTCGCGGAACTGTTCGGCGACGCCCGGCGTATTGTTGGCTTCAGCATGAACCGCTATGACATCCCGGTGCTTAATAATTACTTTCAGCGACTGAAGGGAGCTCCAAAGCTTTGGGAGATGGAGCGCGTGGATCTTTTGGAAGAGATCGAAATGGCGACGGGGAGCCGCGTCAGCCTCGACCGGCTTGCGGGTGCGAACCTTGGCTTGAGCAAAACGCATCACAGTTCGGAAGCGGGCGCTCTCTATCGCGAAGGGAAGATCGACGAGCTAAAGGAATATTGCGTGAACGATGTGAAGCTTACCAAAGAGCTCTACGATCTGTATCGCAAGCAGAATTTTCTCATGGTACCGAGCAAGAAGACCGGCGAGGTCGTCAAAGTGGAGTTTGCGAATCTCGCGATCACTCCCTCGTTGCTCTAAAGGACGCGCGGCTGGTAAAAAGCGTGATAGACTGTATTTATGCGTCACCTTTATTTTGATCATGCGGCTTCGACGCCCGTCGATCCGCGCGTTTTTCGTGCGATCCGTCCCTATTTTTCACGCCACTTCGGGAATCCCGGTTCGCTTCATTCGTTCGGGCAGGAGGCGATTGCCGCGGTGGACGCCGCGCGCGCGAGCGTAGGCAAGCTGATCGGTGCGAAACACTTCCGTGAGATCGTCTTTACGAGCGGTGCCACGGAAGCGAACAACCTCGCGCTTCGCGGCGCGGTGGAGCTCTATAAAAAGAGCTATCCTGACGTCGTGCGGCCGCGCATCATCATTTCTGCCGTCGAGCACGAATCGATATTTGAGACCGCTCAGGCCTTGGAGCGCGATGCCGTGGAAGTCGTGCGATTGCCGGTCAATAAAGAGGGCGTCGTGGATATTGTCTCATTGAAAAATGCGCTGACCGAAAGCACGGTCGTCGTGTCCGTGATGCACGTCAATAATGAAACGGGTACGATCCAGCCGCTCCGCGAGATAAAGTTCATGATCGATGCGTTCCGCAAGGAATCGGCGGGAGAGGGCGGTACGCCGGGCATATATCCACTTTTTCATACTGATGCCGCGCAGTCGTTCCCGTATTTATACTGTGACGTCCAATTGCTTGACGTGGATATGATGACGCTTTCCGCGCATAAGATGTACGGGCCGAAAGGCGTCGGGGCGCTGTATGTGCGGCGCGACGAAAAAATATTTTCCGCGAGCGGCGGTTTTCCGCTGGCCGCGCAGGTGAGCGGCGGCGGCCAGGAATTCGGATTGCGCTCCGGTACGGAGAACGTGCCAGGCATCGTCGGATTCGCAAAGGCGGCGGAGCTCGCCGCCGCCGCTCGCGGCAAGACATCTACGCGCATCGTGGCGTTGCGTGACGAACTGTGGCGGCGCATCAAACTTGTCGCGCCGTCGGCGGAGATCAACGGCCCGATGGGGGACGCGAAGGCGCCGCACATTCTGAACATTTATTTTCCCGGCCTCGCCGCGCAGGATCTGCTCACGCGATTCGATCGCGCCGGCCTCGCCGCATCGTCCGGCTCCGCGTGCCGTTCCCGCGCCGTGGAATCTTCCTACGTGATCGAGGCACTCGGCTATTCAAAGGACCGTGCCGCGCAGAGCATTCGGTTCAGTTTGGGGAAAGGAACGACAAAAAGAGAGATCGTTGCTGCGGCGAAGATCATAGAGAAAGCACTGATAAAATAAAAATCCTCCGGGATTTTGTTTTCCGGAGGGGAGATGTTCAATTGAATATTTTTTTGAGCGCTTCGCGGATTGCGTACGGGTCATGATAAATACGACCGTTCGCGTCCACATTCACGGCCGATATTCGCACGAGGCGCGGATCGGCCTTTAATTTTTTCGATGAAAGGCGGATCTTCCGTTCCAGGCGGTAAAGGATGAGTGAGCGGTTTGGGATGGGTGCGTCATTGTACATAATGACGTCGCAGGGCCTTCCCGTTTTCGATTCTATTTCACGGATGAAATCCTCCGCGCAATAGCCGTCCGTCTCTCCGCGCTTCGTCATGATGTTGAGCATCACGGTGATGTGGGCTTTCGTGCGTTGTATCGCGCGTTTCATTCCCGCCGGCAAAAGGATGGGCGTGATGCTTGAATAGAGATCGCCCGGGCAAATGACACAATGGTCGGCCGTGCCGATCGCTTCGATGGCTTGAGCGCTCGCGCGGATCGCCGGTTTCAAATATATGGACTTGATCCCATGAACATTCGCGGACCAGAGTGGGTTGTTGGCAAGGTTGTCGATGTGCGTTTCGCCCGTTACGTTTCCGACGAACGTGAGCGTCGCGCACAGTTCCGCGCGTTCCAGCGAGACGGGGATGACCCGATGGGGCGTGATCCCGCACATGCGATACATCAGCGCCAGTGCTTCGTCGGGCGATATTCCCGGCGTCTGGCTGAGCCCCAGGAGAAGAAGGTTCTTGGGTGAGTGTCCGTGAAGACATCCGCCCTCGAACCGTCGCACGAGCGCCGCGGAAAGTTTTTCATCGGGGCACAATGCCGCGATGCATTTGGTGAGATCGCCGAGATACCCAAGACATCCGTAATCACGGATGAGGTCTCCCGTCGATCCGCCCGAGTCGGTACTTGGACAGATCGCAGTGATGGCGATGTCGGGCAGCGTCCGGATCCCTTTCAGAACCTGGGCATGCCCGCTCCCGCCGCCGATGGTGACGATGTTTTTCATAGTGTCATCCTGTAGTGGTTTGTTTCCCGAAGTTTAAATCCGAGCTTTTGGTAGAGGTGATTTGCCGCGGCGCGTGCCGGGTTCGAGGTGAGTTCGAGTTTTTTCGTGCCGTGCCTTGCGGCTTCACCGATAAGCCCGATCATGAGCGTCGTCCCGGCGCCGTGTCCACAGAGCGATGCGTCCACTACGACATCCTCGATAATCCCTTTCTGTCCCGTCGGCGTTTGGATGATACAGAGCGTCGCCATGCCTTTGATGGCGCCGTCTTCGGTGCGGGCAACCAGCAGATGCGATCTGAAAGCGATCGATCCGACATGTTTGGTAGTGAGAGGTTTGGCCGTTGCCGTCAATTGCGGCAAGAGCAGGTTAATGTCGTCGGTCATGCGTTGCGTGATGAGCTGCCAGTCGAGGAATTCGTATGTGATCATAGGTTTTCTCCTTTTCGAATTTCAAAAAACTATCTTTAGCATAGGCGCTTGAGAATTTCCACATAGGGCGTCGTTGTCAATTTTATTGTCAATAAAACATTTGACAGTTTGAACCGCCGGAGTAGGCTCATAGTATGAAAATATTCGAACAGCTCGGGTTCTCGGAGAACGAGGAAAAGGTCTACCTCCACCTTCTCAAGAACGGTTCCGGTTCCATACGGCAGATCGCCGGGGATACAGGCATCAATCGCGGCACGGTATATGAGGCGCTGAAGGAGCTTTCCGATCGCGGGCTCGTGAGCCATTCGCAGAAAAAACAGAGGCAGCAATTTGTTCCCGAAGACCCTTCCGTCCTTAAAACGTTCTTTAGAGAGGAGCGGCAGAAGCTGGTAGGGATGCGGAAGGAGCTGACCAAATCCCTTCCCGTGCTTGAAGCGTTCTACGCGACCAAGCGTGAGGATCCGGTCATCAAGATCCACGACGGGCATACGGGCACCCGCCTTGTATTGGAAGATGTCCTCAAAACAATGATGAGCGAGACGGACAAGGTGTACCGCGTATATTCCGCGGCGAACATTCGCGAATATCTTTATTACAACTTCAGCAGTTTTTCCGAGCGGCGCATCAAGGCAAAGGTCAAGGCGAAGGTCATCGCCATTGGCGCGGGCGGCGATGTGCGGGGATTGGACGAGCGCCGCTGGATCACCACCAAGCGTGGCGCGCCCGCGTACATCATCATATATGCCAAGAAGATGGCTATCATCTCGCTCAGTCAGGGGCGGCCGCACAGCGTGGTCATTGAAGATGCCGGCCTTGCCGAGACGCAGCGGCTCATCTTTGATTCTCTTTGGAACAAGCTGGCAAGCGAGTGAATGGCGCCACATTAGCAATCTCCCCCTGTGATTGACAATGGCCATTCCCCGGCTATAATTGATATATATACCCGCTAGGGACGGTATAATAAGTTAAGAACTTTTTAATCTCCTGCGGCGTATCATAAGGAGAATAATCTAAAAACCACATGCCAAACTTTCACCGTTTCACCATAAAAGCACAGGAAGCGTTGCAGAATGCCCAGGAGATCGCCGCAAAGAAGAATCACGGGGAGTTGAAGTCGCTCCATTTACTCGCTGCATTATTGGAAGATGAGCAATCGCTCGTTATTCCGGTGTTGGAGCGCTCCGGCGTCAACCTTGAGTCTCTTGATGAGCAGATAGAAGTTGAACTTGACCGCATCCCGCCTATCGTTAGCAACTCGGCGCTCGGCCAGCTCTATCTTTCTCAGGAATTAATGAAGGTGCTTGACCAAGCCGCAAAGGTGGCTGCCCAACAGAAGGACGAGTTCGTTTCGTGCGAGCATCTTTTACTTGCCCTGCTTGATGTGAATGGCACCGCAAAGTCGTTGCTTGAAAAGTTTGGCGTCCGCCGCGAAGGCGCGTTCCGGGTACTTGCGCAGCTGCGTGGCTCCACGCGCGTGACGGACGAGACGCCGGAGAGCAAATTCCAGGTACTGGAGAAATATGCCATCAATCTGAGTGATAAAGCTAAGGCGGGGGAGTTGGATCCGGTCATCGGTCGCGAGGAGGAGTTGCGCCGCCTGATGCAAGTGCTCTCGCGCCGCACTAAGAACAATCCGTGCCTTATTGGCGAGCCGGGTGTGGGAAAGACCGCCATTGTTGAAGGATTGGCCCAGCGTATCGCCTCCGGCGACGTGCCGGAGCTTCTTAAGGGCAAGCAGGTACTGATGTTGGACCTCGGATCGCTCATCGCCGGAACCAAATTCCGGGGCGAATTTGAGGATCGTTTGAAGGCGTTCGTGAAGGAAGTAAAAAACGCATCGGGCAACATCATCCTATTTATAGATGAAATACACACGATCGTTGGTGCTGGCGCCGCGGAAGGCGCGATCGACGCCTCCAATCTGCTCAAGCCGGCGCTCGCGCGCGGCGAGCTCCACGCGATCGGCGCGACCACCATCCGCGAATATCAGAAATATATAGAGAAAGATCCGGCGTTAGAGCGTCGCTTCCAGCCTATTATAGTAGAGGAGCCCTCCATAGAAGACTCAATCTCCATTTTACGTGGGCTTAAGGAGAAGTACGAGATCCATCACGGCATGCGCATCAGCGATGAGGCGATTGTGGAGGCGGTCAATCTTTCCGCGCGCTACATCACCGATCGTTTCCTGCCGGACAAGGCCGTTGATTTGATCGACGAGGCCGCCGCGGCGCGCCGCTTGGAGTCGGAGAGTTTGCCGAAGGAAATAGACAAGGCACGCCGCGAGATCACGCGCTTGGAAATAGAGAAGCAGGCGCTTTCGCAGGAAGGGCAAAAAACGGCGACGGCGGAGCGCATTAAAGTGATAGATAAAGAGCTCTCACGGCTGAAGACCCAAAACGACGAGCTTTCAAGTAAGTGGCATTCGGAAAAGATAAAATTCGAGACTTTGCACCAGCTTCGCCAGAAGGTGGACAGCTTGAAGCGCGAGGCGGAGATCGCGGAGCGGGAAGGCAACCTTGAGCGCGTGGCACAGATCATGTACGGCGAACAGCCGGCCGCAGAGAAGGATTTTGCGATGTTCGAGAAGAAGAACTTTGGCGGACCGACAACGGGCAAGCGCGCGAAAGGTGGCATAGGCGAGCGTTTTCTTAAGGAATCCGTGGATAAAGAGGATGTCGCGGCCGTGGTTGCCGTTTGGACCGGCATTCCGCTCAAACGGATGCTCGAGACCGATACCGATAAACTTATCCGCATAGAGGACGTGCTTCGTGAACGCGTGATCGGCCAGGACGATGCCATCGCAGCCGTATCTTCAGCTTTGCGTCGCTCCCGTGCCGGGCTTTCGGACGAGAATCGTCCGATCGGATCGTTCATGTTCCTCGGCCCCACCGGCGTGGGGAAGACCGAGCTTGCGCGGACGCTCGCGGAATTTATGTTCAATGACGAGAAGGCCCTGGTGCGCGTGGATATGTCCGAATATATGGAACGGCATGCAGTGAGCCGCCTGATCGGCTCGCCTCCGGGGTATGTGGGCCACGAAGAGGGCGGCCAACTCACGGAAACCGTGCGCCATCGGCCGTACAGCCTGATTCTTTTTGACGAGATCGAAAAAGCGCATCCTGAGGTGTTCAATCTGCTTCTTCAAGTGCTGGACAATGGACGCCTGACGGACAGCAAAGGCAAAACGGTCAACTTCAAAAATTCCATCATCATTATGACGTCCAACGTCGGCAGCGAATATCTTAAGGCGATGTCGCGGATCGGATTCAGCGCGGAAAGCTCTCAGGCGTCGTTGGAAGAAGGGGATTATCGTGAAAAAGTGATGGAGGCCTTGCGTGGCAGTTTCCGCCCGGAGTTTTTGAACCGCATTGACGACGTGGTCATCTTCAATCCACTCCACAAAGCCGATATCAGTAAGATTGTGGACATTCAGATCAAATTGATAGAGAAGCGCCTTGCGGACCGCCGCATCAAATTGGAGATCGAGGCCGCAGCGCGCGCCCACCTTGCAAAAGAAGGATTCAGCGCGGAATATGGCGCGCGCCCCTTGAAGCGATTGATGCAGAAGGTTATCCTTGATAAGTTAGCGGATAAGATCATCCGCGGCGAATTCAAAGATGGTGGAAAAGTTAAGGTCAACTTTAAAGCGAACGAACTGGTCTTCACTACTTAAGGCCGTCATTTTTGGTGCCGCATGGTGGGCATTGCCGTTCTGGCTTTTCCTTATCATTGCGCTCTATCTGTATTTTGTTCCGATCATGGGCGCCAACAAGGTTTTGGCGCCCTTTTTCGTGTTGCTTCTGGCCTCATTCCTCGAAAGCCAGGGAGCCGTTGATGCGGTCATCTTCGCAGCCATTTTTTATTGCATACTTCTCGTCAAGGATCTTCTGATCATCGACCGGCGTTCCGCGTACGAGATCCTGATGCTCGTGCTGTCGTATCTGATTCTGCGGAGCTTCTTCCTTACCGTAGGCGGTTCATTCGGATTGCGCGCGTTCGTTTATAGCCTGATTGTTGCGTGGGGGGTGAGCGCGATGATATCAAGTTTCGCCAAAAACTTTTCCGCCGCGCCGGAGGCGCTCTCCGCCACCGCCATGCGCGAGGCGCGCTCATTCCATCGCATGTTTGGTTGGATGATGTTTCTCCTTATGTGGCAGTTGACTGTTGTCGGGCTTTTCCTTCCGCTCGATTTCCTCTACCAGTCCGCGATCATTTTTCTCGTGGCCGCCATCCTTATTGACCTCGTGCCGCAATACGTCTTTGGCGAGTTCTCTCGCGCGAAAGTGCTCGCTACGGGGAGCGTACTTTTTGCACTGCTCACGATCGTTGCCGCCTCGGCTCGTTGGGTTTTATAGGCGTCATCCTTGCAATTGCCGGATTGCCGGATTATAATCTCGCATATGAAAGAGAACGGCAAGGAGCGTTTTATCCTCACCAAAGCCTATGAGGTCGCCTATGCGCTGTTCCGCCTGGCGGGACAGATGCAGGAAAAAGACTTTGCCGAATCACTCCGGGCATCCGGTACCGCCCTACTTAGTGCTGCTGCGGCCGAGGACTATGCCCCCGCCGAGCGATCGCTCCGAGTGATGGAGTGCCTGGTCAAATTCGGGGGAGATGTCGGGATGATCGGCAACCCGAACGTGGATGTCATGATGCGGGAGATCTATGCCCTGGATGCGGCAATTGCCGAACGGAAGAGTTCCATTAAAACGGACGAGGTGAACGTTGCCTAGATATTCTCAAAGCCGGAGATTGCGGCACATTCGCAGGATGTTTCGCGAGAGCGTGAGCCGGAACCGAAACCGGCAACGGAATCAGCAACGCAAACTATATCGGCAATGGATGAGCCATATCTGCCGAATATTCAAACGAACATTCAAAAGCCCGAACCGGCAATCCGGCAATCGGCAAATGATTCGGCATTGCGGCAAAACATCATACTGGAGCGTATTCGGCAATCCGGCAATTGCCGGTTGAAAGACATTCAGGATGTATTGCCGAATACCAGCGAGCGGACGATCCGCTACGATCTCCAGACGCTCCTTGAACAGAATCTCATCGAGCGAATCGGCAATGCCGGCCCGTCAGTTTTTTACCGGGCGAACGTCATGGCACAAGTGCCGGAGGTTGGGTAACCTTTCGCCCGGCGCCACGTTCTATTTATGTGCCACAAGAGAAGGGATGTTAGATACTTTTCCACACCTTTTTTGCGGCAGTAAACGCAGTAAGGCAGTATAATAGTAAAAGGTTCGGTGTGAGGCTGAACCAAGGGCAGGGGAGGAGACTTTTTTTATGGTCGACTTTCTTGTTCACTCAGCCTCGCCAAAAGCGAGTTTTTTCTTTTTTAAGATATCAACCCCGTTTTCGTCGCTCTCTTCTATTTGATCGGTCGTCGCTTTCCCTCACGAGGCGGCCGCTCGAGCGAATAGAGTGAAGTGCCGGAAACGGTCCCGAAACATAGAAAAATAAAAACGTGATTTGGTGCACGGAAAGGTCGACGGCTCACGGGTCCATAACGGACTCACAGGTCGATACCAATAATTAAAGAAATAATTAAGTAAAAATGAATAAAAATAAATTGGTTTCATCGGCACTCGCTATTGCCACTTTGGTGGTAATGGTCGGAGCGCCTCTGGTGAACGTAAGCGCTCAAACCACGTCGAGCCTCCAGGCTCAGATCGCGGCTTTGCTCGCCCAGATCCAGACACTCCAAAGCCAATTGAATGCTTCTGGCACCACGACCACTTCGGTCGGCGCAAATACCTATAACTTTACCAGCGACCTCACCGTTGGTTCTACGGGTTCAGCGGTTACGGCGCTCCAGACGTTTTTGATTGGACAGGGAGATCTTGTTCTCGCCACTCCGACCCAGTACTTCGGCCCTATGACGCAAAAGGCGTTGGGGAAGTTCCAGGCCGCGCATGGCATCACTCCTTCAGTAGGTTACTTCGGTCCTAAGACCCGCGCATTCGTTAACTCGATGAGCACGTCCACGACCACAACGACGACGACCACCACCGGTACTGTTCCGACTGGCGCGCCGTTGAGCATCACGGTTGATTCAACGAGCCCGCTCTCGACCAACGTAGCGGCAGGTGCGGTCAACACGACGGTCTTGAAGCTTGACTTCACGGCTGGCGCGACGCCCGTCACCGTCACGAACTTGGTCTTGACCCGTTCGGGACTTTCTCAGGATTCCGACTTGAATAACGTCTACCTTTACAATGGCGCGACCAAGTTGGCATCCAACCTCGGCTTCAACAATGGCGCAATCACGTTCTCGAATGGCGCAGGACTCTTTACGGTCCCGGCGAATACGACCTATGTGGTCACCGTCACGGTTGATGTCGCAGGCAGCGGTGCAAACAGCACAGGCCACATCTTCCAGATCGGCTTGGCTTCCGCGGCTAACGTAACCGGCGGCACGTTCTCGGGCAACTTCCCGTTGAACAGCAACCAGTTCACGATCGCATCGGTTTCTAACTTGGCGACGCTCACCATCACCAGCGCGACTTCAACGGCCTCAACGACCGTGAATGCGGGCCAGTTGAATGATCTCGTCGGTCAGGTTACGGTTCAGGCCGGCAACAACCCGGTCAAGGTAACCAGCTTAACCTTCACGAACATCGGAAGCGTTACGCCGAGCTACCTCCAGAACATTAAGTTGATGAATGGCTCGGCCCAGTTGGGTGCGACGATCTCGTCTCTTAATAACAACAACATTGCGACGTTCGACCTTTCTGGCGCGCCGCTCATGTTGACCTCTGGCCAGTCGGCAGTGTTGTCGCTCTATGCGGACATCACTGGCGGTGTGAATCGCACGTTCCAGTTCTCCATCCAGCAGTCGTCTGATCTTCAGGCGGTTGACACCACGTATGGAGTCGGCATCGGTGCAAGCATCCAGAATGTTCCTAATAATGGAGGCTTCCCGGTCACGTTCTCTAACGTTCAGATCAACAACGGCGGTGTCGTAGTATCCAGGGATCCGGCAAGCCCGACCACCAATGTGGTGGCAGGCAATACCAACCAGGTACTCGCGAAGTTTGACGTCTTGGCTTCCGGTGACAGCATCAAGTTCACTCAATTGAACTTCACGCTTACTCCTTCGGTTGCTCAGACAGTCAACAATTTCCGCGTCGTTGACGACCAGGGCGCCCAGATCGGCACCACGGTCAATGCGACTTCCAGCGTTTCCGAGGGCAGCGGCAGCTTGAATTACATCATCCCGGCAAACACGACTCGCGTCTTGACGGTCTATGGTGATTTGAGCGCCACTTCCACGGGTTCGGTAAGCGTGACGTTCGGCGCGGCGGGTACCACTGCGCAGAGCTACACGACCTACTCGCCGGTTCAGGGTGGTGTTCCGCAAGTTCCGGGCAATACCCTCAACATCTTGACTGCCGGTTCGAATCTTCTCGTGAACCAGAACTACGGCTTGGGCACTCCGGTGTCCGCGTCGGCTGGTGCGCAGAAGGTTAGGATCGGATCGTACACTCTCACTGCCGGACAGGTTAACCCGATCAATTTGACCGGCGTTACCCTGCAGGTAACGAGCAGCGTTCTCACCGCCAATCCTTCCTGGTTGACAAACCTCCAGGTGTTTGACGGCAGCACGCAGCTCGGTCAGACGTACGGTACGGTTGCAGGTGGTAACACCTACAGCTTCAACGGCAACTCGCCGATTTCGATCCCTGCGAACGGTTCTATCACGCTCGATGTTTTTGCTAACATCAGCTCTAACATCACTACGAGCACGGCCACCACGACTGTTGGCGGCGTGACATCGTTGTACAGCGTGAATGCATCCACGCAGGCAGGCAATGCAGTGCAAGCCAGCTCGACGTCCGGCCAGAACCTCTCCTTCAATATCGGAGGTACATTGGTTGGCTCCGTCTCGGCAGGTACGTCTCAGGCTTCACAGCTTGGTATGTATCCGGGTGGACAGGGCGTCAACCTCGCTCAGTACCAGCTCGTTGCTAATAACAACGGCTCTGAGATGCCGACGCAATTGGTCATCATTGACTCTTCGGCGACCAATGCCAGTACAAGCCTTGGCAATGCTTCAGACCTCATCAACTATCGGTTGACGGATACTGCAGGCAATGTCTTGAGCACGGCAAGCGAGCAGAGCGGCGTGTTGACCTTCAACTTCTCCGGTCTGACGGTTCCGACGAACGGAACAGCCTACGTGAACTTGGTTGCTGATACGAACCAGTATCCGTATGCGATCTCAGGTGGAACGCATGCGTACTTCTTGGCCAGCTACCAGTACACCAACGC
Source organism: uncultured Candidatus Saccharibacteria bacterium (assembly GCA_964639165.1). Taxonomy (GTDB): domain Bacteria; phylum Patescibacteriota; class Minisyncoccia; order UBA6257; family 2-01-FULL-56-20; genus JAKAGE01. The sequence continues at coordinate 6,190 of CAZXCH010000003.1, read as the reverse complement.
AACGCAGTCAGTGACGGCGACGACCACCCTTGCGAATGGCATGGGTAACCTCTTCACTGTCTACCAGACGACGCTTGGCATAACCGGCACTACTGGCTGGTCAACGCCGAACAACATCTCTGGTGTTGGCAACACGATTGGTGAATTCACCATCTCGGCGGGCAATGGCAACATGAGCCCGACGTTGAACTCGGTCAGGTTGGAACCAGCAGGATCGTTGATTCAGAGCAGCACCGTCGAGACCTTCGGTCTCTATGATGCCTCGGCTCCGTCAGTGCTTTTGGCCACGTCTTCCGTGACCGGCACGGCGTCAACGACGTTCTACTTCGCTTCGACGACCGCGAGCCAGTGGGTGATCCCGTTTGGCCAATCAAAGACATTACTCGTAAAGACGTACTCTGCGCCGACGGGTGCTGCCTTGGGTGCCAATTTGTCGGGTGGAAGCACGGGCAGCTATCAGATTCTTCTCGTAGGTGCGAGCTGGACTGATGGTCCGTCAACCAACGGTGCGGCGACGACTGCGGATACTACGGCCGGTATCGGTCTTAGCCCGACAATCTCGCTCCCGGTTCCGAGCTTGAACGTCACTGGTTTAACCAACTAGTCGTTCACTCATATGATCCGATAGCTTGTGACTTTCGGATCAGAGAAACAAAACAGCCCTTCGGGGCTGTTTTGTTTTGCACTTGTGCAGAAAACCCCTGATTTTGCTATACTAAAGGGGAGCTAAAGCATAAAAGGTCGTGAAATAAACTAATTTATCATCATCATGAATAAAAAAGGATTAGTGGAAGCGGTCATGAAGGCGACGGGCATGGAGACGAAGGCAGCCGCGGAGAGGGCAGTGGAAGCGGTATTTGATACGATCGTAAAGACCATGGGCCGCGGCGAGGAGGTCGCGATCACGGGCTTCGGTACGTTCCGTGTCGCAAAGCGCGCCGCGCGCGAAGGCCGCAACCCCAAGACCGGCGAAAAGATCCAGATCAAGGCTTCGATCAAGCCGAAGTTCCGCGCCGGAAAGCTTCTCAAGGAAGCAGTGCTGTAATTGCTGAAAAAGGATCCTTCTTCAGTATCTTAAGAACGAAAAGCACCGCGTGAGGCGGTGCTTTTCGTTGGGGATAATCTATAAAGCGCGCAAGTATGCGCGACGCGTGAGGCGGTGGTTTTTGTTTGTGGTAAAATAGAGGCATGGCAAAGTTTGAGACAACATGGGAAGCGCCGGAATTCGAATATCGCGAGAAGGAAGTTTCGTGGTATTGGATATCCATCATCATCGCCGCGCTCATCATTGCGTTCTCGGCGTGGGAAAGAGATTTTCTTTTTGGCTTCTTTATCATCATCGCGGAGGTACTTTTTATCGTGTGGGGAAATAAAATACCGAAGACGGTGACGTTTACGCTGACGGATACCATGCTCGACATCGGAGGATATCGGTCATATGCAATGAAAGAGTTTGAGAGTTGGAGCGCGGACGTGTATGGCGGGGAATGGGTCGATGTGGCGTTCTATTTCCGCTCGCGCATCCGCCCGACGCTTTCGATCATGATCCCGGAAGAGAAACTGACGGAGCTTCGCGCAAATATGAAGACCGTGCTCAAAGAGATAGAGCATGAGCCCACACTGATCGATTCCATTGAAAAATTCCTCCGCTTCTAGTACTATTCAGCGGTGAGCAGGCGGTTTACGACGAGCCCTCGTCGTTCAACGGATAGGACGCAAGATTGCGGATCTTGTAATCGAAGTTCGATTCTTCGCGGGGGCACAGCAATAAAAAGAAAGATGGACCGAGATTGATTTTTTTGCGAAGCTCTATATAATAAATCCGTAAAGCGGGTATCGTATAACGGTATTACATCTGGTTGCCAATCAGACGACAGGGGTCCGACTCCCCTTACCCGCTCATTATATATAAAAATTGACATTCCTTTCTACTTCCTGTTTCATATAGTCAGCGGGATGGTTTTATCTACTCATTCCAGCAAAGGAGGCCGTTATGGCCATTGAAAAAACTCCGTACATTTGCGGGCCACTTACCGAACTTCCGGCTGAACAGCAGGCGTCGGCGAAGGCTTTCTATGAGGCCGTCGGCGCACTTTGCAGCCGCATCGCGGGCGTGGAGGCATTTGTTCCTCACAAACATTACGATCCGGTTGCGAATGCCAACTTCGAGCCTCCGGAGGTCTATGCGGCGGAAAAAACGCAGATTTGCGAACACACCTCCGTGCTCATTGTCGTTGCGCTCGCTCCTTCATGGGGCGGCGGCGGCGAGGTTGAAATGGCAAACGAGCGGGGGATCCCGGTCGTCATTCTCTGCGACGCCGAGCGGCTCGCGCAAAGAAAGATCTCGCGATTTCTTCGCGGCGGCCCCAGCATCAAAGCGGTCATCGGCTATCACACCATGGAAGAAGCACTCGCGCTTCTTGCCCATGAACTATGGCGCAGACCGTGGCATCTTGGTATGGATACCGGCGGAACGCGCGAGAACGAGTGCGGGGCTCTCACGGAAATTGCTTAACAGTATGTTGCCTCCGGCGTCTACACGCGCCGGGGGCATTTTATTTTCCGTCTGTTGATTTATTCCTGCGGATACGTATCCTTATAGGGAATGATTCTCTCCGACCACGATATTAAAAAGGCACTCACGTCCGGGAGGATTTCCGTGTCGCCGCTCTTTCCTCACGCGATCCAGCCGGCATCGATAGACCTTCATCTCGGAGCGGACTTTTTGGTGTTCAAAACCAATGATCAGGTGTGCATCGATCCGAAAGAGCCGATCGATCAGATTATGGAGAAGGCGGAGATCAACGATAAGAAACAATTCGTCATCCATCCGGGGGAATTCGCGCTCGGCATGATCTACGAAGTGGTGGGCGTCGGCAATGATATGGTGGGGCGTCTCGAAGGGAAGTCGTCGCTCGGACGCATCGGCCTTATCATCCACGCGACGGCTGGCTATCTTGATCCGGGAAATAAATTGAAGATGACGCTGGAGCTGCACAATGTTTCTCCGTTGCCGATTAAGCTCTATTACAAGATGCCGATCGCGCAGATGTCGTTCACGCCGCTCTCGTCGCCCGCAGACCATCCGTATGGAAAGAAGGCGCTTGGCAGCAAATATTACGGGGCGATGAAACCGCAGGCATCCCAATACTGGAAGAACTTCAAGAAGAATAACCAGTGGATGAAGTTCGGGAAATAATTGCACGCTCCAATGAACGATAACGCCGCATACCGCCCCGATTTTCCCAGCGAAGCATGGACCGACGAGGAGCGATTTCTCCTCGGACCATTCGTCAGCGACCTCGATGGTTTTATTTCCGTATTGCGCAATCTGCCGCCGGAGATTGTGGGCGCGCTGTGTTCGCGCGCGAGCCGTGCCGGCGGATCGCTCGTGCGTATTTTACACGACGAATATCTTAAGCCGATCATCGACAGCGACCCCAAGCTCGGCGCGGAGCTGAAGGATACGATCACATTTCTTAACGAACACGGATTCAAGAATATTTTGAACAATCAGCGCGCGCAGGCGTTCTATGTGAAGTGGCTTTCGCAGTACGGCGATGATTCCATCGCGCAAATGACGGGCACACATGTGGTATTCTGGGGAATCTCGCAGGTGGCAATGAAGTATCTGGAAGATCAGCGCATCGGCCTGGAGCCGATCGAGAAGTCCACGCGCTACGTCAGTTTCGCCAAAAAGATCGGCGGAAATTATCTCTACTACACACCAAAACCGGACCTGGAGAAACTTGGTCTGCTTGCGGAATATAAGACCGCACTGGACAATCTTTTTGAAACATATGCCACGCTTGTGGAGGAAATGAAGGTGTGGTTGAAGGCGAACTACGAAGAGAAAGACGGCGTTTTGGAAAAGAAAGCGTTCGATACGCTGCGGGGCATGTTGCCGATGGCAACGCTCGGCCAGGTGGGCTTCCGTGGCAACGCACAGGCGCTTGAATACGCCGTGAATCGCATGGCCGCGCACGAGTTGGGCGAATTTCGCTGGATTTCGGACACCCTGCGGGGGGAGTTGAATAAGGAGATTCCGTCACTACTGCTTCGCTTGCAGGACGAAAAGTCGCACCAATATCAGGAATATCTCGGACATCGCATGCAGGTCACGCGCGATTTTGTGAAGACGGCCTACGCGGACCTTGCGCCCGCCGACGAGGTCGCGCCCGCAACGGGACCGGTGGTGAAATTGGTTGAATACGACGTCGATGCCGAGGTCAAAGTGCTTGCGGGAATCCTCTATGCGGCGAGCCACGCGGATTGGGAAACGTGCATTGAGAAGGCCAAAAAACTTTCGGCCGATGAAAAAGAGAAATTGCTTGGCGCGTATATGCACGGCCGCACCGCGCGATGGCATAAAGTGGGCCGTGCGTTCGAAAACAGCTACGTACGTTTTGACATCCTTATGGACATCGGCGCGTATCGCGACCTGCACCGCCATCGCATGATGACCCAGGAGCGCCAGCTGTTCAGCATCCGCCATGGATATGATGTGCCGCCGGAGATCGTATGGGCGGGGCTTGAGGCGCGCTATCGCGCCACTATGGAATCCATCGCGCCACTGTTCAAAAAATTGGAAGCGCATTCTCCCGAACTTGCCCAATACGTCGTACCGCTCGCGTACCGCGTGCGCTTCCAGCAGTACCAGAATTTGCGCCAGTTCTTCTGGGAGGCGGAACTTCGCACCGGACCGCAGGGTCATCCGAATTACCGTTTCATCGAGCAGGAAAAATTCCGATTATTGAAAGATAAACTTCCGCTTATCAGCAAGGCGATGATCGTCGATATGAACGATTACAGTTTCGCCCGCCGCGGCACCGAAGAGGCGATCCTCGCAAAGGAAGAGAAGTTACGCAATCGTTTGCAGGGGAAGAGCGAATAGCGGAAGAGCCGATGCGTCCCGTTACAGTCCGAGCGTCTTAGAGGCGATCGCCCATACTTTTTCATGCACCGCATCTATGGAAAGTAGTTGCCCGTTCTCCACGCATTCCACGACCGTGAAATCGTTGGGATACAATTCCGCAAGTTGCTTATAGGTCTCCTCGGCCCTCTTTAGATGATGGATGTCCGCCTCGTGAAGGTCTCGCTTCTTGCCGCTCAGATATTGCCGCTCCATTTTTTTATCTACAAGCGCTTGCGCAATCTCCGCGGGGATGTGCAGGATAATGTTAAGGTCCGGCTTCGGGATTCCATTGATGCCATATTCAAGGTCGTTGTTCCATCTAAAATATTCTTTGCGGTCGTTCACGTCGTCATACTTCGATCCTTGATGTCCGAGGCTGGATGCGACGTAACGGTTGGATATCACGACATCGTCCGTGCTAAGGGCTGTGCGGATATCCGGCGCGGCGGCATACCGGTCGAGTGCATAAAAGAGGGAAGCGGTCTTCGGGCCGACCTCATCGATCGTTCCGAAGTTGCCGTTGAGAAATTGGCTTACGAACCAAGCGGATGGTTCGGCGTAACGGGGGAAATCGAAAGGGGCTACGGTCATTCCGGAATCTTTGATCCGTTTTGCCAAACGGACAGTCTGCTCTCCCTTGCCCGAACCATCAGTCCCTTCGATAACGATAAATTTTCCATTCATATTCTCTATAGTATAAGGGAGAGCGGTATCGTGGGGAAGCTAGACCCCCCGCCCCAAAAGCGGTATGATAGACGTATAGAGAATGCCCTATGTTGTGTGGGGCATTTTTGCTAGAGTGGGGCTGGGGCGGAAACGTCCATAAATGCCCCAAAACCCGTAACTTATCCATATAATTCTCGTTCTACATGATAGACGGTGAGGAAGAACAACTCATTCGGTCAGCCGTCGGGGGCGATTCCTCGGCTTTTGGCTCTCTCTACGACCGTTATCAACCGGCAATTTACCGTTTTATAGTGGTCAAAGTCGGCAGCCGTGAGGAAGCCGAGGATATCACCCATCACGTGTTCCTGTCCGCCTGGCAGAAGGTACGGACCTACAAGCATCGCGGACATCCGTTTTCGAGCTGGCTTTACCAGATCGCGCGGAACATGGTGATAGACCATTATCGTTCCAGGAAGGACGATATCAGTCTCGACAAAATTGACCCGGAGTCGTCCATCATCCCTGCCGTCGCGCAGTCGGATCTTTCCATGAAGCTGCAGCTCGAGAAGGTGCACATCGCCATCAAAGAGCTCAAGCCGGATTATCAGG
>CAZXCH010000002.1:0-24525 GCA_964639165.1 uncultured Candidatus Saccharibacteria bacterium | reverse complement strand
TGCCAAGAGAAGCAAACCACCGAGGAGATCCTCAGAAAGGTAAAGATCGGCTTCCCGGGCTTTGAAACGCCGGAACTGGTTCTCAAGAAGTACAAGGACGCTCTCGAATATTTCAAGCGGCTTAGGAGTGATTCCTGCAAGCGTCCGCATGGTGGCATCATTCGCCGCGCTGTCTATCTCTTCATGGATGTCCGGAACTTGCTTACGAGAGTCCTCACCGCTTTCTTCAAGAACTGCAAAGTGCATTTCTATGCGCGTTTGCAAAGTATCAAAGCCTCGGAGGAGCTTTGCGAGATGCGACACGCCGTCCAGCATGCGATCGGCGATCTGGCTGCCTACAGCCGGAGCCGGTACATTAAGATCGACGTTGCCGCGCAACGGTATCTGACGGTCCATGGGCAGATCGAAGCGCTCGCTTTGGAGCAGGCGAGGATCACGGCTCTCAACTATGCATAGCGTATGACAATCGATCCGAAAACGGCGCCCATCCATCCACCCGGAAGGACGCCGTATTTTTTTACCCGCAGTTTATGAAATATCATGAAATTCTGATAAAATAGAAGGATGATCAAATATGTAAGCGATGCGAGCCCAAAGGCGCTCGCGGGAACGGCATTGCTCCGTCTCGACTTCAATACTAAAGATGACTGGCGGATGCGCGCCGTATTACCGACTATTACATTATTATTAAGGACATCCGGGCGTATCGTGATCGTGAGCCATTGGGGCAGGCCGATGGGCATTGATAAAAAATTCAGTCTTAAGAGCGATGCGGCAAAGCTTGAGAAACTCCTTGGCGGTAAGGAGGTGACATTCATCAGTCACTTCCGGTTCGCGGAGATAAAGGCGCAGGTGGCGGCCGCGCCGCGTGGTTCGATATTCCTCCTGGAGAATTTGCGATTTATGCCCGGCGAAGAAAATAATGATCCAAAGCTCGGCAAACAGCTTGCATCACTCGCCGATTTCTATGTGAACGATGCCTTTGCGGTCTCGCATCGGGCGAATGCATCGGTCGTTGCCGTCACGAAGTTCTTGCCGAGCTATGCGGGCATTGAAATGGAGAATGAGATCAGATCGCTTTCCAAAGCGATTCTAAAACCCAGGCGTCCGGTAGTGCTCGTGCTTGGCGGCGCAAAGGCGTCTGATAAGCTGGGTGTCATCGCGTATTTTAAGAAGAAGGCGGATTGGTTCCTGCTCGGCGGTGGAAGTGCCAATACGATCTTGTGGTTAAAGGGAATGGATACGAAAAGTTCCATCAAAGATAACGACCCGAAAGAACTCCCGGCGTTGAAAAAGATCGCGGGATATAAGAGCGTCGTTTTGCCGAGCGATTTTGTGTGGGGCGAAGGCAGCGCCGGCGCGAAGAGCGCCATTCTTGATGTCGGTCCCGATACGGTTCGCGCGTTCGGCAAGAAGATCGCGGCAGCGAGGACAATTATCTGGAGCGGACCACTTGGTCTCATCGAAAAAAAGAAAAATACCAAAGGAAGCATCGCCATTGCCCGCGCGATCGCGCGCAACCGGAGTGCCTTTTCCGTCTCCGGCGGGGGAGAAACGGTGATGTTCCTAAAACAATATAAGTTGGACAAAAAGTTCAGCTTTATCTCCACCGGCGGCGGCGCGATGGTGGATTTTTTGGCCGGCAAGAAACTTCCGGGAATAGAAGCATTGCGATAGTATGAAAAAAATATCACCGAAGATCCCAAAGCAGAAGATCGTCGTCATCTACCACGGCAAATGCCCGGACGGGTTCGGTGGCGCGTGGGCCGCGTGGAAGAAGTTCGGCGCCAAGGCCGCGTATCTTCCCGCACGCGATCGCAGCGCGCCGCCGGTACCGCTCAAGAACAAGATCGTGTATATCATCGATTACACCTATGACGCACCGATCATCAAAAAGCTGATCAAAGACAATATCCGCGTGACGGCGATCGACCATCATGTCAGCCAGAGGGAACCCGCCATGCTCACGGAAAAATATTCGTTCGACGTAAAACGTTCGGGGGCGACGCTTGCGTGGCAGTACTTCCATCCGGGCAAACCGATGCCGATGCTCCTACGTTATGTGGAGGATCGCGATATTTGGAAGTGGAGCGTTCCGCATTCGCGCGAGATGCTGATGTTGATCGACCTTGCCGAGTTTGATTTCAAGGCGTGGAGCGCGCTTGCGAAAGATATTGATGATCCGAAGACCCGCGTGACGTATCTTAAAAAAGGCACGCTCTTGGATTTCCACTATCGTTCGCTTTACCAAAAACTTTTGCCGAACGCGGAACTCGTCAAATTCGCCGGTCATAGGATATATGCGCTCAACTGCCCGTACTATTTTGCCGACGATCTCGGCCATGAACTTGCGTTGAAGACCCGGTCATTTGGGTTGTTGTGGAATGAGTCGGGCGGAAGGATCAGGGTCTCTCTCCGGTCCGCGGGAAAAGTAGATGTTTCAAAGATCGCCAAGAAATACGGCGGCGGCGGTCACCGGCTTTCGTCCGGATTCTCATTCCCCGTCGGAAAGAAAACACCATGGAAACTTTTGCCGGAAGCGTTCAGCAAAGAGCGCATTTCATAACGTGAAAAAGAAAAAATTCTACGCGTATTTCGTTCCCGCCTTCGGCACGAAAATGATAGCCGGATCGAAACCGGCCAACCCGAAACACGGCGTGACCGACAGTTGGGCGGTGTGCGAGAAATTCGTGTCGGGTAAGACCGGTGCGCGATTCAAAGCGTTTGAGAGCAAAGGCGACGCCGAGGCGTGGCTGGTGCACGGCGCGATGTACGAGACAAGGGCCGCGAAGCCGCGGCCGGCGCTCGTGCCCGGGATTTATTTTGACGCGGGGACCGGCCGCGGAGCGGGCGTGGAGATCAGCGTCACCGACGAGCGCGGCAAGAATCTTCTTCATAAAGTGATCGCCGCGAAGGATCTGAACAAGTTCGGAAAGCATCTTTTGGATAACGAAGATGCCACGAACAATTATGGCGAGCTACTCGCACTTAGCTACGCGCTTGAGATCGCGCGTGCGACACGTGTTAAAAAAGTGTTCGGCGACAGCAAGCTCGTCATCGAGTTCTGGTCGCAGTGGCGGATCAAGCGTAAAGATCTGCCGGAGGAGACCGTGACGCTCGCGGACGACGTGTCGCGCGCGCGCGAGGCATTTGAGGCGAAAGGGGGCACCGTAGAACGCATCTCCGGCGACTTTAATCCCGCCGATCTGGGTTTTCACAGATAAAAAAAGCCGGCGAACGCATCATAAAGAATGCGGTCGCCGGACGGGTTCACGGGAAGAGCTGAGATTCGCTCACTGCTTGTGTTCGGCGATGGTGTGCCGGCTGTGGCGCCCCGATATCGTGAATGAGAAGCGTAGCGCACGCGTCAATCCCTCAATGGTGGGAACCGTCGGGATCGTTTTCCCTTCCAGTATGCGTTCAAGAGCGCTCCGGCTGATGCCTGCCTTACTGGCAAGCTGTTTTTTTGTGAGACCCTTTTTCTTCATGCGCATTCCGATGTTCTCTCCAAGCTTTTCCCAGAAGAGCTGGCGTTGGCTTTTCGGCCGAGGCTCGCGAACTATCGGTTGTGCGTTGGGATGCTCATCGGGAGGTATGCCCGCGTCGGGTGCTGTGGCTGTGTTCAACTCGTTCTCCTTGATGAAAATAAAAAACAGATTTTATCTTAATCATATTTTTTCTCTACGTCAATAAAAAAACCGACGCGGAGGGATGCGGCGGCTATCGTGCGGGAGGGGATATCGGCATAAATGTCGGTCGGATGCCGAGGTTGAAGAGCTCTTCAAGCGTGGTGGTCGCACCGTGCCCGGTCTCTCCCGAATCTCCTTCGAGGATCAGATCACAACGAAGTGCGGTAGCGAGATCGATGAGGTTCTCAACCTTCACGCGGTCGCGGGTGTCCCGTCCTGCAATCAGGTCTCCCAAAAGGGAACGGGATATTCTGGCATCCATGGCGAGCATATCTAGGCTGCCGGCAATGCGTCGATCGTAGAGTCCGTCGTAATGCGCCTGGATCTCCTGACCGAACCACATACGGTATTCGCTCCTTTTGTGGCGGGGAATCGATTGGATCTTTATTTTGGGAATAGCAAAGACATCTGTGGCGTCGGCCATGATGATCCTCTCTGTCGTGATGGTCGTACTGGTTTCCATCATAGAGTCACGCATTTTGTATGTCAATCATAAATGTGTTATAATGCATGGGCTGGTAATTCAGACGGTCGCTGTATGGTGTAAATCATATAGAGGAAAGTCCGGACACCCGTAGAAGTAGCGGCTAACAGCCGCCGTTCGCAAGAATAGAGGTGCGAGCAGTGACGTCCAGGCTGGAAACGACTTGGAGGACCCCATCCCGAGCTAGATGGTCCAATTCCGCCATAGGGAGAGAAAAGCGGAAGTGAAACGGCAAAATCCTTACTGGGTGCAAGGTCGTGCTTTCGAGCCATCGCAAGATGGCACGAAAGAGTGCCGCATTAGCCCGCGAGCGATTAAGGGCACAGATAAATGACCGTCCATTTCGCGCAAGCGAAGTCGACAGAATCCGGCTTACGGATTGCCAGCCGAGAACCCGCCGCAAGGCGGGTTTTTGATGTTACGTTTTAGGCACTGGAGCGTTATATATGATATATGATTAAAAAACTTTTACTCATCGGTTCGGTTGCGGCGCTTGCCGCTATCTCATTTATCGCTTTTTCAGCTGTAGTAAACGCGTCCAGCGCCGTCTCCTCAAGCGTTGTCGTCGTGAGCCCTATTGCTGTTACCGCACCACTATGTCCCATATTTGGCCGATCGCTCGCAGTGGGGATAAGCGGCAGTGACGTTACCGCGCTCCAGACATATCTCAATGCGCAAGGATATTTGAGCGTGGGCCCGACGGGATATTTTGGCCCCTTAACGCAGTCAGCCGTAGCCCGATGGCAGGCAAAAGGAGGGGTGGTCACATTAGGAGTTAGCGGGAGCGGTATTTTCGGACCACTTTCACGCGCATACTTTTCGCGCTCGTGTAGTGGAACGACACAAAGCAATGTGAATTTCTCCGCTACTCCGTCCTCGGGCATCGCGCCGCTCGCCGTGCAATTTATTGAGACGGCACCACAAGGAAGCACGGTGGGGAATTCGGTGAATTTTGGTGACGGCACGAGTGGAACAGTTGCTTTTGCTCCGGTCTGTTCGAGCTGCAATTTGATGGCCACCGTTTCGCACACCTATACTGCGCCCGGTACGTACACAGCAACCCTTACGAGTGGTATGTGTGCTTGCCCTGCGAATGGTATCTGTAACTGCCCTAACATGATGATCTTTGCGACGACGACCGTTACCGTCGCAGCGAGTAGCAGCTCTTCGGGCACGACATCTGGCATCCAGCAACTGAATGCGCCCGGAAGCGTGGCGCTTATCACAGACGGTATTGCCGAGATTCGCAACGCAAGTTTCTATTTCACGCTCGCGAATATAACAACATCAACTGCAACCATCGATATCACGCCTGTCGGGTGCTGGAATTCATTTCCGTCCGATCCGACTCCTGCGATCCGTTGTATGATAGCGGTTGTGCCTACGCCGCCGCAGACATTATCACTGGGACAGACGTATATGTTTGGCAATTATGGCATTGCACTCACGAATATAACAAACAGCACGGCAACATTTTCGATACAGTAGCATAGTGCCAGTTCTAAACGTCCCAGCAATGGGGCGTTTTTGATTGACGCGTAAAGTTATCCACAGAAGGGGTTGACGGAACCTATAGGGGGAGTAGTATATGTACATAAGCAATTGTATTAATTTATAACAATCGCTTTCCAGCCCCTTTACAACCAACCCCCGCCCTCCCCCAACTCCCCATTCGCACGAATTTCGTGCACCCCGAACCTCTACCCCCCCTTACGCAGCCCTCCCCCTTTCTTCGGAAAGGGTTTTTGCATTTTTAGGACCTGTGCTTTGATTTCCAAAAGGATTATACTTCGCGGGATGGCTAATCAATCATCCGCTCCAGTTATAGATATTCAATCGTTTGCGATGCGTTTCGGCTCGAAGGAGGTCGTGAAAAACCTGTCTTTTACCGTGAACCAAGGTGAGGTTTTCGGTTTGCTGGGCTCGAACGGAGCCGGCAAGACAACGACCATTCGCACGTTACTTTCTTTGCTCGAGCCGACGAGCGGCGCGCTGCTCGTAAACGGAAAACGCTACACTCCGGAAATGGCGCCCATGGTGGGCTATCTGCCGGAAGAGCGGGGATTGTATCGCAACGAACCGGTGCTCGACACGATGGTGTATTTCGCCGTTATGCACGGGCTTGGCAGGAGCGATGCGAAGAAGCGCGTGTTGGCGTATTTGGAGCGCGTAGGGCTCGGCGACAAGGCGCACGAGCGGCTTATCGGCCTTTCGAACGGCCAACAGCAAAAGATCCAGCTTGGTGTCACGATATTGCACGAGCCATCGCTCATGATTCTTGACGAGCCGACGGAAGCGCTCGATCCCGTCAATCGGGATTTGCTCATGAGCATCATCAACGAGCAGCGTACGAACGGGGCGACAGTTATCCTCGTCACGCATCGTATGGAAGAGGTCGAACAACTTTGCGATCGTATCGTGCTCCTCAAGGATGGCGTTCGTGCCTTATACGGAACGGTTGATGAGGTAAAGAACAAATTTGGTTCTACGGTGATCGCGCTCGTGTATAGCGGCACCTTGCCACCAAATGACAAACTGTACGCGATCACCAAACAACTGCCGCACTATGCAGAGCTCGCGTGGCGCGAAGGGGTGACGCCGGACGAGATACTCCGATTTTTTGCTGGCAGTCCCGATCTGCACCTTACAACATTCGATGTTCGCCGTCCGACGCTCAACGAGATTTTCTTAACCCTCTATAAATAACATGTGGAACATCATCAATTTCGAAGTACTCCGGGCGCTCAAGAAGAAAAGTTTCTGGATCGCTTCCATTGCGCCGCTCGTTATTATTCTCGTCATCGGAGGCATCGAGTATTTTTCCACCAAAAGCGCGGCGACAAATGCGGCGCAGCAGGCGCAAACGTTTTCCGCAACCGCGAAGATCGGGGAGTTCGATGATTCGGGATTGCTGAGTCAACAATTACTTACGAAGCAACATATCGCCATTGAGCCGAGCAAAGATGCGGGTATCGAGGCGGTAAAGAACGGACAACTCGATGCGTTTTTCTATTACCCCAATAATCCGGGTAAGTCGAATATCGAGGTGTATGCTCAGGATAAAGGTATCAGTTTCGCGCCGCCTTATAACGCGGCTGCCTCACAATTACTCACGCAAAGTGCGATTAATGACGTGAGTGCAACAATAAAAAATAGCCAGGTTATCCAGATTTTACAGATATCTCCGGCGGTTACCGCGACGACCTACAAGAATGGCGTGGAGACAGAAGGCTTTATGAGTGTCATTGCTCCCGGGATATTCGCGATAGCGTTCTTTCTGTTATACGTCCTCTTGGCATCTTTTATGATCTCGAGCACCGCCGGGGAAAAAGAGAATAGGACCGCCGAGATGCTCCTGACCTCCGTCAAGGCGCGAACGCTTATTGCGGGCAAGATCATATCCATTTTTATTCTTGGTCTTGTACAACTTGCGACCATCTCCGTCCCACTTCTTATAGCGCTTCTTTATTTCCCAAGCCAGATCGGACTGCCGACCGGCGTAACGCTTGCCAGTATCCCGCTTCATCCCACTGCTATCATCTTCGCTGCGCTATTCTTTATTGCCGGTCTATTGTTATTCACCGCGCTCCTTGTTGGATTTGGTGCAATGTTTCCGAGTGCCACTGAGGCCAGCAGATTCCTCGGAGTCGCCATGATTTTGGCGATTCTTCCTGTCTACGCAATTCAAAACATCATTGATGCGCCACATACCCTTATTGTCACTATTTTTACCTATTTCCCATTGACGGCTCCGTTGACCGCGCTCCTTCGCAACGCCGTGGGCAGTTTCTCGACGTGGGAAGCGCTTGGGTCGCTTGCGGTGATCATAGCGAGCGCGATCGTCGCGGTGTGGTTCGCCGTGCGGGCATTCCGCTACGGCTCAATGGAATACGGCCGCCGCGTCGGTATCAAAGAATTGCTGCGGTAGTTTTTCTCTTATCAAAATAAAAATGGCCATACCTTTTTTGGGCGGCCATTGGAGTAGCGCTGGGTCAATTCACGAGCTGTTTTTGAGGAATACTAAAATGTGTTGGGGTCTCGAGAAGAGATGCCAGCACCTCTTCGGGCGATGAATCTTTGGGGGTGATTTCCACTTGGACAATGACAAGGCAGTGAGGATAGAGCATCTGTAGTTTAATATCCAACTCGGTGGTAAGCGTGTCTATCGCTTCGGCCCACGCGGAGTCGCTATAGTCGAGCGCCTCCGTGATGATCGGAATCCAAATGATATTCATGGATATCACCGCACCCTTGTATGCGATCCAGGCCGCTCCCAAACAACGTTTCTCTAAGAATACGCGAAGGTTTTTATTATCGTCAGACATGGTGGCCTCCAAGACGCCGCTTCGACCTACTATGAAAAACATATACCACCGCGTTGGCGCTGTCAAAATACGGTCGCGCAACGGGGAATGCAGTATAATGGAGCGATGGATAAAATATATGAAGATTCGCTGCGGTTCCATAAGGAGCATCATGGCAAATTGGAAGTGGCCAGCAAGGTGCCGCTTGTGACAAGGAATGATCTCTCTCTTGCGTACACGCCGGGCGTGGGGCAGGTGAGCGTGGAGATCGGCAAGGACCCGTCACTCGCGCGGGAATACACACTGAAGAGGAACACGATCGCGATCGTCTCCGACGGCTCGGCCATCCTTGGGCTCGGCAACCTCGGCCCGGAGGCGGCCATCCCGGTGATGGAGGGCAAGGCGATCCTCTTTAAAAAATTCGGCAACGTGGATGCGTTTCCCATCTGCCTCGCGACACAGGACGTGGAAGAGATCATCGAGACGGTCAAGCGTATCGCGCCGGTGTTCGGTGGCATCAATTTGGAAGACATTTCCGCGCCGCGTTGCTTTGAGATCGAGGAGCGGTTACGAAAAGAACTTTCAATCCCGGTGATGCACGACGATCAGCATGGCACTGCGATCGTTGTCCTTGCCGCGCTTATCAACGCGCTGGCGTTAAAAAAAGAAAAGAAGGAGAACGTTTCCATTTTGGTGAACGGAGCGGGTGCTGCCGGCACCGCGATAGCGCGATTGTTGTTGAAGTACGGATTCGGTGATGTCGTTGTGTGCGACAGCAAGGGCGCGATCCATTCCGACCGGCCCGATTTGAATCCCGAAAAAAAGGCACTCGCGGATATCACAAGTCGTTCCGAGCGGAAAGGGGAGCTCGCGCAGGTAATCGCCGGCACGGACATTTTTATCGGCGTGAGCAAGGCACATGTGCTTACGGAAGAGATGGTGCGATCCATGAATCCCCAGCCGGTCATTCTCGCGCTCGCGAACCCAGTTCCCGAGATCATGCCGGACGTGGCGAAGGCTGCGGGGGCGTTCATCATCGCGACGGGACGTTCCGATTTTCCAAACCAGGTAAATAACGTGCTCGCATTCCCGGGGATCTTCCGCGGGGCGCTTGATAACGGCGTGCGGCAGTTCACGGACCAAATGTTCATTGATGCTGCCGAACGGCTTGCCTCAAGCGTCAAAGACCCGAGTCCGGAAAAGATACTTCCCAACGTTTTTGATGAAGGCGTGGCGGCGGCCGTTGCACAGGCCATGAAGGAATAGCCGTCGCGGACGGGTGTATCATATTTCCATGCGTATCATCGGACATTTGGATATGGATGCTTTTTTTGCCTCTATTGAGGAGCGGGATAACCCGCGTCTTGCAGGAAGACCGATCGTCGTCGGTTCGGATCCGGAAGGCGGTAAGGGACGCGGCGTGGTCTCTACGGCCAATTATGCGGCGCGCGCGTATGGCATCCGTTCCGCCCTGCCGATCTCGACCGCCTGGAGGCTTTCCGAGGCCGCGCGAAAAAAAGGATTGCTGGCGGCGGCGTTTCTGGAGGTGAATATGGAAAAATATTCCGAGGTTTCGCATCGCATCATGGAGATCGTGAGAAATCATGTCCCGCCCGGTCCCGACGGCGTGGTGTTGATTCAGCAGGCGAGCGTGGATGAGGCGTATTTCGACCTTTCATTTTCCGGTTCTTATGAGGCTGCGGAAAAGATCGTTCGCGCCATGAAGGACGACATACATCTGCGCGAGCGACTGACCGCGTCCGTCGGCGTTGGGCCGAACAAGCTCATCGCCAAGATCGCGAGCGACCGGCAAAAACCGGACGGACTTACGATCGTTCAGGAAAAGGACGCAGAGACATTTCTGGCGCCGCTCGGCCTGCGCGTCATTCCGGGCATCGGTCCGAAGAGCGAGGAGCAGTTCAAGAAACTCGGGGTGTATACGGTTGGCGATGCCAGGCATCTCTCCGCTGCGGAACTTACCGGAATGATGGGAAAGTGGGGGACCGAGCTCTATGAAAAGCTGCGGGGCCGTAGCGATTCGCCGATCGTGATGGATTCCGTGCAAAAATCCATCAGTTCCGCTACGACATTTGCGCATGATGTCGCGGTCAAAGGAGCGCTGAAGGATCGCAAACTTTTGGAATCCACACTGGCGGATCTCGCGCTTGATGTGTATCGCGCGTTTCAGCGCGAGAGATCCGAAGGCGCGCCATTCACTTCTTTTAGGACGGTGGGTATCACCGTCCGCTTCGCCGATTTTAGTACGAAGACGCGCGCCGTGACCTTGCCGGATCCCGTTATGGCAAACGATGACGCGTTACAAAAGATCCAGTTTCAGGCGCTGCGGTTATTCATGCCATTTCTTGATGGACGGGAAAATCCGGATCACAAAGCTATCCGATTACTGGCGGTGAAGATCGAGAAATTTATATAAAAACACGCAGGAGGAATGTTTCCACGCGCGGTTGTTTTTTGTTATAGTGAATCCACTATGCGTACCAAGATCATCGCTACCATCGGCCCGGCCTCGGATTCTGCCGAAATGATCCAGCGCTTTGTGGACGGGGGAATGGACGTCGCGCGCGTCAATTTTTCCCATTGCGCGGACGATAATTTTTTGAAGTATAAAAAATGGCTCGCGGCCGCCGGGCGAAAATCCGGACGGAAGATCCCGATTATGCAGGATCTTCAGGGTCCGCGTATTCGCGTGGGGGAGTTGCCCGCAGAAGGATATCGGCTTGTTGAAGGCGAGACGGCCATCTTCTCCACCAAAAAAGATGACGTGGACGGACGCGGTAACGGCGGCGCGCGCATTATTTTCATAGACAGTCCGAAATTGCACGCCGACATGCGCGTCGGAGAATTGATCTATCTTGCGAATGGCGATATGGAGCTGGTCGTCACAAAGATCGCCGGCAACCGCATCACCGCGCGTGTCGCACGGGGCGGGGTCCTGTACTCGCGCAAAGGAGTGAATCTTCCGAACACCAAACTTTCCAATTCCGGTCTCACAAAAAAGGATATCCGTGACGTGAAGTTTGGATTGGCCCACGGCGTGGATCTTTTCGCGATCTCGTTCGTTCAATCGGCACGCGATGTCGAAACGTTACGGAAGATCGTCGGACCGAACGCGACGATCATCGCAAAGATAGAGACCGCGCTCGGTGTCAAAAACATCGACGCCATCATCCGCGTGTCCGACGCCATCATGATCGCGCGTGGCGATCTTGGCATCGAGATCGCGCCGGAAAAGATCCCGTTCATCCAGAAAAATTTGATCCGCCATGCGGGATGGTACGGCAAGGGAAGCATCACCGCCACGCAAATGCTCATGTCCATGATCGATCACCAGCGTCCCACGCGCGCCGAGGTATCGGATATCGCGAACGCGGTCTGGGACGGCACCGATGCCGTGATGCTTTCCGACGAAACGGCGAGCGGCAATTATCCGCTTGAATCGCTCAAGATGATGGCGCGCGTGGTCGCCCAGGCGGAATCATCGGAATTCGAACGGCCGAACCCGCTGAAGGAGTGGTAGTCTGACCTGGTATATAAAAAAAGACCCGCCAAACCTTTTTTTGCAAGGTTAGGCGGGTTGCTGCTTCGATGGAACACTACTCGTGAGCTCGTTGGCTCAAGCAATACACGGTCACTGGAACCGCGATTGCCAGTGCGCCGACTGTCGCCGCAAGCGCCATCAGCAAGAATATCTCTCTCTCGCTGAGGGGTGATGGAGCCTGGAGCGATTGTGGACGCTCTTCTTCGTGAAGGTGCTGCTCTTCGCCTTGAGGTTGCTCGTCGCCAGTGGCCTCTTCGCGGCCATTGGCGAGCGGTGTCTCATCTTCAAGAAGAAACGTTGGTTTTGCCTGGCGTGGCTTCTGATTCTGATTCTCTCCGAACCGTGCCGACGCCGCACTCAATAATGCGGACATAGGACCCCCCCTTTCGCCGTTAGGCGTTCCCTTTCTCTATTTTTTACGTTCGCTGTTTTCAGCGAATCGTGTTGTTTTTATACACTACATAGCGCTTATTTGTCAAGTATTATTTCCGATTCACGCATTTTTCATAGAGATTTTTCAATTTTTTTTGCGGATCATATTTTTGCTTAAGGGCGTCGTAGGCGTGCTTATCGTAGATATCCCAAAATTTTTCCTCGGTGTAGTAGGAGTCCGAATAGAGTCCTTTTTTGCCGTGCAGTTCGGCGACCTTGGCTTCCACCAATCGGTTATAATATCCCGTCTCTTTGTTGGTCGGGACGGAATCCCAGAAGCCGAAGTTCACATACAGCTTGTCGGGATTGAAAGGATAAAGATCGAATCGTGCGGTCCGATCGTACGCGCGAAAAGGACAGATCCATATGGGCCGTATATCGACCTCGTCAAAGAAGAATTTTTGATATGCCGGAGCGTTCTCGATCGGAATATCCACGTCCTGGATCACCGATTCTGTCCGGCGGAACGATCCCGCCGCTTTTGCGATAAACGGATGGCGCTGGGCTAACCGCATGATCCTTCCGTAAGTGGCCGAGTTGAGCCGCCGTTTACCGAACATTCTTCGGATGAGCGGGCGTTGGACGCCTAACGCTTTTGAGCACCAGAACCAGTCGGTGTCCCATCGCCAGATGTAGTCGCGGACGGAGAGATGATCCTCCTTCTTGTCGCGGATGGAGCGGTAATAGATATCCATATAGGTGTAATCGCTGACGGAGGGAGCGCTGTCAGCGAATGTTCCGGTCGTGATATACATTTCCGTCGGGCCGAACATCGTTCCATCCACAAAGTCGGGACTGGCGTCCGTGTCCTGCGCGCATATTTTTTGGAGCGCCTGGAAATATTCTGCGACGTCACGGTATTGCGTGTGCGTGACGCGCACAAACGGTTTTACGGGAATCAGTTTTACTTTGAGCCGTAGCGCGTAACCGAACGTCCCATACGAATTTGGAAAACCATAGAAAAGATCGGCACTCCTATTTTTATCGCAAATAATGGTTTCTCCACTCGGGAGCAATATTTCCATCTCAAGCACAGTCTCATGCACGAGGCCGTAACGGAACGAGGTTGCCTCGATGCCCACGCCCGCAACCGCTCCGCCGATCGTGATGGTCTTGAGCTGGGGAACGACCGCAGGCATGAGGCCGTGCTTCAGCGTTTCGTTCACGAATTCCTCGTATGTGGTCATTCCTTCCACATCCGCCCAGCATTCGGCAGCGTTGACGGAAAGGACGTGATTGAAGTCTCGCACGCTCAAGCGGCTCTGGGGCGCCGCTTTGCGGCTGCGGAAGAGATTGGAGGTATCTTTTTCCAGCCGGACATCGCCTGCCCGACGCATCTGTTCCGACAGCCTGCTCTTCCGTGTTTCGTAATCCGACATTAACGGATCGATTTATATCCGCCCAGCACTCCCTTCTTTGAAAGCACCACTTGCCATAGCTCTATCCTCCGCGCGCGGAATGCGCCGGCGCAAGAGAGCAGGTAATAGGTCCACGTTCGGTAGAAGCGGTCATCGTAATCTTTTTTTATATCGTCCCAGCTGGCGACGAAGTTCTTATGCCATGCCATCAGCGTCTTATCGTAATCGGCGCCGAAGTTGTGCCAGTCCTCCATGACGAACAAACGTTCCATGGCGCTTCCGAGCTGCGAAACAGAAGGCAGGTGGCCGTTCGGGAAGATATATTTATTCGTCCACGGGTCCGTGGCGGTCTCGGAAAAGTTCGAACCGATGGTGTGAAGAAGAAATAGCCCGTCATCCTTAAGGCAGCTGCTTGCCACCTCAAGGAACGTCCGGTAATTTTTGTGCCCGATATGTTCCGTGAGTCCGATGGAAACGACGCGGTCGAACACTCCTTCGGCATCGCGATAATCCATCAGTTTGAATTCCAGTGGCAGGCCCGCGCAGGATTCTTCCGCATACTTTATCTGTTCCTTTGAAATATTCACCCCCACGCCGGTGATCTTGTAGTGCTCTGCGGCGTATTTGAGGAAGCTGCCAAAGCCGCATCCAAGGTCCAGGACCCGCATGCCCGGCTTGAGGCCGATCTTTTTGCAGACCAGTTCGAACTTTGCCTCTTGCGCCTCATCCAGGTTCTTTGCGTTCTTCCAATAGCCGCACGTGTATGCCATGCTTTTGCCGAGCATCGGCACGTAAAGTTCATTGCCGATATCGTAGTGTTTGTGTGCCACTTTGAGCGCACGGTCTCTCGTCTGATAATTCATCACCGTAGCTTTAAGGTAGTGGACCGCCATGGTCCAATTTTTTACTTGTTGGTCGAGCTCGGCGCGGAGGATCCGGAAGAAGAATTCATCAAGCCGTTCGCACGTCCACCATCCGTCCATGTACGATTCTCCAAGGCCCAGATGTGGCCTCTGCATGACGCGGGTGTAAAAATCCTCGTTATATACCTGAATATCCCACGGATCCGTGCCGTTTACTACCACCCCCGCGTTTGCCACAAGATCAACGATGACTGCCTTTGCTTTCTTCATGGCTGATATATTCAATCATAATATATCAAATTGCCAAATCTGTTAAACTAATAACAATGGCTGACGAATTATCGCTGGATGCGCTCCTAAAAAAGGGACCGGATGAAATATTTCGGGATTTGAGGACCTCGGCAAAGGGTCTTTCGCAGCAGGAAGCTGCCGCGCGCCTGAAAACATACGGGTTGAACGAGTTTGCGGGAAAGAAAAAACTTCAGCCACTTCTCATCTTTCTCTCGAAATTTCGCAACCCCCTGCAGATCCTTTTGATCGTCGCGGCGATCGTGTCGGGCATTCTGGGGTCGCACATTGAGGCGATCATCATCTTGGCAATAGTGTTTGGCAGCGCATTCATCGATTTTTTCAATACGTATAAGTCCGCGCGGGCGGCGGAGGCGCTTCAGGAAAAAGTGACGATCACCGCGGCCGTGATGCGCGGCGGTGAGCTAAAGGAGCGGAATATGCGCGAGGTGGTGCCCGGCGACATTTTTTCGCTTGAAGCGGGGGATTTGGTGCCCGCGGATGCGATCGTCCTTGAGGCGAAGGATCTGTTCTTGAACGAGGGCGTGCTGACGGGGGAATCGTTGCCGGTGGAAAAAGAATCCGGTGTGCCTGCGGTGGGCGCTCCCGCTGCGAAGCTCGCCACGCGAACAGTGCTACTTGGCACGAGCGTCGTTTCCGGAAAAGGCCTGGCGGTGGCGGTGCTGACCGGCGAGCATACGACGGTGGGCAATATCGCGGACAAGCTCAAGCGCCCGGATGCGCCGACGGAGTTTGAAAAGAACTTAAAGGATTTCAGCCTGTTCATTTTCCGCACCACGCTGTTCCTGGTGCTCGCCGTCATCCTCCTTAATATCTTTGTGATTCGACGCGACCCGCTGCAGATATTCATCTTCGCCGTCGCGATCGCCGTCGGCCTCACGCCGGAGCTTTTGCCGCTCATCGTCACGAGCAATCTTGCCAAAGGCGCGATCGAGATGTCCAAAAACGGCGTGATCGTCAAAAAACTGGCGGCGATCCATAACTTCGGCGGCGTGGATGTGCTGTGTACGGATAAGACGGGCACGCTCACCGAAGACCGCATCACGCTCATCAAATGTGTGGACGCGTCCGGCGCGGAGAGTGACGCAACGAACCTGTGGGGATATCTGAGCAGTAAACACCTTACCGGTGTGCGCGGGGTGCTGGACGAGGCGATCGAGCGATTCAAGAAGATGGATATCGGTGGTTGGGAAAAAGTGGACGAAGTGCCGTTCGATGCGGAGCGCAAACTGGAATCGGTGATCGTCAAAAAAGGAAAGCAGACGGTACTCATCGCAAAAGGTGCGCCGGAAGAGATTTTGAAGATCGCGGACCATTACGGGTCCGTGGGGACCGGCGTCCGGGCGCTCAAGCCTAAAAAGCTCACGGCTGCGATGCGCACGAAGATCAATAAGGAATATGCGGCCTTGTCCGCGGACGGTTTTCGCGTGCTCGGGCTTGGAGTAAAAGAGGTCGCGCACAAAACGACGCCGTACGACAAAAAAGACGAGAGCGATATTTCATTCGTCGGATTCCTTGCGTTTCTTGATCCGCCAAAAAAGAGCGCGAAGGAAACGCTCGCCAAGATGGCAGCGTATAATGTGGCCGTCAAGATCATCACGGGCGACAATTATTTGGTGACCAAAAAAATCATGGACGAGATCGGCCTGCCGATCATTGGATGGTTCAATGGCGATGCTATCGCTGCGATGCATGAGCACGAGTTCAAGAAAAAAGTGGAGACGGCGAATGTTTTCACGCGCGTCAATCCCGAGCAGAAGGAGATGATCATCCGGCTCCTGCGCGAGAACGGGCACGTGGTGGCGTATATGGGTGACGGCGTAAACGATGTGCTCTCTATCAAGGAAGCTGACGTTGGCATCTCGGTGAACAACGCGGTGGATATCGCGAAGGAAACGGCGGATATCATTCTGCTCCGCAAAGGGCTCGGTGAGATCATCGACGGCATCGTGGAAGGCCGCAAGACGTTTGCCAACACCTTCAAATATCTGATGATGGCGCTCTCGTCCAACTTTGGCAACATGTTCAGTATGCCGATCGCGTCCGTGTTCCTGCCGTTTCTGCCGATGACGGCGCCGCAGATCCTGCTCAATAATTTCCTCTACGACTCGTCACAGCTCTCGATTCCGTTCGATAAAGTGGACCAGGATTTTCTCGCGCGCCCGAAAAAGTTCAATATCGTGTTCATGAAAAAGTTCATGTATATCTTCGGCCCGCTTTCGTCGCTGTTCGACTTCGCCACGTTCGGCGTTTTGCTCTATGTATTGCACGTGAACGGCGTGGCGTTCCAGACGGGCTGGTTCCTGGAATCCATCGCTACGCAGACGCTCGTGGTGAACATCATCCGGAGCAAGTTCAACTTCTGGTCCAATGGGGGACCGAGCAAGGCGCTCGTTCTTGCCACCTTCGGCGCGGTCGCCGTAGGTTGGGGCATCACGTACTCATTCCTCGGCCCGGCCTTCGGCTTCGCGCGGTTTGGGTTTTATCCGGTGCTGCTCATCTTGGCGATCGTCGTTGCGTATCTTTTGCTCGTGGAGGTTGCGAAGAAATTCTTTTATAAGAAGTACGAGTATTTGATAGAGAAGTAGCGGGGAATTGCTTTTTTTTCGGAAAATGATGTATATCTTAGTCAGCGTTGGTAATTCGCCGGAGGTGTAATTTGATAAAAAAAGACGCGCAGGTCGTGCATGCACAAAGGCGGGTTGCGGAAAGATTTTCTCTATCGTTGACCAAGCAGCAACTTTCAGAGTTAGCGAACAGCATACAGAAACAGCATCTTCCGAAAAACAAAAGGAAGGTTCATTTTGTGGATCGAGAGACGTTGCGCATAACCCGATGGTTCGTTTGGCATGAGACTCAATGGCTCCCGGTGGTATACGACAACAAACGAAAGACAATCGTTACTGTCTTGCCGGCTCGTGCGCTTGGCGAACCGCCAGCTCCATTTCTTGAATGACAACTTTGCGATGAAGTTGTCATTTTTATAAGAACGACAATTTTCTTTTGGATCTATTTTTTGATACTCCGTTCTTTCTCGAGTGTCTCGCTCACATTCAATTTGCGGAGCAGGTAGAGCAGAATCGCAAGCAGGACTGCCGATGCGAATGCAAACTGGGTGAGTCCGATACCAACGAGCACGCCGATCGCCGCCGCGGTCCAGATGAGCGCCGCGGTCGTCACGCCGTGCGGATGATTGTCCGTTTTGATGATGAGCCCCGCGCCGAGGAATCCGATGCCGACAACGATATTCGCGATCATCGTAAGATAGCCGCTATTGCGCGCAACGACATCCGCGAGATTTCCGGTCTGCGCGGAAACGATGTAGGGGAGTGCGAGCCCGATCATGGAAAAGATCGCCGCGCCGCTCGTGACGAGCATCGTAGTGCGGACCCCTGCCGATTCCTTGCCCACCAGCTCGCGTTCAAGTCCGAGCAGGGCGCCGAGTACGAGCGCGATCACGAACCGAGCGAACATTTGTTCAAACGTCAACATTGTATTAATATTAGCATAATCGTTATGAGAACCTACATTATAGACGTGGTAAAGAAGGAGGGGGAGCAGGTCGAGTTGTTCGGCTGGGTGCATGCGCGCCGGGATCACGGCAAACTTGT
This sequence comes from uncultured Candidatus Saccharibacteria bacterium, assembly GCA_964639165.1. GTDB lineage: Bacteria > Patescibacteriota > Minisyncoccia > UBA6257 > 2-01-FULL-56-20 > JAKAGE01. The sequence goes on along the minus strand of CAZXCH010000002.1, from coordinate 5,916 downwards.
TTTTATCGATCTTCGCGATCGGACGGGAATTCTCCAGGTGGTGTTAGGGCCGAACGTCGCCGGCGCGTCGGATCTGCGGCTTGAATACGTGGTGAAGGTCGCCGGCACGGTGCAGAAGCGGCCGCCGAACATGGTGAACGACAAGGTGCCGACCGGAGCTCACGAGCTTTCCGCCACCGCGCTTGAGATATTGAATCCTTCCGAGGCGTTGCCGATCTCGGTGGACACCAACGGCTATGAGATCAACGAAGAGATGCGTTTGAAATATCGCTATTTGGACCTTCGCCGCGAACGGCTTGCACACAACCTCGCGTTTCGGCATCGCATCATCACTTCTATCCGTCGCCATTTGGACGCGCAGGGATTTTTGGAGATCGAGACGCCGAACCTTACGCGTTCCACGCCGGAAGGCGCCCGCGACTATCTGGTGCCTTCGCGTATCCAGAACGGCAATTTTTACGCGCTTCCGCAGTCGCCTCAGCAGTACAAGCAATTGTTGATGGTGGCAGGCGTGGACAAATATTTCCAGATCGCGCGCTGTTTCCGCGACGAGGACACGCGCGGCGACCGCCAGCCGGAATTCACCCAGCTCGACATGGAAATGAGTTTTATCGAGCAGGAGGATATTTTGAAACTTAACGAAGAGCTTTTGATAAAGCTCGTGCAGGAGCTTGCACCGGAAAAGAAGATCCAGGAGATTCCGTTTCCGCGCATCACCTATAAAGATGCAATGGAAAAGTATGGCACCGATCGGCCGGACATGCGCAAGGACAAGGAAGACAAAAACCTTCTCGCGTTCTGCTGGGTGATTGATTTTCCGTTCTTTGAGAGAACGGAAGAGGGCGGTTGGACGTTCACGCACAATCCGTTTTCCGCGCCGAAGCCGGAATTCATGGCCGACCTGCTCGCCAAGAAGAACATCGGCGATATTCTTACTACCCAATATGACGTTGCGATGAACGGTATGGAGATCGGCGGCGGCAGTATCCGAAACCATCAGCCAAAGGCGCTCGAGACCGTCTTTGAGATCATGGGATTCGAGACCGAGCGCATCCACAAGAACTTCGGACACATGCTGGAGGCATTGAGCTTCGGTGCACCGCCGCACGGCGGCATCGCTTGGGGGCTGGACCGGCTTATCTCGCTCCTGACCGGCGAGCCGAACATCCGCGAGGTCATCCCGTTCCCAAAGACCGGCGATGGTCGGGATCCGATGATGGGTTCGCCCGCCCCGGTGGACAAGAAGCAGCTGGATGAATTAGGATTGGAAATAAAGAAGTCGGATAAAAAATAAACATTAATTATTTATAAAAACATGGCACATCCAAAAGAAGAGCAGACGTTTGTGATGGTAAAGCCGGACGGGGTCCGGAAGGGGCTGACGGGAGAGATCATCAAACGGTTGGAACAGCGCGACCTTAAGATCGTTGCGCTTGAAATGTTTATGCCGACGCGTGAGCAGATCGATGAGCATTATCCGAAAGACGAGGCGTGGATAGCCCGGCTTGGCCAAAAGACGCTGAAGACGTATGAAAAATACGGCTTTGATCCCAAGGTGGAGTTGGGGATGGACAACGACCTCATGATCGGTAAAGAGGTTCGGAAGTGGCTTGTGGATTATATGCTCTCGGCGCCGCTCGTGCGCATGGTGGTGCAGGGTATCCATGCGGTAGATGTGGTTCGCAAGATCGCAGGGCCGACGCTGCCCTATATGGCCGAGGTGGGCACCATTCGCGGTGATTTCTCGATCGATTCGCCGTTGCTCGCAAATAAGGAAAAGCGTGCGGTCATGAACTTGGTTCACGCATCAGAGACACCGGAAGAGGCTCAGCACGAGATCGAGCATTGGTTCGGCAAAGGCGCAAAGAAATATACCTATAAGCGTTTCGGCGTAGACGAATAAAAATATGGAATTCATTTCTACGGATCACCCCATAGAGAATGAATATCCTAAATTAGTGCGCGATAATATACCCGCGATCATCAAGGCGCGTACCGGCGTTGACGCTGAGTTGCGTATAGCAAAGGACGATCGGGAATTTCTCGATTATCTTTTGCGGAAGATGGTCGAAAAAGCCACCGAATTGGAACATTCCGGAGAACACGATAATCTCGAGGAAGAGCTTGCGGATGTTTGCGAACTTATCGAAACCATTTTGAAGTTGAAGGGAAAGACCCAAGAAGATATCCTGGCCATTCAAAGACAGAAAAGGGAAAAGAACGGAGGATTTAACGATCGGATTATCATGCTTTCAAAAATTCAGAAGCCAGAATGAAACAAACAACCCTCTGTTTTTTACTGAAAGACGACAACGTGCTGCTTGCGATGAAAAAGCGGGGATTCGGCACGGGGAAATGGAATGGCGTCGGTGGAAAGGTGCAGGAAGGGGAGGATATCTCGGCGGCGATGGTGCGGGAGATAAAAGAGGAGATCGGTGTGACGGTGGTACCCGGGGATCTCGAATTAGTGGGAACACTGGACTTTGATTTTACCGATAATCACGATTGGGCGCAGATTTGCAGTGTATTTATTACCCGCGCCTGGGATGGCGATCCTGCAGAATCAGAAGAGATGCGTCCGCAGTGGTATCCAAAAAATGCGCTACCGTTCAATGCGATGTGGGTCGATGACCCGCACTGGCTTCCACTTGTGCTCGCGGGAAAGAAGATCAAGGGTAAATTTTTATTTGAAGACAAGGGTGGCTCGATGATCAACTTCGCGGTTTCCGAGATCCACGAAGAAAAAAAATAACCCGGGTTATTTTTGCTGCTCAAACGCCTTCACAATCGGGTCGAACTCGCCCTCGAGGATCTTCTCGATGTTGTGCCACTTTTTGCCGATGCGGTGATCGGTGATGCGATCGTCGGGGAAGTTATACGTGCGGATCTTTTCTGAGCGGTCGGCGGAGCCGATCTGATCGCGGCGCGATTCGGCGATATTGCCTTGCGCCCGGATTTGTTCCAACTCATAAAGCTTTGCCCGGAGCACATCCATCGCTTTTTCGCGATTGGCATATTGCGAGCGTTCCTCGCGTGAGGCGACGACGATGCCGGTGGGCTTGTGCAAAATACGCACCGCGGTCTCCACTTTGTTCACATTCTGGCCGCCTGGACCACCGGCGCGCGAGAACGTCACTTCAAGGTCATTTGGCGAAATGTTCACTTCGCGCGCCTCTACGATTGGCAGGATGGCCACGGAGGCGGTGGAAGTATGCACGCGCCCAGCCTTCTCGGTTTTGGGGATGCGCTGGACGCGGTGGACGCCGGATTCATGCTTAAGTGCCTCATAGCAACCTTCGCCCCTGACCTCCGCCGTCAGGCTCTTATATCCCTGGTTGTTCTCGCTGGAATCGAGTATTGAAAAGCTCCAGGCGCGTTTGGCCGCATAGCGTTGGTACATGCGCGCCAGGTCGCCCGCAAAGATGGATGCTTCGTCGCCACCCGCTCCGGCCCGGATTTCTACGATGATCTTATTGGTGGTCATGGATAGGAGTTCGATTTTTCAGTCATTATGGTATCATAATAGTACCAATGGAACAAAAGCTTATTTTAATCGTTGATGATGAGCCTGCTTTCCGTGAGATTTTCGGTGCCAAATTCGGAGCCGATGGCTTCCGCATAGAGACGGCTGAAAATGGGCAAATCGGCGTTGAAAAAGCGAAGGCGCTCAAGCCGGATCTTATCCTTATGGACGTCAATATGCCGGTGATGGATGGTGCTACCGCAGTCCTGAAATTGCACGACGATCCGGAGACGAAAGATCTCAAGGTGGTTTTTCTTACGAGTCTCGGCGATCCGCAAAAGGAGATGCAGGAATTAAATCATAAGTTCTCGCAGGATTTCGGCGCCGCCGGATATTTAAAGAAAACCGATGATCTTGACGCTCTTAACGAAAAAGTAAAAGCATTCCTCCAATGAGAGAAAAGCCATTGATTCTTGTGGTGGATGACGAGCAGGATCTTCGGGAGATCATGTCGCTGAAGCTCACGGCCTCCGGCTTTGATGTGATCACAGCTTCCGATGCAAAAGAAGCTGTTGCCGCGACGAAGACATCTCATCCCGATCTGATCCTGATGGATATTCACATGCCCGGTGAGACGGGAACGGACGCTGCGCTTACAATCAAGCAGGATCCCGAGACGAAGGACACCCGGATCGCGTTCCTGAGCAACCTCAAGGATCCATGGCCGCAGACGACGCCCGCGCGCAACGATCTCGCGAAGTCGCTCGGCATGGAAGATTTCATCGATAAGACGGAGGATCTCGATATTACTATTACTAAGGTAAAAGAAATACTAGCGCGGAAATAAAAATACCCGCGGTTGCCGAACTATCATTTGCAGGGAGGCAACCGCGGGTATTTTTATTTTACCTAGTTTTTCTTGACGCGAACTTTCTTCGGCTTCGGTTCAACCTTCGCCGCGCGGCGGGACTTGAATTTCTCCACGCGTCCGGCGGTGTCAATGAGCTTCTCTTCGCCCGTGTAGAACGGATGGCATTGTGCGCAAATTTCAACGCGGATCTCTTCCTGAGTAGCGCCTGTTACGAATGTGTTGCCGCAGGCGCAGATGACCGTTGCCTTCGGAAAATATTTCGGATGGATCTCTGTTTTCATGATGTTGTCTATTATATGCGATAAATTTTAGTTCGTCAAATTGAAGTAAAGGGACCGTTGCGCGAGGCATTAGTCCCTTTCTGCGTGGTCTGTCGGTCGACTTACTAGAGGCGAGCCGCATGGCTCAGGTTGAGGAAGTCGCTGATCGCGGGCCAGTAATGATAGCCGGCAATGAGCGCCAGGGCTCCCAGGATGCAAAGCCCGAAAATCTTGAGAAACTTTCCGAAAGTCCTCAGTTCGTCCCTTTCCCGCATTTCCGGGGCAAAGTCGTGATTCCGATAGTCCATGACACCCTCACTTTTCTGTCCCGGGTTGAAAACCGGAACTGCAGCACTCATATTAACATATAAGAGCCTATGTTGTCAATACCCATTAAATATGGCCTGATATGGGTGGATTGTAGAGGGCATTGACACCTCCTGAGGCTTTGCTACAATAGACCTCGTTGTATCGAGCTGCCCATTAACAATTGAATTGGTAAGAAAACCAAAAGAGAGTTTTTTAGTTGTCCCAATTTATTCTTTTTGGCACCGTTAAGAAGTAAACAAATGGTGCAACAATAAATTTTAGGATCATCCGTTCGAAGTTTTTGAGACTTTGGGCGATAATCTTTTATCAGAGGATTTGATCCTGGTCCAGAATGAACGCTGGCGGAGTGGATAAGGCATGCAAGTCGAGCGGAATATATTTTGAAGAAGTTGCGATTACATCAAGACGACGGATTTTTATATTTAGCGGCGAACGAGTTAGTAACACCCTGGTACGTACCTCGAAGACGGGGATAGCTCGCTGAAAGGCGAGGTAATACCCGATATCGTCGAAAGACGAAAGTCGCAAGACGCTTTGAGATCGGCCTAGGTCCGATCAGCTAGTTGGTAAGGTAACGGCTTACCAAGGCTATGACCGGTAGGGGAGGTGAGAGCCTGACCCCCAACGACGAGACTGAGACACGGCTCGTACTCCTACGGGAGGCAGCAGTCAAGAACATTCGACAATGGGCGAAAGCCTGATCGAGCGACACCGCGTGCAGGATGAAGGCCTTCGGGTCGTAAACTGCGGTAGTAGCATAACAATGTAAATGAGTGTGCTACGGAAAGAGGTGGGTAACTACGTGCCAGCACCAGCGGTAATACGTAGACCTCAAGCGTTATTCGGATTTATTGGGCGTAAAGCGCACGTAGGAGGTTTTGCGCGTCTTTTGTTAAAGCCCAGGGCCTAACCCTGGAAGTGCAGGAGATACGGCAGAACTAGAGGAGGTTAGAGGTGCATGGAACTCACGGTGTAGGGGTGAAATCCGTTGA
>CAZXCH010000001.1:0-34969 GCA_964639165.1 uncultured Candidatus Saccharibacteria bacterium | reverse complement strand
AAACCCCAACCCCAATAAAAAGGATCATAAACACCGTAGAAAAAAGGATCATAACAATAGTCAAAATAAAAATTGTGATTCCAGCCATAACGATCAGGATAACCTTCATAATAATTGTTTATAATGGTAGTCCCTTGTTGAACGCTATCATCAGAAGGTTGCTGATAGTTTTGATTGTCCATTGAATCAGTCATATTGTTTTGATTATACCTCTCTATTTGGGAATCTAACCGTCATGGTCGCACGGGCGGGATAGACCCGCAAAATCTAAGTTTTAAAATTCTCGGTTCGATTTCTATGTAGAGGTGCCTTGACTACCTTCAAAAAACGTAGCATTTATGCGTCATGGTCGGTCTCACTGCGTTGTGCTCTCGCGTGGAATCGAACCACGACCACCTCCTTCGGAGGGAGATATTCTATCCATTAAACTACGAGAGCTCTGTTCTGTGTGGTGCGCATTCGCGCGCCCACCCAACGCATCTCTTTATACTACGAAATGCCAGACCTCGTAAACCGCGGCGAGAATGAACGCAATGGCGACTACGTCGAGGAGCACCTTTTCGCGCGTAGTGAGCGCGAGCGTCCGCCGGCCGACGGAGATAATCAAAAGATATTGGGTACTAATGAAGACACCGCCGACAAGACCGACGATCGCGAGGAAGTTGTTGAATCCGGAGAGTACCGCCGCGAGCGGGAGCACAATGATGAGCGCACGCGCAACAAAGCTATTCCAGCCAAGATCCTTTTCCATCGCCCCGCGAATCTCGCGCGCGATCGGCACCGACACGACTGCCACCGAGAGCAACCCAACTGCGGCGAGAATATCTTTTCGCCACACCGGCCATCCGGCGATACCGGAGATTGTATCCGTTGCCACGTGCGGCACCGTGCCGATCACGCCAGCCGCAAAAAGCCAGTAGAGCAATCCCGCAAAAGCGGTGCCAAGCGCAAAGAGCGCGAATGTTCCCGGCATCGGACTGCCGTTGCCGCCATTTTTCCTATACGCAAGTTCGTAGACCGGCTCGACACCCGTCCATCCGGCGAGGGCGAAAAGCGCGACGCCGAACGGAAGGAAAGAGCTGGCAAGCCCTGGCACCGCGAGCGGTACGCCGTAAAGTGGTGCGCCGGGGTGCCCGGTAAAGAAGATGAAAAGTATTGCGAATGAAACGAGCGCAATGCCGACCGCCTCAAATCGCGCAATCCGCCCCTCGCTCCCCCACACAAGCGCCGCGAGCAGAACCCAGAATATTCCAAGCGCGAGGCTGGGCGATATTCCCGGAAAGAGTATTTGCAAGAACTGCGTCCCGAGCACGAGGTAAGCAACGAATCCAAGGAGCAATCCGATGACGATCGCCACAAATCCGATCCAAAATCCCGGCGCGCCGAAATAGTTCCGGGCGAGACCAAGCAGCCGTTCCTTCTCATCGGTCGCCGCAAGTGTCCGCAAATAAAGAATATGCGCGACGGAAACGATCGCGATGACCGCGATGAAATAGCCAAGCGCGACCAGCCATCCCGACGATTGGATGACATATGGCACCGCGAAGACCCCTTCGCCGATCGTCGCCGCGGCGACGATCGCCACAATGGTGAGAGATTTTATTGACATGCGTTCTTACTGTTCCCCTCGTTATGCTTTATAGACCAAATCTCCTTCGCGAACGCGTTTCTTGAGTTTGATACCGATCTGCTTCTTCGGCATCGCCACCACCACCGGTTTGTGATCGAACTGCATGGATTTTGACACTTCCTTAAAATCCGTCGTCGCACCCTTGAAATATAATTCCGTGCCCGCCTTCACTTTCGTATTGAACTTTACGATCGCCACCTTGATGTGCGCGTAGTAATGCGTCACCTTGCCGATGGGCTTCACTTTCGCTTTTTTTACCGCCTTCTTTATTATTTTCTTCTTCTTCGCGGCCATGGTGTTATTCGATCTCCATTTTTTCTTCCTCTTTATGGATCAACTCTACCACTCTCTCCACGAGCGCCCTCGGGTCCGGGTCGAACACCGCCTTGCCGTTGCCGCGGTGCGCGATCTTCAGGATGTGCTCAAGCTCGTCGCTCGTACCGCCGGTGTGCGTGAGCACGCCTTGCGGCTTCTTATCCTCGAATGCGATGGTAAATTCATTCAACGTACCGATGCGGCCGTAGATCGTGATGACCGCGTCCGCGGAGCGGGTAAGGAGTAGGTTGCGGCCCGAGTAGCCAAAGCCGGTATAGATGATGAGATCGTGATAATCGAGCGGCAGACGGTAGGTCCGCACGTGCGCCGCTTTTGATTCCGCGGGCGAGAGGCCAATGACGATGCCGCCTGCCAGCTTCGCGCCTTTCGCCGCATAGTACGGGATGCCGGTGGTGGCACCATCAACGAGCACCATCCCCGCTTCGGCGATCAACTTGCCGATCAGCTCCGCTTTTTCCACCGTGCCCGGCGGGCAATGTTCTATCTCGGCAGCGCCGGAGATGCAGATCTTATATTTAAGGTGATACGCGGTGTCTATTTTTTTAGTCGCCATGTTTTTATCGATATTTCGTTTATTATAACGTAACACTCTCATTCGCGTGCGGAACCTCCGCCGCGATCCCAAAGCCGTCTATTATTTTATGCGCGAGCGTTTCCGACGACGTCTGCTCCCCTTGTACCACGAATACTTTTTTGAGCGAGCCCTTCATGGAGCTCAGCCAGTCGAGCAGATGCGGTTGGTCCGCATGTGCGGAATATCCCGGAATGTCGATCCTTCGGCACCGCACCGGCACCGCCTCACCGAAGATGTGCACCTCCGTGGCGCCTTCGAGCAGCTGGCGGCCCATGGAACCTTCGGCCTGGTAGCCGACGAATACCACCTCGCTCTTGGAGTCCGGGAGATAACGCAGTTCGTGATGTAGGATACGTCCACCGTTCGACATGCCGGATCCTGCGATGATGATCTTCGGCGACGGAACGTCGTTGATCCCTTTTGATTCCTCCGTTGATAGCGTAACGCGCAATTCCGGGAAGCTCAACACTTCATCTCCCACCTTCACGATGTTCTCAACCTTGTCATTGAATGCATCCTCGTGTTTTTTAAAAAGTTCTGTCAATTTGATCGCAAGCGGACTGTCTAAAAAGATCGGTTCGTTCGGCAATTTCCCCTCTTCATTCAGCTGATGGAAATGGAACAGAAGATCCTGCGTGCGCTCCATCGCAAATGTCGGAATCATGAGCACGCCACCCGCCTTGAACGTCTCCTCGATCGCGCCGAGCAGCATCTCACGCCGCTGCGCCACATCTTCATGCACACGATCGCCATAGGTGGACTCTATCAGACAGTAATCCGCCGACGGGATCTTTTCCGTCGGTTTGATGAGTGGCGACGGCACATTCCCAAGGTCACCGGAGAACACGATCGTCTTCCCTTCGGCCTCTATGTGAATGATCGCCGAACCAAGAATATGGCCCGCGTCATAAAGCTCAACCTTGAACGGGCCGACCTCGACCGGCTCATGATATTTTAACCCTTTCCACAACCCGGTTACCTTGGGAATATCGCTATCGCGATACAGCAGCGGGCGAGCCTCGCGCTCGGCTTCTTTTGCAAGAAGATGTTCCGAATCCTCAAGCATCAGCTCGGCGAAATCACGCGTGGCGTGCGTGGAATAGATCGTTCCTTTGAATCCGGCGAGTACGAGGCTCGGCAGACGCCCGATATGGTCCAAATGCGAATGAGTGATGAACACTGCCGACACCTCCTTTGGGTCGTACGCGAACTTCTCGAAATTTTCCCGGTCCGCGTAATGGCTCCCCTGATGAAGCCCGCAATCGATCATGATCTTCGTCCCTCCCGATTCCAAAATATAGTTCGAGCCAGTCGCCTCACCCGTCCCCCCGTAGAAAGTAAGTTGCATATGCAGTAAGTATACGGCTGCTTGCGGAGAGAAACAAATTGCTATAGGATACTGCGCAGAGGAGAAGACTCCATGGAGCGAAAGCCTAAGACAGACTACTCAGGCGCCATCTTCATAGATAGAACCCCCCAGCATCCGCCACGCCGCCGCCACAGAAAAAGGTGGACCGCGCGTCGCCTCAAACAATTCGCGGACTCGGCCCACGAGCTGTGCCCACGAACGAACGCCCGGCAACAGCCTTCTCAGAGCCGCCGTGGAAAATCCCGCTGACCGCACCCCTAGCCCTGCCCCTTCCCGGAGTGGGGCTGTTTTTTATTTCTTTGCCTGCTTCACAAGCGCCGCCTCAAATACCGAACGTTCGTTCCATGGGACCTTCCGGTCGTCGGCGACATGGATCCAGTCCTCGCTCCCCTTGCCCGTGCCGATCACCACATCGCCCGGTTGCGCGAGTGCGATCGCTTTATTGATCGCCTCCACGCGATCCACGATCTTATAGACACGCTGTCCTTCGCGTAGCGGGCGCGGGATGCCGCCGTCGATCTCGTCCATGATCCCCTGCGGATCCTCGTCGTACGGATCTTCGTTCGTCAAAACGATCTCGTCGCAATGGTCCGCGGCGATAGCACCCATGGACGGACGCTTCCAGGTATCACGGCCGCCGCCTGCGGATCCAAGGACGCAGATCAGGCGCGGATGCGGAAAATCGTGCGACGGGTTTGGCTTTGCGGCGATATATGCCGCCTCGAGCGAATCCGGCGTGTGTGCGTAATCCACGACCGCAGTGCGATCGCCCGCGTGAACGAACTCCATCCGCCCCGGCACGCCCTCGAACTCAAGGATCGCGTCGTCAACGATCTTGCTCGCGATACCGAGCTCCCTCGCGATCGCCACCGCGACGGCAATGTTCTCTTCGTTGAACGGACTCATAAGGAAATGCGGCGCTTCGTCATCGCGACGCATCTTCGTACTGCGGATGTGCGGCAATGATTCGTGGAAGAACTCGTCGTCCTTGGAATACGCGACCGGCTGGCTATCCCCCAGCGCCTCAATAAAGAAATCAAAATTCTTGTCGTCGCGGTTCAAAAATATCTTGCCGCCACGACCTATCACATATTTCAAAAAATCCAATTTTGCCTCGCGGTAATTCTCGAACGAACCATGCGATTCGATATGTTCCGGCGCCAGGTTGGTGAGCACCCCCATGTTCCAGTGAATGAACCGGTGCCGGTGCTGAACGACCGCCTGTGACGTCACTTCTATAATTACGTAATTGCACCCGGCGCGTGCCGCGTTATGCAGGAATTTCTGAAGATATGCCCGGCCCGGCATGGAATTGCCGGTGGTATTTTTGCGGCTCTCGTCGCCGATCTTCACGCGCAAGGAGGAGATGAGCGCGGTACGTTTGCCGGCAGCGGTGAGGATGGCATTGATGACCTCCACCGTCGTTGTCTTTCCTTTGGTGCCCGTCACGCCGATCACGAACAATTTCTTGCTCGGATTGCCATGCAGGTGAGCGCCGGTCCACGCCCATAAAAAATGGTAGACCGACAGCGGGTGGATATTTCTTAAAAACTTTTTCATGCGCGATGCGATCGTTATTTTTGTTTATTGGCCAAGACCCCGAGCGCGGCGCGCAAGCGCGCTTCCGTGCCGACCACCTTTTCGTCAACCTTGCCGAGTGCGGCGCGCGCTTCTTCGCGCCGATATCCCAAACTGGTCAACGCCTCCACGAGATCGGAATCGGTCTGCATCTTCTCCACCACCGCACCGCTCTTTGAAGACTGCACCTTTGAGCGAAGCTCCACAATGACGCGTTCCGCGGTCTTTCTGCCGATGCCCGCCGCGCGCGTGAGCAGATCCGGGCGTCCTTCTTTGATGGCCGCGGAAAGCTCATCAAGCGGCGCCGTATCCAATATAGCGAGCGCGGATTTTGGTCCCACGCCGGAGACGGAAATGAGCATCTCAAAGAAATCCAGCTCGTCCGGCGATGTGAACCCAAAGAGATCGAGCGCATCCTCACGCACGTGGAGGTGACAATAGAATGTGATGCCGGTTCCGATGGCCGGAAGCGCCTCCAATGTTTGCTTGCTCGCAAAGAGCTTGAGGCCAAGACCTCCCGCTTCCACCACGGCAAAGCTGGCTTCTTTTAGCGCTAGTTTGCCGGAAACGCTGTATATCATGCGTTCATTATAGCGCGGGTAAAGCGCGAATGCATCAGAAATATAAAAAAGGACAGGGACCACATAAAGCGGTCCCTGGTTTGGGAGAATAGACTGCAGAGCTTCTAGCGCGGCCGAAATGGTATCGGAGGCCGACGCAGGCGTTCATTGAGCGCCTCAGAAAGCTTACGCTCGGAAATTAACCGGAATGGGAGGGTTAAGAAAGGAAGTGCGGCCTCTCTGCCTTTGGTATAGTGTTCCCGGCCCTTCCTGATCTCTTCCTCAAGCTTGGCACATCGTTTCGCATTAAAAACGGTAAGGCGTTGGCGTTTTAGCTGAGCAAGTTCAGTCATAGCATCCCTGACGGGAATGAATAGGCCTGCAACCTGCTCGTTGATAGCTTTCATTGCCTCAACCTCCTTATACGAATGAGGAGCCTCATGTCCTGTGGCGTTGAAAAATCGATCCTCTCTCGCTCTCCAGAAGTTAGCCTTCCTTAGGGACTTCATCATACCGGACCACTCCACTACCATCGCAATAATAGTGACAAGCGACAGAGTGAAGAAGTGTGACGACCATGGGAAAAAGAAGAGGGCGATGAATTCAATCACTTCTGCGAGGGCGAGACTTCCGGCGAACAGCGTGAGTCTGGTAGAACGCTTCATTTTGATTCTCCTATCCAAGCTTAGCCAGCTTGGATTCTTCGGGGATAGCCTCCCCGAAAGGCAATTGGCAAACCGGCTTAGCCAGCCGGACGCTCCGCATATATTAACATAATAATAGTGATGTTGTCAATGCCCCTTGTAAATACAGGATTTCCCGCTATACTATCACTTATGCCAATCACCAAGTCAGCCAAGAAGGCGCTCCGCCAGAACGTGACCCGCCACAAGCGGAATGTTGTTCGCAAGGAAGCCTATAAACTTCAGGTTGTCACCTTCCGCAAGCTTGTCGTCGCAAAGAAGAACGAAGAGGCCGCGAAAATCCTCCCGCTCGTCTTCAAGGCGCTTGATAAGGCCGCAAAGGCCAAAGTCATCGAGAAGAACAAGGCCAGCCGCCTCAAGAGCCGCCTTTCTCAGCTTATCAACAAATCAACCAAGGCCTCTTCGTAGTCCACCTTCCCGGACTTCACGGCCAGATCATACTCCGCCATGTGCGGGGTTTTTTCTTGCCACTGGGATGCGAGAATATTGAAGATCTTTGCCGGCGGATCGTTCGCCGCGAGCATCGTCTCAAACGCGTACAGCCGGTTCTTGATGTCGTAATTCTTTAGCCCGTTGATGAGCCCCCAATAGTTCGGCGCAACCTCAAGATCGAACACATCCAGATCTTTTTTATCGATCGGCTTGGCGGCAGTCCTCCCATCGACGCCGCGGTTCAGCCCCGCAAGCTTTTGCAACTCCGTCACCAGCCCCCAGGTATCGCCCTCATACACCGATGATAAGAATTGTGCGGCAGAGGGCGTCAGCGCCACGTCATTTTTCTTTGCCTCGGCTGCGAGCCACGCCATGTGCTCCGCGCCCGCAAGCTGTTCGAACTTTTGCGAGATTGTCGGCTTCTCCAAAAGGAACGCGAGCGCCTTCACCGGCTTGTCCTTCTCCGTAATTAAAATCGTGATATTTTTTTCTTCCACGTACGGCTTTAACAGCTTGGCGAGCTTCGGTGCTTCGAGCTCGAACGCATTTTCCAGTACCGCAAGCTTTGTTGTTTCAAAAATGGATTGCGTCTTCAAAAACTCACCGAGCGATTCAAGCGTCGTCTTTTCTTCAAGATCGAAAAAACCAAGCCCGATCTCCGATCGCTTTTTGGAAAACTCCGCTATGATAGAACGCTTCTTTTCGGAGCGGCGATAATCGTCCGGCCCGTAGAGGAAGATGATCATGCCACTATTATATACTCCTATACTGCGGAAGCTACCACGGTCGGATGCACCACGGCACGCCGCGCTTTCGCGGCCTTCATAAATTCCCTGAACAGCGGATGCGGATTGAGCGGGCGCGACTTCAGCTCAGGATGGAACTGCGTGCCAAGGAAGAATGGGTGGACGCTGCGCGGAAGCTCCATTACCTCCATCAGCCGCCGCGAGGGCGATACGCCGGAAAAAGTGATACCGCCTTTTTCGAGCCGCTTCACGTAAACCGGATTCACTTCGTAACGATGCCGGTGCCGCTCGGAAATCTTTGTCTTCCCGTACGCCTTACCCGCGATTGTGCCAGGTGTGAGTACTGCGGGATATGCGCCGAGCCGCATCGTGGCGCCGTACTTCTTTTCCGCCATCAACTTCTTCTGCTCCGGCAGGATGTCGATGATGGGATACTTCGTCTTCGGGTCGATCTCCGTCGTGTTCGCACCCTTCATTTTGAGCACATTCCGCGCAAATTCCACCGTGGCGAGCTGCATACCATAGCAAAGCCCGAAGTATGGGATCTTGTTCTCGCGGCAGTACTGGATCGCCTTCAATTTGCCCTCCACGCCGCGCGAGCCGAATCCGCCAGGCACGATGATGCCGTCAAAACCATCGAGGGTCTTCAACCCTTCGGCGCCGTTCTCAAACTCGCCCGAATCAAGCCACTTGATCTCCGGCTTCACCCCCCACAGCGCGGCGCTGTGCTTGATGGATTCGATCACGGAAAGATATGAGTCTGCTAAAACAAATTTCCCGCTCGCAAAATATTTTCCGACGATGCCGATACGCACGACATCCTTCGCATTGTGGATCTTCTCCGTGAACGCGCGCCACTCTTTCATATCTTTCGCACGCGGCTTCATGGAAAGTTTTTCCAATATCAAATTACCAAGTTCGTCTTTTTCAAAATTGACCGGGATGTCATAGATGCTCGCGACATCCGGCGCGGAGATCACGTCCTCTTCGCGCAGTCCGCAATTGAACGCGATCTTTTCTTTGCGCTTTTCATCGAGCGGATACTTCGCGCGCGCGAGAATGATGTCCGGCTGAAGGCCCGTGCCATTCAACGCACGCACCGCCTGCTGGGTCGGCTTCGTCTTCAGCTCATTGTCATCGCTCATGATCGGCAAGTGGCTGACGAGGATCACCAACACATCCTTCGGGTGTTTGAACTTCATCATGCGGATCGCTTCGATGAAAAGAATGTTCTCATACTCGCCTACCGTACCACCGATCTCCGTGATCACCACCTCCGCCTTCGCGAGCTCCGCCGCGCGATCGATGCGATCCATCACTTCCATTGGAATATGCGGCACCACACTCACCGATTTTCCTCCGTAGCCCATGCTTCGCTCGCGATTGATGACCGTCTGATAGATACTGCCCGTCGTCATATAGTTCGCGCCGGAGAGATCGCGGTCCAAAAAGCGCTCGTAGTTGCCCATATCTTGATCGCACTCCGTGCCGTCATCCAAAACAAAAACCTCACCGTGCTCGGTGGGGTTCATGGTTCCCGCATCAACGTTCACGTACGGATCGATCTTGATGGATGTCACCTCGAGCCCACGCGATTGCAAAATTTTTCCGATGGACGACGAAGACACTCCCTTGCCGACACCCGACATTACTCCCCCGACGATGAAAATATATTTATGGTTGCCCTTTAAGTTGGTCGGTGCCATTTCGCATATCATTATACGTGAAACCGAAAGCAAGGCAAACGCCTAGAACAAGTCTTCCGCTCCCACCTCGTTTTTTGGCACCAAATTCGGGTCTGTCGGCAACGCAAAAGAGATGGTGGTGCCGCGATTGAGCTCGGATTCTGCCCAAATTTGGCCTCCGTGGGCATTCACAATGCCTTTTGATATATAGAGACCGAGGCCGGAGCCTTCGGTTTGAAGCTTCATGGCATTATCGGCACGGTAGAACTTGTTGAACAACTTCTCCACGGATTCGGGCGGTATGCCGATGCCGGTATCTTTCACGCTCACCACCACGAACGGCTTGTCCTGCATCTTGTCCACTTTGACCGTCACCTCGCCATTCTCCACGTTGTAGCGGATAGCGTTCTCCAGGAGGTTCGTGATCGCAATAGACAACCTCTTGGGGTCGATGAACACATGCGGCAGATCGTCCTGCGGCCGGTCGAAATAGATCTTGATACCCGCTTTTTGCGCAGCCGGCAAAACATCCGCGAGCGTCTTCGCAATGAACTCCGCAATATCCGTATCCTCAAATTTGTATCCGAACTGACCATCCTCCATCTTCGCGATATTGAGCAGGTCTTCGATGCGGCGAAGAAGGCTATCGCTCGCGCCGCGCGCGTTTGCGAGAATCGCCTTATTCGTGTCATCCAGTCCGGTCGCGTTATCAAGCGATTGCAACGCCCAGCTGATGTCCGTCACCGGCCCGCGCAACTGGTGCGAGGCAACGGTCACAAATTCGCTCTTTGACCGCAACGCGAGTATCTGCGAAGTGCGGTCACGGATGATCTTCATAAAACCGAGCGGCTTGCCGTTCTCGTCCGTCACCGGTGCGGTTGTCACGCGAAATTCGAATGGCGGATCGGTGAATGAGATATCAACCACCTGCGGATATTCATTCTCTTTCGTGCGAGGGACGACGCGTGGTGCGAGCGAAGGGAAGACGATCTGGATGAGCGTGCGCCATCCTTCGCGCTCCACGTCGCGCGGGGAAAAAACGTGGCCGATCACCGTCTTCGCGTCAAGTTTAAAAATGCGCTCCGCGGCGGGATTGAAAAATATCACGCGAAAATCCGTTTCGTAGACGATAAGCCCGTCGCTAAGGCTGGCGAGGATGCTGTTCAGCTCGCTGCGTTCAACGCTTGTATCCCGCTCGGTGCGCGCCGAACGGTACACGCTCACCGCGGACAGCGCAAAGACGATCACGAGCAATCCGCCATTCACGAGTAAAACCCACGATCCGGAAACATTGAAGTCAAAAATGAACTCCACGATGACGATCGCGAGCATTACCCATATCACCTGAAACTCAGGCCATAGGATGACGTCTTTTATTTTGGAGGTTTGATTCTTCAATTTCTCTTTATTATAGCATCACGGCGGCCTTTGCGCGGCTTTTTAAAAAAGCGGCGTCTGCGCATCGTGATGTTTCGCCGCCGCTTTACTTTTTGCCTTCGGTTCCGGCTTTTCGTCTGCTCCCGGCATAATGAGCCGCTTGAGCAATGTCGCAAATCCCATTTTCTCAAAATATGCCGCGGCGGTGCCGGTGCCTTCGGCGGGAGCCAGCACGGCGATATCGGCCGGAATTTCTATCGGCGCATGGCGCTCAAGCGTCACCAACATTTCCGAAAGCTCCGCCTCTTTTTTGAACGAGCCGAACCGGTCGCGCATTTTTTTCACTTCCGCGTCATCATCCGCAGCCGCAGCGTCCAGCCGTTCATACATCTCCCTTACGGTACCGAATCTTTTTATCAGTTCAAGCGCCGTCTTCGGTCCAACACCGGGCACGCCTTTGATGTTATCGGACGAATCACCGACAAGCGCTTTGTAGTCCACCATCTGCTTTGGCGCGATACCATATTTCTCTATCACCGCAGTCTCGTTATAGATCGTCGTATCGCTCACTCCTTTGTTGAATGTCTGCACGACGAGCTTGTCCCCTTCCACCATCTGCAACGTGTCGCGATCGCCCGTCAAAATGACCACCTGCACATCGGGCAATGTTTTGAATTTTTCCGCGAGCGTGGCAATCAAATCGTCCGCTTCGTAGCCGGGCTTCTCGAATGTTTTTATCCCGAACGCTTCAAATAATTTATGCGCCTCTATCAACTGCGAAATCAGCTCATCGGCCGTCGGTGGGCGCTGCGCTTTGTACTCCGCATATTTCTCATCGCGGAACGTAGGTTCCGGCCGATCAAAAAGCGCAGCGGCGTAATCCGGCCGCTCCTCACGCCACAACTTCAACAGAATGCTCGCGAGCCCATAGATGGCGCCTGATGGCTTTCCCTCCGGCGTAGTGAATGGCGGCAACGCATGGAACGACCGGTGGATGATCGAGTTCGCGTCGATCAGTAATAATTTTTTCATGCTATTTTACGCCGATGATTGACGCCGGACGCGTTATTGAAATAGTCCTCTCATTCTCTTTTTTCCCGTGTTTGAATTGCAGCCGCACGGTATCCTTCGGGAGAAACCGCTTCGCCTGCTCCGGCCATTCTATTAACACCACGTTGCGCGGACCGTTGAGGATGACATCGAGTTCCAGAGGCTCAAGATGTTCCGGCTTCTTTAGGCGATACGCATCAATATGAAAAACGTTTTTGATCTTTTGGCCCGGTAGTTTATGCCGGCGCATCAGAATGAACGTCGGGCTCGTGACGCGCGTCTTTGATCCAAGGCCTTTTAAAAACCCTTGCACGAACGTGGTCTTCCCTGCCCCAAGATCGCCCTGAAGGGCAAACACCGTGGCGCACTTATTTCCAGCCGCCTTTTTCGTGAGCGCCCGCGCAACATCATAGCCCACTTTTTTCGTCTCCTCCGAAGAAAAAGTCCGATATGTTTCTATTTTTTTGGATGACATAGATAAAGAATACCAGAAAGAACGATGCGACGCCGAACATAAGCACGATAAACCCTCCGGGCGAAAGTTGCGGCGCAAGCGGAACGCCGAATGGATAACTGTTCACGTGAACCGTCGTGTCCACTTTTTTGTTCACCGCGCCGGGCGTAGGATACTCGAACGCGAAGTGTGCGATTGGCGCCGTACCGTAATCCATGCGCGAGAAGCTCTTCCCTTCCGGCGCCGCGCCGACAAAATTTGCGCTATCCGCCAGCTGCCCACCCGGACCATATAACAATACTGCCCCGTCGGTGTTTTTCAAAGACAGCTTATCCTGCGTCTTTTTTAGAATAAGATAACCACCAGGCGGGATACTATAGCCGGCGAGGGAAAATGCTTTTTTGACTCCAACGCCCAATGCGTAGCCGTCAAGACTCGCGCTTGCCGCGCCGCTGTTATAGAGCTCTATAAATTCCCCGGCAGCGTCATTACCTACCGGGTTTGGAAGCCACTCGTTGATATAAATCACACCCGAAGGATAATGCATGGAAATTAAAAATGTCTAAAATTAAAGATGGGATGTTTGACTTTTTTAAAATATTTATTTATAATTCCAACAGTTTTGAGGAGGGAGACCTCGATGAAAAAAACTCGCGTGGCTGTTCCCCAAAAGAAGCTGGGGATCCTATCAACGATACTCGTTAACACCGGCGCGGCCCTCATTGTTCAGACTGTATTCGCCGCCACCCTACTCGTGCTCTGTAAGCAAATCTTCGGCGCGAAGGGGCTCACGAGTGGCAGCTATCACAACCTGGTGGTCACTGCTATGTTGGTCGATTGCGTCACGACCGCACTGGCAATCGTCGTCACCGAACGCCTGATGGAAAAGTTCTTTCTTAGGGATCCATCAGATCTCTTAGGCCCCGAGATGAACCGTGCAATGTACTTCGGAGTTGTCGGCATACTCGCCGTCGGGATCGCCAGGGCTTTTGTGGAAGATCGCGTGGAGGTTGTCTGGGGACTAATCATTCTCTGCGGAATACTTCTTCTCTTTGGGGGGTATCATAAGAAATTTCGCGAGGTTCGGCGAGGAATTTGGTTCCCCCATTCCGTGTTTCATTTCAGTCTCCAACAATTTGTGCTTTTCCCCGTAGGGCTCTGGGTAGTAAGCCACCTTATCAAGTGATGCCTGGACGCAATAAGCGCCCCGGCATTTTTATTTATAAAAAGGGGGTGTTCAAAACACACAATGGCCTCCTCTCCTATAACAACTCCTCGTATCCTTTTATTTTTAAATGCCGATATGCCGCGGGCAACACGATGCGCCCGGCGGACGAGCGCTGGAGAAAGCCGAGCGTCATCAAATATGGCTCGTAGATATCTTCAATGGCGCCGCGGTCCTGCGCAAGTGCCGCAGCGATGGTGTTGATGCCGACGGGTCCGCCATGGAACTTCTCAATGATCGTCATGAGGAGCTCACGGTCTTGTGGCTCGAGCCCCACCTCGTCGATCTCAAGCATCGCAAGCGTTTTACGCGCGGCGTCTTCGTCAATCACGCTCTCCCGGTGCACTTCGGCAAAGTCGCGGGCGCGGCGCAACAGCCGGTTCGCAACGCGCGGCGTCCCACGCGACGCACGAGAGAGAATATCGATCGCCTCCGGCGTTGCCTCCACGCCCAAGATCGCCGCTGAGCGTTTTAATATTTTCTTGATATCCTCCGGCGTGTAATAGCCGAGGCGAAGGGTCGCGCCGAAGCGCGAGCGCAACGGCTGCGAAAGTAAATTCTCGCGCGTAGTCGCCGCGATCAGCGTGAACGGCGGAAGATCGAGAGAAAGCGTCCGCGCGGACGGCCCCTTGCCGACGACGAGGTGCAACTTCCGCGCCTCCATCGCCGGATATAACACCTCTTCGATCATCGGATTGATGCGATGCGCTTCATCAATGAATAATATTTCGCCGGGCGTTAGATTGGTAAGTACCGCAGCGAGGTCGCCTGCCTTTTCCAAAGCGGGACCGGAAGTGGTTTTGATCAATCCGCCAAGTTCACGCGCGACAAGATACGCGAGCGTCGTCTTCCCCAACCCCGCAGGACCGGAGAATAAAAGATGGTCTGCGGACTCGCCGCGCTTCTTTGCGGCGCTCAAGAGTGTTTTTAAATTATCTTTTATCTTCTCTTGGCCGATATACTCATCCCACTCGGTGGGCCGAAGAGTAAGATCGATATTCGAATCCTCTTTATTGGCCGAATTATTGATTGGCGGGGGTGTTTTTGGCATGGGCGAGTGTGGATTATGTGGGGATAAGCTGGGGCTTGACAAATAATATTCTATATGCTAACATATCTCAGTGCTCAATAAATATGGGCTGCTGGCAAGTTAACCGATGTTCATTAAAAGTAGCTGATTCAGATCTGGGGGCGGGAGTTATTTCTAAAAACTACAGGACTAACCGGTTCCGGCTGGTTATATCCTTTGAGTAATTCTAGCCTCTTTTATCATTAGATAGAAGAGATCATTATCCTTTCGCGAGGAATTGCCCCCAGGTCTGAGTTTACTACTTTCAATCTTGAAAAATAAGCGTCCGCGCTTATTTTTTTATCTTCTTCTTTCCCTTTTTAAAGAACAACCGTGGTAATGGTGTTTCGTATTCGCGGCGAACGGTCATCTGCTTGGAGCCGAGAATACGAAACACTATTACCACACCAAGTCTCCGGTGGCTCCCGTCACTTCATCAAACGTCGTCTTCCCTTCGAGTACTTTCAGGATGCCGTCCTGCTGCATAGTGACCATCTCCTGCCGCTGCGCAACCTCGCGAAGCGAGACCTCCGATGCCTCGCGCAAAATCGTCTTCTCCAAATCCGGGCCGCCTTCTAAAAACTCAAATACACCGACGCGACCTTTGTATCCGATGCCATTGCATTTCTCGCAGCCCACCGGCGCGTAGATCTTATAGCCGTCATAAACTTTTTTATCCACCTTCGCCGGCAGCGCGGCGAGGAGTTTGGTTATCTTCTCCGCTGTCGGTCCATCCACCGGAGCCTCCTTTTTACACTCCTTGCACAACACGCGCACGAGACGTTGCGCTATCGCGAGCGAAAGCGCCGGCCCGATGCTCACCGCCTTCACGCCAAGATTGATCAAACGCGGCACGGCTCCCACGGCATCGTTCGTGTGAAGCGTGGATAACACCAAGTGCCCCGTGAGCGCCGCTTCGAGCGCGATGTCCGCCGTCTCAAGGTCACGTACCTCGCCGACAAGGATCACATCCGGATCCTGCCGCACGATGGCCCGCAAGCCGTTGCCAAAGGTATATCCCGCCTCCTCGTCGATCTGTGTCTGTTCAATACCATCAATGCGATACTCGATCGGATCCTCCAGGGTGATGATCTTCATCGTCGGATCGTTCATGGTGCGCAGGAATGCGTAGAGTGTCGTTGTTTTTCCGGAACCCGTCGGGCCGGTGTTCAATATCAACCCGTTCGGTTGGGATATTTTCTTCATAACAAGAGCGAGGTTGTCCGCACGAAGCCCAAGCTGCGGCAGTGTCACCATCGTCGCGGACGGGTCAAGAATTCTCATGACGATCGTTTCGCCGAACTCCGCCGGGATCACGGATACGCGCATCTCGATATCTTTTTGCCCAAGCCCGATCGTGAAGCGGCCGTCCTGCGCCGCGTCGCGAACGTTCAACTTCATCTCGGAAAGAAGTTTGATGCGCGACACGAACGTGTGATACGCATCGAGCGGGATCTCGTCGAACATGTCGTGCAGCAACCCGTCGATGCGGAAACGGATCTTCGCTTTCTTCTCTTCCGCCTCGGTGTGAATATCCGACGCACGCAAGCCCATCGCGCCCGCCAGGATGATCTCAATCAACGCTACCGGAGAAACATTCGCGAGCGGGAGCGCACCGATCTCCTTATGGACCGCATCGATCGTCACCAGTTTTGCCTTTAATGCGTCGAGGCGCTCTTGAGGTATCTCCACCTTTCCCGTGATATTTCCCGTTTCCGGTTTCACGAATTGATAAAAGCGCCATGCGGCCTCCATACTTGACGGGGAAACCACAACGACTTTCACCTCATACTTTTTTCCGACGAGTTCTTCGAGCGCTTTTTTTGTGGCGGGAAGCTCGGGGTTGATTGCCGCGAGCGCTACTTTTTTCGCTTTCAGCTCGATGGCGGCCACCTTCGCGTCCTTCGCCTCGGTCTCCGGCAATATCCTTACCGCATCGAGTGATACGGGGATCTTCGCCAGGTCCACATACGAAAGCCCCAGCTTCTCGGCGAGCCGCTCGGCGGCACGCTCTTCCCCGTCACGCCGCAGTTTTGCGAGCTTCTCGGTAAGGTCTTTTTGAGGTGCGTCGAGCATTTGCTTTGATGATACCGCGCCGATATAATGCAAGCAATATGTCAGGACATTCGCACTGGGCGGGAATAAAACACAAAAAAGAGATCACCGACAAGAAACGGGCAAAGATATTTTCAAAATCGCTCAAGTTGATCTCGGCGGCGGCGCACACCGAACCGAACCCTGATTTCAATCCGCGGCTCCGCACGGCGGTCGCAAAAGCGCGCGAGGCGGGCGTGCCGGCGGACACGATCGACCGGGCAATCAAGCGCGCTGCGGATCCGGCAGAAGAGTTGGAGGAATTGTTGTATGAAGCATATGGCCCGGGCGGCGCGGCGATACTCATCACCGCCTTGAGCGATAATCGCAACCGCACCGTGCAGGAAGTAAAAACCGTTCTGCGTGATCACAACGGTAAATGGGCCGAATCCGGAAGCGTCCAGTGGGCGTTCGAATTGGCTGCGGGCGAATGGACCGCGAAGTTCCCGCAGGATATCCCGGACGAGGAGAAGGAAAAGCTCGTGGGCCTCCTTTATGCGCTCGTAGAGAGCGACGACGTCCAAGCCGTATACAGTAATATCAACTTCTCATGATCGCGCTCGGCATCGATCCGGGAACCCGGCGGATAGGATATGGCGTGGTTGAATGCAATGGTCCGGCCATAACGTACGTGACCGCGGGCATCCTTGCTATAAAATCCTTCGACGACGTGCCCGCTCTTGAGGAGACGAAAAAAGGGATCGATGCCCTCATAAAAAAGCACAAGCCGGACGTGGTGGCGATCGAAAAGCTCTTCTTTTCCAAAAACACCAAGACCGCGCTCGCGGTAGCGCAGGCGCGCGGCGTCATTCTTCTTGCAACTAAAGAGCGCGGTGTTCGTATAAAAGAATACACGCCGAACGAAGTGAAGGCTGGCGTGGCGGGATATGGTATGGCGGATAAAAAAGCGGTGCTTAAGATGGTGCGCCTTATCTTGGGCAAGCCCGACCTCGCGCTCATCGACGACGCAAGCGACGCGCTCGCGCTCGCTATTTTATCCACAGGCGACCGCTTGCTTGACAGTGCGCGATGATACAATATACTGGTTGAAAATAAAAAAGGTCGTTAATTATTGGTAACCATGTTGACTGAATTATTTCCATTACAACTCGCGTTTCGCGGATTAAGCGATGAGGACGATGAAGATCCGACCGTCGTTGATGCCCCGGGAGATCTTGATGACGACGATCTGGACGAAGACGATGCGGATCTCGGCACTCCGGCAGACGATGACGCGGGCGATTCCGCAGACCCGATAGAATAACAGCCCAAACACCCCATGCTTTTCTAAGCATGGGGTGTTTTTTATCTCAAAATTAAAAAATCGGGACGAAAAAGAGGAAAAGAGGTAAAATAAAGGGACTTCTTATGATGAAAAGCCCCTCAAGCAAGCTCTCCAGCCCAAAAAAGAAGCGGTATATCAAAATCCTCCAGATAGCGGGGGTTGTTGTGGCGACGTGCTTCATTGCGATCTGCCTCGCCGTGCTTTATTTCGCAAAAACCGTACCCTCCATCCAGGAAATCGGCAGCCAGGAAATCGGCCAGTCGACGAAGATCTATGATAGGACGGGCGCGGTGCTGCTTTATGATATAAATAACGGGCAAAAACGCACATTGGTCTCTTTTGACCAGATTCCACAGAGCGTCAAGGATGCGACGATTGCCATTGAAGACCAGCAGTTTTATAACGAGCCGGCATTCGATATAAAAGGAATTCTGCGCGCCCTTTTTGTTGATATCACCACCCACTCATTCGCGGAAGGAGGGTCTACCCTTACTCAACAACTCGCGCGCACCGCATTTCTTACGCTCGACCAGACAATCTCGCGCAAAATCAGGGAGTTCATCCTTGCGGTCAAATTGAATGAATATTATTCAAAGGATCAAATACTCGCCTTATATTTAAACGAAGTGCCTTATGGTCCAAATATCTCGGGCGTGGGCGAAGCATCTATGGATTACTTCGGCGTCCCGGTGGGCCAACTTAATGTTGCCCAAAGCGCCGTTCTCGCCGCGCTTCCCCAGGCACCGACATATTACTCGCCGTGGGGCACGCACGTGAGCGAGCTCCTTCAACGCCAAAAATTGGTCCTTCAGCAGATGTATAACACCGGCAAGATCACAAAGTCCCAATTGACCGCCGCCCAGAACTTTAAGATCGTCTTCCAGCCACAGTCGGCAACGGGGTCCGGAATTAGAGCGCCACATTTTGTGATGGCAGTGGAAAATTATCTTGTGCAAAAATATGGCGAGAATGAAGTTGATAATGGCGGCCTCAAAGTGATCACGACGCTAAACTGGACGATGCAACAACAAGCGGAAACGGCGGTCACTGCGGGCGTCGCACGCAACACGCAACTCTACAAAGCGACGAATGGCGCTCTGGTGGCAGAAGACCCCACTACCGGGCAAATTCTGGCGCTTGTCGGGTCCGCAGACTACTTCGATACTTCCAATGACGGAAATTTTGACGTAGCGACCCAGGGACTTCGCCAACCGGGATCATCATTGAAGCCGTTCGTTTATATGACCGCATTCCAAATGGGGTATACCCCCGACACGATATTATTTGACGTACCCACAGAATTCAGCATGAATTCTTCGTGCCCGGCCGTTCCCGACTATACCTCAACAAACACAAAATGCTTCCACCCGCAGGATTTCGAAGGGACGTTCGCCGGACCGCTGTCCATACGCGACGCACTCGCACAATCAGTGAACGTCCCCGCGGTAAAAATGCTTTATTTGGTCGGAGAAAAGAACGCCATTGAGAATGCTTATAATTTTGGCTTAACAACCCTGACCGATCCCGCAAATTACGGCCTCTCTCTTGTGCTCGGCGGTGGCGCGGTGAAGTTGATAGACCTCACTGAGGCCTATTCTGTCCTTTCACAAGACGGCACGCACCACGCGCAGGCGATGATCCTCTCCGTGCAGGATGCAAACGGGAACACACTGGAGTCTTATCAGGATCAAGCGACGCAGGTAGCGGACGCGCAGTCGGTGAGTTTGGTGAATGACATCCTTTCTGATAACGCCGCCCGCGCACCCCTCATGGGCGCAAGCCAAAATCTCACCGTATTTTCCGGCTATGACGTGGCGCTAAAAACGGGGACATCAAACGACTATAAAGATGCGTGGGCAATGGGCTATACACCATCGCTTGTTGTCGGAGTTTGGGCGGGCAACAACAATGACACGGCGATGCAGCGTGCAGGATCCAGTATTTTAGCGGCAGTGCCGATGTGGAACGCATTTATGACCCAAGCGCTCCCCGAGGTCCCCAACACGACCTTTACACAACCCGATCCGACAAACGCGACAAAGCCGGTTTTAACCGGACAATATGTCATTAACGGACAAGTGCACGATATTCTTTACTATGTTGATAAAAATGATCCGACCGGAGTAGATCCGACAAATCCCGCGATGGATCCCCAATACAATAATTGGGAGTTAGGGGTGGAAAATTGGGCGCGGGCGAATGGTTACCCTAATTAGGATTTTAAAATAGGCTTGAGGACGTAATAATACGATTGATCGCTCACCGAACGGATAAGTGCCGGGCCCGCATCCTCCTGAAGGCCGAGGAACACGTCTTCCGCTTTAATGCCCTTCATCGGATCGGAAAGATAGCGCCAATTGAAAAATACCTCGGGAATATCGCCTTTTATTTTTGCCGGAAGAATATGATTGTTCTCACCGAGCGCTTGATCCGCCGAATTGATCTCTATCGCTTTCTTATTCTGATGGATCTTTATTTTTACCTCGCTGTTTTTTTGCCCAAACACACCGGCGAGCTTTATCGCGCTTAAAAATTCGTCCCGCTCCACCACGATTTCCGCAGCGAACTCATGGGGAACGATCGCGGAATAGTCCGGGAAGCTACCCTCCACCAGGCGGGATATCATCTCGGTTTGATCGGTTTTAAACAGAACTTGGTTCTCATCCTGGTATATCCGCACCACTTCGTCGTCGCGCATAATCCTCGCGGCCTCAAGGCTCGTCCTGAGCGGGATGAGTATTTTGAACGGCTCTTTCCCTTTTACGCTAAAAATATTCGATGGGATGGATTTTTCCGCCAAACGGAAACCATCAGTGGAGGCAAGTATGAGGTTTTCGAGTGAGAAATTAAACAAGACGCTGTTTAGTTCCGGGCGAAGGTCTGAATATTGCGACGCGACCGTAACTTGCTGGATGGCTTCTTTAAGAAAAACGCTTTTTATCTCGATATAATTTTCAAGATTTTTTATTTTTGGGGTGATGGGGAAATCGTCGGCCGGCATACCATTGATCACCGCGCTGTAATTATCCGTGGCAATCTCGAGGTTACTTTCCTTTTTCTCAAAATTCAACCGGTCACTTTGGATGTTCCCAATAAGGCTTGAAAAAAGGGTAAGTGGGATGGTTAGTTTCCCGTTCTCAATCACCTTTCCCGCGACACGGTGCGTTATCGCAATTTCAAGATTGGTGGCGGTAAAAGTAATGGTGTTATCCTCCGCCTCAATAAGAATATTTTTCAATATTGGGAGGTTGGTGTTTTCCCCAACCGCTTTCTCAATCACTGAAATAGCATCCTTGATGTTTGCCCGTATCGCGATAAATTTCATCTCTTAATTATAGTTTATATTTAAATACTTTTTATGATTATTGTTATTAGTAATGAATATTTCTGGGGATAATTTTTTATTATTCAATACTAATAAGCTCTACGCGGCGTTGTGTGTGTGGATAGCGACGGGATTAACTCTTATAAATGATATCCTTTATTGTTAATATCTTTTGATTAAGTGCGGGATTCCTGTTGATTTCCTGGTTGATCTTTTCGTAGGAGTGGATGGCTGTGGTGTGATCTCTCCCCAGCTTCTCACCAATATACGGATAGGAAAGGTCCGAGATATCCCGAAGAAGATAGATTGCAATCTGACGTGGCTCCACCACTTCTTTACGGCGATTATGGCTTACAAGATCCTCCACGGTGATGCCAAAGAACTCGGCGACCGCTTTCAATATTTGGGAGTCGGCAACCCTTTTTGATAGGTTTTGGGTAGTCTTTTCGATGATCTCCTCGGCCATCTTAATACTGATCTCGGTCTGCTTCCGTTCCTCATAAAATATGATCTTTTTAAGGACCCCCTCCAATTCCCGGATGTTCTTTCTGAGCTTCTTCGCGATGAGATCCACTACCGGATCGGAGAGTTTCCGGTTCATCTCCTGAAGTTTGCTGCGGATGATCGCTACGCGCATCTCGTATTCCGGGTAAGACACATCGGTGATAAGGCCGCCTTCAAAACGCGACCTAAGGCGTTCCTGGAGGGTTGGCAGTGATTGTGGCGGCCGGTCGGATGAAATAATGATCTGTTTGTTGCTTTCGTAGAGAGCGTTAAAAGTATGGAAAAACTCTTCTTCGGTCTTTTCTTTCCCCCCTATGAATTGGATGTCGTCGATGATCAACACATCAACGTCGCGATATTTTTTCTTTACGCTCTCGATGCGGTCGTTTCGCAACCCCCACACAATATCGCGCGTGAACTGTTCCGAGGAAACGTATTTGGGTTTTATCTTGTTTTTATATTTTGCGACGATTTCATTACCAATCGCTTGGATAAGATGTGTTTTTCCCAAGCCGACGCCGCCATAAATAAAGAATGGATTATATTTTTTGCCGGGGCCTTCCGTGATCGCTGCGGCAGCGGCGAACGCGAGTTCATTCGAAGGGCCGACAACGAACGAGGAGAGGGTATATTTTGGGTTCAGCCCTGTTTCCGGATCGGTTTTATTGAAATCAAGCTCGGCGCCGGTGCTGTTTGGCGTGTCTTTTGTGGCGGCGTCGGCCTTGCTGGGGGGGAGGCTCTTATTTCCCACCACAAATTCTATCTTTTTGACCGACGTGTCCATGTTCCGGACGATGCCGATGATATTTTTCTGATATTTTTCCTCTACCCATGTTTTCGCAAAATTACTTGGGAGCGCGACAAATAGCGTATCATCTTTTTTATCGATCGGTCGGCTGTTTTTTAACCACGTCGCAAAATGCGCCTTCGTCAGTTGAACCTCCATCTCCCCCAACGTCGACTGCCACATTTGTTCAAGGTCCATGGTTAAAAATAATTAAGTTTGTGGATTCATTATTATCTCTTCCAGGGAACAAGTCAAAGGCGAGGGAAAGGCAGAAAAGTTCCTTTCCTGGGGATTACATGGGGAGAGCGGGAAAACGCCACGGTGTGATGTTTTGCTTTTTAAAAACGATGTGGTATCATCGAGGGAATGTCGTTCACATACAACCCCAAGAAGAAAAAACGAAAGACAACTCACGGCTTTTTGGTCCGCCAGGCAACGCCTACCGGCCGCCGCGTTCTTTCCCGTCGCCGCGCGAAGGGAAGGAAGAAATTAGCCGTATAAAACGCTTTTCCTGCCTTTATGGCCGCTAAAACAGCGCGTCTCTCCTCGGATCAGTTTCGGGCGAAAGGATATAAGACAATCCCAACCCCGTTTTTCCTGTTAAAAACAAAAAAGAACACCGTCGGGAACGCGCGGATCGGTGTGGTGGTGGGGATGTCGGTCCATAAAACAGCGGTAAAAAGAAATTTTTGGAAGAGACAGGTGTTGGCCGGGCTTAGGAATCAAACGACAACGGGAAATGATATCCTTATAATAGTTTCGCGTGGCGTGAATCGCCTTACGAAAAAGCAGTTTCAAGAAGAACTTGCCAAAGCATTTACGAAAGCACAATTAAAATAAAAATTATGGTCTATCTTTATCAGCAGATACTCTACCGGCCAATCCTCAACCTACTTATTTTTTTCTATCAAACGATTGGGTTCCACGATCTCGGCATCGCGATCATATTAGTGACGCTTTTTATCCGCCTCATCCTCTATCCGTTCTTCCATACCGGGGCGAAACAGCAAATGCTGATGCAGCGCATTCAGCCGAAGATAAAAGATATCCAGACGAAACACAAAGACGACCGTGATCAGCAGGCAAAGGCGTTGATGGAGCTCTACAAAGAACACGGCGTCAATCCTTTCTCCGGGATATTGCTTCTCATCATCCAAATCCCGATCCTTCTCACCTTCTACTGGGTCATCCGTTCGGGCGTCGGCACCGCTCAACTGACGGGACTTTATTCCTTCATCGCGACGCCAGAAAAAATAAATACCGTCTTCCTTGGTTTTATCAATCTCGCGAATCCTAATCTTATCCTCATTCTCGCGGCCGCCCTCGCGCAATATCTTCAAGCGCGCCTCGCCATTTATCGCAACCCTAATAACACGAGCGCGCCGACGCAGGCGGAAAAGATCGCCCGCCAGATGGTGTTCGTCGGTCCGATCATCACCATCCTCGTTTTCTATAATTTCCCTGCCGCCCTCAGTCTCTATTGGCTTATGAGTGCGCTCTTTTCCGCCGTCCAGCAGTACTTCGTGAACAAGCATTTGCAGAAAAAGTACGGCGTATAACGCCCGGTACGGCAAAATATCCTCTTCGCCTCCGGGCAGATGACCGTTCGGCGAAGAGGATATTTTGCCTATCAAGCTTGATTTTATTGGGAAAACATGGAATAGTTACGGGAACGCATGGACAACTGGGAATCATACATTAAAAAAACATTAGACCTCATCGGGTTCACCGATTATCGTTTGGAGATCAAAATAGACGAGAGGAGGGGATCGGTTTTTATCTACGAGGACCAAGAGATGGTGAAGGAAAACCTCCCGGCAATCGTGGATGCGGTGAACCATATCCTCCAGATGGTGGCCAAAAAAAATCAGACCGAAGCGATATTTCTTGACATCAATAACTACCGGCACGACCGCGAGCGACTGATCGCGGAACTCGCCCGCGCTGCGGCGAAGAAGGCGGCCGTCACAAAGAAGGAAGTCGCGCTTCCGGCGATGAACTCATACGAACGCAGATTGGTGCATATGGAACTTGCTGTCCACCCGGAGGTGAAGACCGAAAGTGCGGGCGAGGGAAAGGAACGATATGTCATCATCAAGCCGATATTGGAATAAAAAACACCCGACGATGAAGCGGGTGTTTTTTATTCCAAGGCCTTATTAATTAGCGAATGTGAGTCCGTACAATTTATTATCGTAGCGGTTGACGAAGAACAGCGCGTTATTGAAGAATTTCAGATCCGAGACGTCCATGTTCTGCGTTGGGGAGTTCCAAAGCGGTTGTATCACTCCCGTCTCAGTGTTCACCTTATAGAGATTGTCCGAAGTAAAGAGAGCCATCATATTATAATCATCGGGAAGATGCGCAGAAGAGAACCCGCTTGAACTTCGCGGGATGCCGCAATAAAGTGCAAGGTACGGGGTAGAGGTTGGAGCAGCCTTCGCGGGTGTCGTTGCCTTCTTTGTGGATGAAGTGGCCGTTGACGTTGTTGTGCTTGTTGAAGAAGTGGCAGTCGTGGATGTGGCGATGGGCATCAGCTCGGTATTAAATGTGCATTTTGACGGAAGCGTGGCAAAAGTAAGCGACTCAATGGGAAGAGGTCCTGAAAGCGCCTGCAACTGCAAGCGATTCCCTCCGTTTGCGGTGGAGAATAGAAGTCCATAGGGGAACGCGACATTATTACTCCAGGTGCTTTCTGCGCCAGAAACCTCGTAGAGAACCGGGGAGAACGTCCCCGTTAGAGAATTGAATGCCCACACCGAACCAAGGCTCTTTGACGTCGGCCTGTCCGAGAGGATAAATTCGCTTTTTGTCGGCCACTGGAGGGCGATGTCGTTCGCATTGAGTGAAAGAAGGACCGAAGGGGCTGCTTTAAGATTTGAGGCGTCTATAGTCGCGAGCGCGAGCTTTCCGTTGTTGGTAGTCACGAGATATGCGATCTGGTAGTTGCTGACGGGCGACCATTGAGGAGACGTCATGCCTTGCGGAAGCGATGTCCACGTGTTTGCCGCAAGATCGAACACCCCCGATTGCGGGTTAGAAGAGGCGCCATAGTTTACGAGTATTTTTTTACCGTCATACGAGAAACTTGCAGAAATGATGTCGTTGATCGTTGAAGAGTTCACTATAGTGGATTGTCCGTTTGAGATAGTGAATATCTCGCCCGTCGGCTCAATGGCGGTTATGTTGTTGTGTGGATCGACGAAATAAGTAAGGACCGGATTGTTCGATAAGACACCAAACTTCTGCGGGGTCATCTGTCCGCTCGCGGCGGCCGTACTGCTCCCCGTTATGACCGCAAGGCCAAGTGTCCCGCTACCACTACTTTCGCTCCCCGTCGACGAGGAACCGCCAATGCCCTGCGTGTTGGCGGCGGGCAGAGACCCCGTGCCCGACGTAACGAGAGAAGGTCCAGCCGCACGATTTTTGATCAAGAAAAGAACCAAAATTACGATCACTGCCGCAACCACGATGCCGATGATGATGTAGAGATAGCGTTTCATGAATCTATTATATATATTATTGGGCCTCGGCGGCAAAATCGGCGCACGTCTCGGTTACGCAGATCGCACTATCATCGATGCTAGAATAACAACAATTTTGGGCCGCCCCATTAAGATTTGGGCAAGATCCGGTTGTGCCTCCATTAGAAGTGGCCCGACATTGTAAATTTGACAGATCCGAGCACGAGTCGGTAGTGCAGATCCCCAGTCCGTTAAGATTACAGCAGTTTTGATTTTTACCGCTTGCGTCGGGTTGACATGTTCCGGTCGAACCTCCATTGGAAGTAGCCTGGCACGTTGAGGCGGTTGTATAATTTCCCGGCGCCACCGTCGTATTATTCACCGCCGATATCTGATTCAGGGTAGGCAGATTGAGGTTCACGAGCTGGGGATTCACGACGTTCAGCACCAGATAGGCTCCGGCAAGGAGCAGGAGTCCGATCAATGCCCCCCAGATCCATTCCTTCCCATCGCTTTGGGCGGAAGGATTGCCTGCGGAAGCCACATATCTGACCCCTCCGTACACGATGGCACCCAAGGCAAGGATTCCTCCGATCATCAATGCGAATTGATAGAAGTTCGCCACGAACGCCCCCGGCGAGGAGCTCGTGCTATTCGGATTGGTGCCGGGGATGGCGGTGCTGATGGTAACCGCATGTGCCACCAAAAAAAGAAAGTTCATCATAATTGATTTTGGAATGTGAATTCCTGATTCGTGTTTGCGACCGTGGCCCCTTGGAAATTGCTGATAGAAAGCGAGACGCCAAAATTCGTTCCGCCCGGGGTTCCTGGTGGGAGACTGATCTCGGCCACTTGAGGATTTTCCGCGTTCGCTCCGGTTTGGCCGTTGACCGACCACGTGAACGAAATGTTGTTCGTTGATGTTGCATTGAAAAAGAACGGTAGCCCTTGTAGCGTAAGAAGATTTGTGGAAAATTCTTGGTTTGGATACGGGGCGTCAATCACCGCCAAAGGGGTTACGAAAGGAATGTTGACGGTGTGGGTGAGATAGCCGCCACTATATTGGGGGAGCTGCACGCTTAACACAAGGGTGCTGGGCGGCGTTCCAAATGGAGTAAATGTCACTTGCTGCACCCCGGCCCCACCTCCTACCAAAATTTCATCCTCATACCAATAAATATTTTGGTTACTAAGATTGACGAGCTTTCCGTTTGAGATCAGCTCAAGCGATGCAGTGATCTTCGTGCCTCCCGAGGACGGGAGTGCTTTTCCCTCATAGAACGAAGGGATATAACTATTGGATGCCTTCCAGGTCAGCAAAAACTTGGGCGACGATGCGGTTTGGGCATGGGCCCCGCAGAACGAAAAGAAGAAAACGGCAGAAAAAACCAAAAGCCCCAGGAAGACCACTTTTCGGATAGTAGAACGAGCGGACATATCTTTCCTTTAGTATAGCAAATTCAAATCGGGGAAGCGCTATGCGGCCATCTCTTCCGGGGGGATAACGTCGGCCGTGCTTGGTTTGGTTTTTTTACGTCGCTGGTTTCGTTGCCATTTCTTGGAACTATCAATGCTAACAGTATTCCCAGAGTGTCTCGGTGGCGCGGCACGAGCCTTTTCTTCTACAGCCTCCTCATCTTCTCCTTTCTCTTCGGTGGAGGAGGAACTTTCATCGCCCGACTGAGTGAAGAGCTGGCCTTCGGTCACGGCCATTGGCTCCTCTTCGCTCTCCGTGGCTGAAATATCTTCACCGTTACCGTTCTTTTGGCCCCCATTTTCTTCCGGACTTTCGCTTTCGCCACCCGGTTCTCCGCCTTCTCTCATATCCGCCGCCTCTTTCTCGGTGGTTCCGGATTCGGTGTTTTGTCTTGACTCTTCATCCTGAACCCCTTCCTTTGTCCCGCTGCCTCGCACTCCTTCCTCTTCAACCCTTTCTGCCGAAGAAGCGCCGCGTTGGCCGCCTTCTGATGTTTCCGCGCCAAGTCCTCCTTCGCCTTCCAATTCCCCGCCTCCCTCTTTGCCTTCGGCCTCTTCGCCAAGTTTTTCCACCGCCTCTTCAACTTTTGCGGGCGCAAATCTATCAAATGCGACCGTCCCCCACCAAACGATGCTCCGCGAGGGAATCTCTTGAACAATAGGGATGAGATCCAAAATCTCGGAAACAATATAAGCAACGCCGTTGATATGCTTTGTATAGTAGTAGAGGATCAATGGGGCGCCTGCGACATCCGTAAGGTCGCCTGCGATGGGGATTAGATCGATCGCGTCGAGGATCAACAAAAACATCCCGATGAGGACTGCCTCCGATGTGGATATCTTTGGTTCCGGTCTTTCGGCCATAGGAATGGGTTAGGCCTGTTTTTTCTCCTCGAGAAGCTGTTCGGGATTCGTGGTGATGATCTGGTCTTCGTAATATGACGGGACGATCTGGATGGCGACGTGTCGCTTGCCGGCAAAGAAGATGCCGGTGCCGACGGCGGCGCCAAGAAGGAAATTCTTCTCCGCGTCGGTGAGGTCAAATGCTTTCGCGAGAATATCAATCGTGGCGGGCGCCTGCTTCAAGAGCAGCTGAAGAGAAGAGTTGGTGACGATCGGGCGCCCGTACGGCGACCGCAAAAAGTCTTCCACGTCTTGCGTGATCGTGGTGACGCCCAAATAATATTTGCGCGCGCGCTTGACGAGGCCGAACAGGAACGTCGCGCTGTCGTCGTTCTTCATCATGATCCACGCCTCGTCGATGAAGAGCAGGCGTTTGGCGAGCTTCGCGCGGATGAGATTCCAGATGAAGTTGAGCACGACGAACATGCCGAGCGGGCGGAGCTCTTCTTCGAGGTCGCGGATGGAGAAGATGATCAGGCGGTTGTTGACGTCAATGTTGGTGGGCTGGTTCAAAAAACCGGCAAAGCTACCCTTTGTGTATTTATAGAGCTTCTCGGCGAGCTCATTTCCCCCTTCAAGATTCCGCAGGATCGTTTCAAGGTCTCCCAATAAAGGAGGCTCTTTGCCGGTGAAGTCCGTATCGGCGACGATCTCGCGCGAGGCATACGTTTCAGTGATCGCGCGGTCCAAAATGGAGTCCTCCTCCGGGGTAAGTTTGCCAAGCATCAACTTGAGCAGACTCGCAAGGTTCACGATGTGCGAACGCAAAACGTCGGAAGGGGTCTCGCCCTCAGGTATCGGCGGGATATCGAACGGATTGATGTGTTCATGCGAGGAAAGCGAGATGTTGAACATACTTCCCGCGAACGTTTCCGCAAGGCGGCCGTATTCATTCTCCGGATCGATGACGATCACCATATCGATGCCCGCCATGAGCGCGCGAAGGATCTCAAGCTTGGTTGTGTACGATTTGCCGGAACCGGACTTTGCAAACACCACCTCGTTCGCGTTCTCAAGAGAGAAGCGGTCGAAGATGACCAGATTGTTGTTGTGAAGGTTGATGCCGTACATAATCCCCTGGTTTGACGAAAGATCCTCCGAGACGAACGGGAAGAATGACGAGATAGGGCTCGTGTTCATCGGGGAGTATATCTGCAGTTTGTCGTCGTTGATGGGCAGAACGGAGGAAAGTCCCTCAAGCTGTTCAAAAAGAGCGGGTTTGAGATAGATCAACTTCGCTTCCATCATGGTGACCAACTTGCTCTCAAGCCGCGCAAGTTCCTCAAGGGTGTCCGCGTAGATCGTAATATAGACGCCGGTATCAAAAAGTTTTTCCTCGGATTGTTGGAGCGAATCGCGCAAACCTTCAACGTCATTGATGGCAGTCTCGAGCACGGGGTTTCTTACGAGCCCTTTTTCCTGCTCTTCGTTCATTTGTGATTCCAGTTGCCCCGCTTTCTTGCGGAGTTTCTTGAGCGCGCTCCCGGTATCGACCGGGTTGATGAAGATAGAGACGTCGAAGAGGTTTGGCAGGTTGATGAGCGGCTCGAACCACCCGGTAGAAAGATAGCGGGGGTAGGAGAACACAAAGAAGGTCTTCGCCAATTTGTCGCCGATCTTCAGGTAGTTGGGAAACACTTGCGCGCCCGCCGGCGCGATGATCTTTTTTACGTTATCAAAAGTGTTTTTTTCTTGGCCTTCTGGCATGGTCGTATTGTTATTTTCGGGAATCGGGCGCCGTGGCGCGCTCGATCGTTTGAGGATTATAGAAATTATAGAAGAGCTCAACGAGCTGTTCGTCGTCAAGGACGGTTGCCTCCAGCCCGATATTCAGCAATCCCGTCGTCACCTGGGTGACCCGCTGATTCAGCTGCGCGAGGTTTTCTTTGAACATTCTTTCCTCTTCTTCGGCGCGTTGCGCGGAAGCGGGCCCCGCACCGGCGGGCGTTTTTTTCTTTCCGAGGAACGGGAGAAATCCGGAAACGCTCTTGCTGACGCCAGGAAGTCCGGAGAGCGGATAGAACGAGACGACCACCAGGAATATCTTTTCCATGATCGCGTTCTGCTCGACGAATCCTTTCACAAACTTCGTATACTCCTCTATTTGGTTTTGAAGGATGGGTGACGGCTCAACTTCTTTTCTTGCCATAAGGCTCTCCAAATATTTTTCGATGTTCACCTTCCGGGAATGGATGACTATCTGCAGAGGGAAATCGATGCTATTTAAAAAGGTCTGATATCCCTGCGTGATGATGTTCTGCTCGTTATCGGATTTGAGGGAAAAATTGACGCCCCCCACCATGATAACTTGACGAAGGCTTCCGTCTTTCACGACGACAGTCTTCTCTTTGATCTCCTTGACCTCCACGAGATCGACGGAATTTCCTGCATCCTGTTGTTGTATTGGAGCCATATTCTTATTTTCCCATATTTCTTAGCGATAATCCACGCGCCGCGCCGCCGCGCGATCGCCGCCAAGCCGCTGGAATATCTCATACCGCTCGGCCATCTTCTTTTCCAGAAATTGCCGGTCGGAAGTCTTCTTTGTTTCACCGCCGTCCGGCGTACCGGTCTGGAGATTTTCCCAGCTCTTGTGCAACGAATCTCCCCTTGCGATGGTTTGAACCGGCGGAAGCTCGCGTTCGGTGACATCCGGAGGCGCGGATGCGGTATTGTTGCCGCCATGCGTCGCCACCCGGCCGACTTTTTTCTCTTCGATCGGAGGCAACGCGCGCATCGCGGCAGCAGGCCTCTGCTTTTGCTGCGTCATGATCGGATGATCGGCTTTCCAGACGTAAAGTTGAGGCTTCCAATAAAAATTAGCAGCGGAAGTGATGACCTTGATGAGCGGCCGGCCGTTGATCTTAAGAAAGGCGAGGGCGAGCGAGCCGCCAATCGCGATGATTGCCACAATGACGAACAGCCATGTTTGTAGGAAGAAATAGCATATGGCGCTCACGATCGCCGCGGCGCCGACATAAGCAAACTGCCGAAGGGAGAACGGCCCAACCAGATTATCCTCGGTATCAATGAATTGTGGAACTTGGTACTGCATATCTCATCATTGTAAAGCCAGCAGCCGGGATTTGCCACTGCGAATAAGCTATTGCGCCGCGCGATTGCTAAAGAAAGTCCTTAACGATCGGCTTGGCGGATTGTGGAGCAGAAGGCGGTTGCGGCGGTTGCGGCATTGGAACAATGTTAGACGGCGCTGGCGACATCGGAGGTGCGGGCGGTTTCGGCGGCGTCGGTATAGCGGCGACGGGCGTAATCTGACTTACGCTCCTCGGGCCGGTATTGGCCGTTGGCATCGCGGAGAGCGGGACACTTTGCCCGGTATTGTGAACTGCGCTCGGCATTGGAGCCGCTGGTTTTGCCCCGCCGAATTCCAAAACCGCCGGCCGCGGTGGAGTTGGGACGGAGGAGCTTCCATGTCCGCCGAGTTGCATATCCGCTCCTCCTCCCGGCCGGGCAAGCGTAAAGCCCGCATTTTTTTCTACCGCTTTGAACGCCGTATCCTCGTGAAGGATTATGGGGGCAGGTTCAGCCGGGGCTGCCGGAGCTATCGGCGCGAGCGGGGTTATGGGTCGCGGCGTGACGGGAGGCACCGGTGTGGGCGTGGATGAGAATGTGGAGGCCGGCATTTTTGACCAACCGACAGCGGGGAGCGCCACAGGTTTTGGAGGAGTGATGCTCACATCCTGGATAATTTTCGGACCGTTCACTATTGCCATGGTCGCACTCGGACTTAAGTCTTTTATAGTGGGGATCTGGAATTTATCTAAAAGGGAGATGTCAACACCAAAAGCCAAGAATTCTTTTGTTAGTGGAGTTAGGATAGTTCGTTTAACTTCCGTGGAAATACCCAATGCTTTATCCCGATCCAATTTCAACTCTTCTGAGAGTTCTCCGGCGAAATAATCGGGGGCTATATCACGCACTTCCAAGCGAGCCAATAATTTAGGGAGGACGGTTTCGCTTCCTTTTTGTATATTAAAGTGCTGGTTGATTGTGCGAACCATCAGGGAAACCTCCCCGGAAGCAAACCATGTACGAATGGAGGGCGGAGTATCCTTAATTTTTAAGAGAAACGTCTTAGAATCCATGTGTTTGTTATATATACTGCCACGCAGGCGATGCGCTCACGTACGTATATAGATTATTTAATTTTGCGAGCGTGGCTGGAGGAAGTGCGGGTGCGCCCGGAGCGGTAGCAGCAGTCACCATTCTTTCAATAGTATCTTTATACGCCGCCGCCGCTCCAGGTCCTCCTTCGGTAGCCAGCTTGTTCAGTTGTGGAATGGACATGTTTATAGCTATATTCTCCTGTTCGGGAGTTGGAGAAGTACCAGCTGGTTTAGAGGGGTCACCTAATGATCGAGCTTCAAGCGTTGGGATGTCAGCGATTTTTATTTTCTTCACTGCATCTGTAATCGCTCTTTCGATAGCTTGTGCAGTCGTTTCCATAACCCCGGTAGGAAGCATCCTCGGAGTAGCAGCAGTTGTTTGTGCCGCTAGCTCTGGACGGCTGTTAAGAAGAGACTGGACGCTGCCCATGTTTTCAGCTCCCTTAATAAGGGCTTCCAGTTTTGTTGGATCAAGTCCGGGGGTCGTAGCGGTCGGCGGCGCAGTAAGGTTTCTCCTGGACAATTCCTGCCCAATTGCAGCAAGTTCGCGGTCGCTTGTCATGGCATTAATGCCGTTCGCACGCGCGAGCATGCCGTCGTTAGTCAACCCCTTTAGGTTTTCTTCTACATATTTATCAACATCCTTTATGCGGTCTTCTTTGCCCACCTCCGGGGAGCCTGCACTTGCAATTTTAGAACCGACGGTTTTCGCAAAAGGTAAGGGCGATCCCTGGAACTTTGAGCCCACTCTTTGGAGTGTTGTAGAGGTGTTCCCCTGCTCATCGGTTTTCTTCCCCATCGATCTCAACTTTTCACTTGCGCGCCGTCTGGCCGAATTCCATCGATTAGTAGCAAAAGTCCCCGCTTGTTTTTTCGCGAAGTTAACGACCGTGCCTGCAAACTTGACGCCCATGCTATCTGCCGCGATCATGCCGCCGATAATCATGCCACCAAGCACCACTTCTTGAAGGAAGTTGGTAAGGATCGGGGTTATGATGCCACCGAAAAAATCTGTGATAGGGGAAAAGAGAGAGCCTCCACTCCCCTGTGTATAATTGGTTAAATTAAAGGCATCCGCGTTGTTGGCTCCTCCAATCGTGGAGAGCGCCAAGTAAAGAAAAAACATAAAGATGGGCGCGAAAAACGTCCACTGGAGGAATTTATTCCACCATTTGGAATACAGCGAGCTGAAACTTGGGAATACCCATGACGCCCAAGCAAACGGCAATAGAATCGCGAGAATTGCGATATAGATGTATCTTATTATTAACATAACAATGAATGCCCCAAGCACACAAATAATAAGCAAAAAGTCGACGACAGTAAAAAGCATGCTAAAGATCGGAACCATCTGCGCGCTTATTGACTGGCCGACTCCCGATGCTGAAAGACCAAAAGGCCCGGTACTATTCCCCGACCCCGGCGTTGGATTCGAGACTGCGGCAAACATTGCCTGTGGATTGAATTTCCCCGCCATCGTTGACGCAAAACTACTGAATCCTCCCTGGCCAGGGAAAGAATTGAGAAAATACTGCGTGGTTGCATTGGCGAACGCAAAGATTGGCGCAATGATTACGAGGCCGAAATTAACAAGGATCGCCATAATCACCAGCTTCCAGAGCATTTTTTTAATACTGTAGTTTTCTATTCGCAATATCGTTGCAAGCGCAATTACGATGATCCCCAGTACGAATGCGAGGTTTGCAACGGAAAGCGATATTGAAAATCCGGTCTGAACAAAGCTCGTTTGCAGTATATTAGCGTTGATATTTAAAACGATACTAATGAGCCATGTTTCTATGGAAATGAAGGCGCCAAAAATCCAAGCCAAAATATAGGTGATGCCCTCCATCAACATCGAAATAGCTCCAGACGTGAAGCCGCTTATATCAAATAAGCCATCAGCACGTGCCGGGCGTGTTAATCCAAAAAATATTAAAAAGAAACCGAGAATAGCCGTAATGACTACTTCCTTCCTCAACCCATTTTTTAGAGGATTTTTCAACTTCATTGTACGTGGATCTGGCAGCTTGATTGCGAATTATCAGTGGAGGCGATCACGCTTACCGAATACGTTCCCGGGATGGAATAGGTAAGCGTGATGTTTTGTCCGTTGCCGGCTCCCTCCATCGATCCGGGCGCGGTCCAATTATAAAGCGGAGTGCCATCGCTGTTTTCGGTTGAGGGGCATCTGTTGGTTGTTACGCACGATGTA